>JAGVOC010000148.1 GCA_020052975.1 Desulfobacterales bacterium | reverse complement strand
TCGTAAAAACTCTATTTTCTCACAAAATCGCTAAGAACACCAAGAAAATATCATTTAATATTAATAAGTTAACTTTGTGATCTTTGTGGCTTGGCGTGAAATACTGGCTTTTTACGAAGCCGTCATTAATAGCTTGAGTTAAATATGCACAGATGTCATAGTAGCCAAAAAATACAGAAAGAGGTATGGTATTGTTTTTTGCAAAAGGTTTAAGGTAAAACTGTTCTAACCAAAAGAAATTTATGGATAATATTTATAAGGGCGCATAAATGGCAACAACAGATAACAATTCAGAAGAAGTCAATATTACATCCCGATTGCTCAATTTGATATTTGATATGTCTATGGGAAAAAAGCTGATACTTTTGAAGTTTATTGATAAATGGGAAAGCAAAGGAGTTAGAAGGTACCACAGGAAACCATTGTTGATACCAATAGACTATACTACAAAGTTCGTGGCTTTTAAGGATGTTATTAAAAATATCAGTGCAAGTGGAGTTTTTATCGAAACCAGAATGCCCTTTACTGTTGGGCAGGATATCACAATGGTATTTCGACTGCCCAGGAGTCGGAAATTAATTCAAGCCATGGGTGAAATAGTAAGATCTGATTCGCATGGAATAGGTGTGAAATTCAAAAGGCAATCCATGGAAAAAGAGAAAAAAATTGATGAATTGCAGAATAAGCTCCTTGAGGGGCATCCGACTATGTTCGGGTTCAAGGAAGGCGAAAATAACGAGTTGTCCATGACTTCCGGGGAAAACTTCGGAATGAGATGATTTACCGCCGCAGTTGTTAATCCTCCGCAATCAAATCCATCAAGTACTGCCCGTATTCGTTTTTCACCAGACCGGAGGCTATTTCCCTCAGCTCATCCTTATTTATGTAGCCAAGGCGGTAGGCTATCTCTTCGATGCAGGAAATCTTCAAACCCTGCCTTTCCTGGATAGCCTGTACAAAACTTGCGGCCTGCTGAAGGGATTCAACAGTTCCTGTATCAAGCCATGCCACGCCTCTTCCCAGAAGCTCAACCTTAAGTTCTCCTCTTCGCAGGTATTCCAGATTTACATCCGTAATTTCAAGCTCACCTCTTGAAGAAGGTTTCAGATTCTCTGCGATATTAATAACCTCTTTGTCATAAATATATATGCCGGGAACTGCGTAATTTGATTTGGGGTTTAATGGTTTTTCTTCGATTCCAATGACTTTTCCGTTCTTATCGAACTCCACGACCCCATATCTTCCGGGATCTTTAACCACATATCCGAAAATAAGACCGCCTCTTTTTAACTCTGTAGCCTTCTTCAGTGTCTTTGAAAGGCTGTTGCCGTAAAAAATATTATCGCCAAGTATCAGACATATTGACTCGTTTCCTGCAAAAGATTTTCCGATTATAAAGGCCTGGGCAAGTCCTTCAGGTCTGGCCTGAACAGCATAAGAGAGGGACATGCCAATCCTGGAACCGTCGCCGAGGAGCTTTCTGAAATTGGGCAGATCTTCCGGAGTGGAAATGACAAGAAC
The DNA here is from genome assembly GCA_020052975.1 of Desulfobacterales bacterium. Next base: position 36,429 of record JAGVOC010000148.1, on the reverse strand, counting down.
ATCACGGATTCCGGCCAGCATAAGGACTGACAGAGGATAATAGATCATCGGCTTGTCATAGATAGGCAACAATTGCTTGCTTACAACGCTTGTGATCGGAAAAAGCCGGGTTCCGGAACCCCCGGCCAGTATGATTCCTTTCATATGATATCTTCCCTCCGTCAGAATATACCAAGGTCTTTTAAAACATGATTTATTCCAAGCTTTCTGATTTTAAGCCTTATAAACTCGGAAATAGTAGGCTGATAAGGTTTAACCCTGAGATGCCTGCGGATTTCTCTTGGTGTTCGCGAGCCCTTATGGTTATTGCAGGATCTGCAGGCAGCCACACAATTTTCAAAATTGGTCTCGCCGCCTTTTGATCTTGGCACAATATGGTCGATTGTGAGCTTCTCCTTCTCCGTTCCGCAATAGGCGCATTGAAAACCATCCCTTATCAGAACATTTTTCTTGCTGAAAGGAACCCTGCTTCTGAAAATAGTCCTGATAAGTTTTATCAGCTTCATGACGGCAGGAATTTTCATCAAGGCTCCGCCTGAAGTTCTGATTATTGTCTCGGAGTAAGACAAAACCTCAACCTTTCCCTTTGACAGAAGACAAACGGCTCTTTTCCAGTTTACCAGATTCAGAAATGTGTAATCTGCATTCAGTAATACGCACTGGGGCATTTTAGCCTCCCATCCCCTGTACTGATCACAATTTACTATTCGCTAACGACTATTCGCTTTTTAATTTTCAGGGACAATATCAAATATGCAAAAAAAAATCAATATGCAGGGCTTTTATGCCTATTTTCTTATATAATTTTCATGAACACAAATTCTATATTATTGATTATAATATGCAAAGCAGTTATGATAAAAAAAGAGTGAATAGTCATTAGTGAATAGTGAATGGAAAGATTCAGGGGTTCAGGATACTAAACACCTTGAACCCTCGAATCCTCGAACCCTTTTTTACCAGAAACCAGGAACCACAAACCAGAAACTTAATTTTATATGTTCATTCCCGCAACAAAAGAAGAAGTGAAAAGACTTGGCTGGAACTCGCTGGATATTGTTCTTGTAACAGGAGACAGCTACATAGACAGTCCCTTTGTCGGAATATCGGTAATCGGAAAAGTGCTTATAAATGAGGGATTCCGTGTCGGCATTATTGCACAGCCGGATCTTAATTCGGAAAAAGATATCTCCAGACTGGGTGAACCGGAACTATTCTGGGGGATTACAGGCGGATGCATCGATTCAATGGTCGCAAATTACACGGCCTCAAAAAAAAGAAGAAAGAAAGACGACTACACGGCAGGCGGAAATAATACCCGCCGCCCCGACCGTGCAGTTATAGCCTATTCGAATCTTATAAGAAAATATTTTAAAAACACAAAACCGCTTGTTTTAGGCGGAATTGAGGCAAGCCTCAGAAGAATACCTCACTATGATTTCTGGTCAAACCGGCTGCGCAGATCTATATTATTTGACGCAAAAGCCGATTACATTATCTACGGCATGGGCGAAAAAACAGCGGTTGAACTTGCAAAAAGATTCAGGAATAAAGCTGATGCAAAGGATCTTCCCGGCATCTGCTATATATCGAAAGAATCTCGTAATGGCTATCTGGAACTTCCCGCTTATGACGATCTGCTCAAAGACAAAATACAATTTATAGACATGTTCACCACATTTTACAGAAACAATGATCCTTTAACAGCAAAGGGACTTTGTCAGAAACATGACCTGCGTTATCTTATACATAATCCGCCTGCGCCATATCTTTCATCAAATGAGCTCGATACAATATACGAAATGGATTTTGAAAGAGACCTCCATCCCTTCCATAAAAATGACGGCAAGGTAACGGCTATCGATACAATAAAATTTTCAATTTCAACACACAGGGGATGTTATGGAGAATGCAATTTCTGTGCTATTTCTGTTCATGAAGGAACAACCGTAAGATGGAGAAGCGAAGAATCTGTTATCAGGGAAGCAAAACGACTAACTTCATATCCTGATTTTAAAGGGTATATTTCAGATATCGGAGGACCCACGGCCAACATGTACGGATTTGAATGCAAGAAAAAGCTCTCCCGCGGAAGCTGTGTTGATAAACGGTGCATATATCCGAAAGTCTGTCCCAAATTAAAACCTGATCACGGCAGGCAGATATCCCTGTTGAAGAAACTGAAGAAAATCAAAGGGATTAAAAAAATATTTGTTTCTTCCGGCATCAGGTACGATCTGCTTCTTTCTGATAAAAACTGCGGGGGAAAATATCTGAAAGAGATTGTGCTTGATCATGTATCGGGCCAGTTGAAAATAGCTCCGGAACATAATAATGAAAAAGTCCTTCAGATGATGGGAAAACCCGGAACAAAATTCCTTTCCGAATTTGTAACCCTGTTTAACAATCTCACCAAAGCTGCCGGGAAAGAGCAGTATTTAACCTACTATTTCATTGCGGCACATCCGGGCTGCAATGAAAACGACATGAAAAAACTAAAAGCCTTTACATCGCGCAATTTGAAAATAAATCCAGAACAGGTCCAGATATTCACCCCGACTCCGTCGACATATTCAACCTTGATGTATTATGCTGAGATGGATCCTTTTACAAAGATGAAAATTTATGTTGAAAAAGATATTGTGTTAAAAGAAAAACAGAAAGACATACTTACATCAAAAAGGACGGCCAAAAGTGAAAAGATATAATCACATATTTGTCATCGCAGCAGTTATGATTATGTTTATCGCACTTGTTGCAGCAGCAGAATCGTCTGAAGACAGTATCAATAATAATGGGGAAGATGGATAACCGGCGCCTCATGGCCTGTTCTATGAGAAAAACATAGAATATACAGGGATCGGGATCCATTTCTATTTTTAAGATGCATAAAGGGAAGAGAGGTTAATTTTATTCAGCAGTCACTTTAATGAATGACCTTGGAGAAGACAGGAATGAATAAAAAAATGACAAACAAATACCGGCCATTGATTGTGGCGCACAGGGGAGCAGGAGAAGAAGCCCCTGAAAATACACGCTCGGCTTTCGATGCTGCCCTCAATTATTCTGTTGATGGAATTGAATTCGATGTCAGAATTACCCGCGATGGCGTGCCTGTTATTCATCATGACAGGTCACTTGGCCAGATATCAGGAAGCCGTAAAAAAATCGAATCCGTTTTCTTCAGCGAATTGAGCCAAATGGACTGCGGAAGCTGGTTTTCCGGTAAATATAAGAATGAGAGGATCCTCACATTTGAAAAAACAATAGATCTTTACAGCAAAATAACCCGGCTTTTCATAGAAATAAAATCAAATGAAGATGATTCCTTTTCGGAAACATCCCGGATATTGACGTTAAAGGTTTTGGAAACCATAAATAAAAGAGTGCCGTACAAATATTCAGGCAACATCTTTATTCTCTCCTTTAATCTGAATATACTCGACTTTGCGCATCAGAAAGTTTCCGGACTAAACTATGTTTTCAATCTTTCCGGGTCTTCTTTTAAGCAGCCATCTTATCCTTCTTACCTTCATGGCCTCTGCCTTCCGGTAAGTAAACTATCGGAAAGTTTTATGGATAAAGCTAAAAAAGGCGGGTATCGTGTTTTAACATACACATGCAACACTCCGGAACAAGTAAAAAAGGCTATAGAGGCTGGTGCAGATGTCATAATGACAGACAAGCCGGGGTGGCTTTGCAGTTATTTGACGAAAAGCATTTGAAGGGTTACAGGGAACTTTTAACCGCTTATGAACCCGTCAAATTCTCTCCAGAAAATATTTCTTACTTTATCCCTTTCCTTGAGTATTTCGTGGTATGAATCAGGAATGCATACAAAGCTACTTTTTTCCATTACGGAACATATGGCTCTCTGGGCCGATTCAGATACTATTCTGTCCTTACCGGCGCTGATAATCAATACCGGCGTCTTTATTTTCCCGGCGTATTCTGCACTCGATAAAATGTCTATCGATTTAAATGTCGCTGCAAGCCAGCCATAAGTCACGCCGCCCAAAGCAAGGTCCGGATTCGATTCAATTGCCCTGTGCTCATCCATAAAACGCACCGGATCCGATGTAAGAGTGTTTCCTTCAAACTTTATATTTGGGGCGGAATAGCCTTGTGAGCCAACCGAATAAGAATGCCCGAAACCAGCCCCTGACGCACAAAAAGAAATAAATCTCACAAGCCATCTTGGAAATGAGGGGATATTAATATCTATCATGGGGGATGTCAGGACAACTTTGTCGGCTGCTTCCGGGAAATCATGCAGAAAACGAAGCGCTACGTGTCCGCCCATCGAATGGGCAAGAAATATTAAAGGCGAAACGGCGACGGGCCTTACGATATTGTTTACGAAATAATTCAAATCCTCAAGATATTCACTATAGCTGTTGATATGGCCCTTCTGCCTGTTTGTAAGAAGACGCGCTGAAAGGCCCTGCCCTCTCCAGTCCATACTGTAAACATCAAATTGCCTTTGCTTCAACTCCTCTGTTGTCTCTGCATATTTCTCCATGAACTCTTTTCTGCCGCCAAGCAGGATAACTGAGCCGTTTTTTCTTTCCGCCCCGCAATCCAATAGTCCATAACGGATTGAAACATTATCTGACAAAGTGAAATAATCAAAAACCAAAGCGATATTATCTCCCGGAATTTCAAGATAAACTTATGTTGACCGTTCTTCATTTTCTTTATATAAACCAGCCGGAATACACAATAAGGCGGATATAAAGTCAACTTAATAATTATTTCGGATCATCTCCAAAAGAGTTGGTGATCCTATAAGGATTCAAGGGGTCAAGGATTCGAGGATTCAAGTGAAAGAAAAGCCTGCAATAACTTTAGAGAGAGATATCGTGGAGGTTAAGATGATACTTAACTATCTGATAAAATTATTAATAAAACAAACACCTGAACCCTTGAACCCTCGAATCCTTGACCCCTTTATTCTAACTATACAGGGAAAGGGCCTTAAAGAATAATGGCAAAACACTCTCATAACTTTATTGAAACATACACCGGACTTGTCGGTTTTGGTCTCGACAGGGAAACTGACGAAAACACCGTACGCTATTATCTGCAAAAATTTTCAGACGACAAGCTTTCCGGACAATTAATCGGAAGGCTTACCGATGAAGAGCTTTCCGGGATATTTTTCATGATAACAAGAATCCTGAAAAATCATTTGAGTGAACCTGAGTATCATTCGCTTTTTCTCAAGGATGATTGACTTTTAATAATGCATAACCCAGACGGCAAAGTAAAAAGCTCATTATGCAAGGCGCGCGAATCTTGAGGAATGAAGCGTAGTTATTGGTACGCTGCAATGATGAAAGATGAAGCGCAACACAGCAGAATGACTTTTTACAAGGCCGTCAGAGAGGATAATTTATGCTGACTGAAAAACAACTTTACAAATATGCAGATGTACTTCTCTGGGGGCTTAAGACAGCCCGGACAGGCAAATTCAAAAAAAATGATGCGGTTTTAATCAGATACAACCTTGCTGCAATCAGGCTGGCTGAAATCTTAAACGAAAAACTCTTAAAGATTGGCATAAACCCGGTTTTGAGAATGAACTCCACCCCGGTCATGGAGCGCAGCTTTTACGATATTTCAAACAGCAGGCAGCTTGTTTTCACGCCTCCAGGCGAAGAAGAGCTTTATAAAAACTTAAACGGCAGCATCTTTCTCCATGCTCCTGAATCGATAACTCATCTAAGCGGCGTAGATCCAGGAAAAATCGGGAAGGCCGCAGTAGCAAGGAAACATTTAAAGGATACAATCGACAAAAGGGAGGAAGAAGGCGTTTTCGGCTGGACACTCTGCATGCTTCCGACCGCAGAACTGGCGAAACATGCGGGGTTACCCATGAAAGAATACACAAACGAAATCGCTGCGGCATGTTTTCTGAATAAAAAATCCCCTGTCGAGGAATGGAAAAGAGTTTACAATGACGCAGCCCGGATAAAGAAATGGCTTAACGGCATGAACGTCAAATCGTTCCATATCGAATCGGAAAATATTGATCTTGTAATCACACCCGGCGCACAGAGAAAATGGATCGGCATATCGGGCCACAATATTCCAAGTTTCGAGTTATTCCTTTCCCCGGACTGGAGGGGAACAAGTGGAAAATACTTTGCAGACCAGCCGTCATACAGGAGCGGCAATTACGTTGAAAACGTCAGGCTGGAGTTTAAGAAAGGCTCGGCGGTAAAAATTGAGGCGCAAACAGGGGAAGAATTCGTGAGAAAACAACTGGCAATGGATAAGGGCGCAAACAGGATAGGAGAATTTTCCCTGACCGACAGGAGATTTTCGAAAATAAACAGGTTTATGGCAAACACCCTTTTTGATGAAAACTACGGCGGCAGCTTCGGCAACTGCCATATAGCCGTCGGCTCATCATATTCGGACACATTCTCGGGAGACCCCAAAAAGCTTACGAAGGAAATGAAGAAAGATCTGGGATTCAATGACTCGGCGCTCCACTGGGATCTTGTCAATACCGAGAAAAAAAGAGTCACCGCCCGTCTTGCTGCAGGAGGAAAAGTCGTAATCTATGAAAACGGAAAATTCATGATTTGACGGCTTCGTAAAAAGCAATTTTATGCCGCGAACGGCAACCTCGACGAACTTGTTGGAAGTCTGAATATGCTCACTTAATGAGCTTTTTGGAAGTCATTATATAAAAGCCGACGCGTTTTGCTGCATCATGTTGAAATCTTCTTCGGTCAGACCTGCGCCGAGGACAATTTTTAATGCCTGATCCCGGTTTATAAGGTCTGAAGGGTCATGGGTGTCCGTATTTATGACAAGTTTTGCGCCTGCTTCTGCTGCCAGTTTAGCCACATACCCGTTGGTCAGACTGTGCCCTTTGCGCGCTGAAATCTCGAGAAGGATTCCCTTCTCTTTTGCCTTGAGGACCTCCTCTATGGATATAAGGCCGGGATGTGCAAGAATATTTATGTCTGCCTCAAGAGCAGCCCTGTTTGTACCCGGAGCAACAGGCTCAACTATTGTTTCCCCGTGAACGATGATTATTCTTGCTCCAAGGTTCCTGGCTCTCCTCGCACATTCTGCTATCAGTAATGGGGGTACGTGGGTAAGTTCAATCCCGGGTATAACCTTTATGGTCATGAATCTGTTCAAATCACATGCGACAGCCACAATCCTTGGGACAATAAAATCTATATTGGAAGAATCCCCGTGGTCAGTTATTCCTATTCCTGTAAGACCTGCAAATTCGGCCCGCCTTGCAAGTTCAGAGGGAACCAATACCCCGTCGCTGAATAATGAATGAGTATGAAGATCTATCACTTTTATTCTCCTTATATTTTATACAAAGCCGACATACTTTGAATAAATCATAATAAGCAAAAATCCCTACGGCAAAGTAAAAAGCTCATTATGCAAGGCGCGCGAATCTTGAGGAATGAAGCGTACATAATAGTACGCTGCAATGACGAAAGATGAAGCGCAACACAGCAGAATGACTTTTTACGAAGCCGTCAGACTTTGGATTTGCCGAAATCTTCTGGAGACAGTTTTTCAAGATACTCGGCCCACTTTTTACCTTCCTCGCTCGTATCCACAACCACAGGTTTTTCTTCCATCCCTTTCGATTTTTCAATGACCTTATCATCCAGATAAATCGGGGCATCGAAGCGCAGAGCGATTGCAATTGCATCGCTTGGGCGGGAATCCATATCAAAATCCCCCCCATCGGAAGCAAAATATATTTTAGCGAAATATGTGCTTCCTATCAAATCGCAAATTTCTACCCTTGAAACCTTAATATTCATAAGCTCGGCAAAATTCTTAAAAAGATCGTGCGTCATCGGACGTTCAAACTTGATCTTCTGAAGCACTGAAGCTATTGATGTAGCCTCAAGTAACCCGATCCATATTGGAACAGCCTGATCTCCCTCTGCTGACTTCAATATTATTATCGGCGTATTTGATGCCGGGTCCATGGTCATACCTGCTATGCTTACCTTAAGCAGCATAACTCTCCTCTCCTTTCACCCTTAAAGGCATTGGTTTCACATTAACCGGTCTGCCCCAGAGAGAATGCGAAAATGCTTTTTCAATCATAACATCGATTATATTACCCATCAGATTATCATCACCTGAAAGAGTATTTGCATCAACAAAATTTACGATTTTATTTGTTGATGTCCGTCCTGTCCACTGTACACCCGAAAATCCGTTTTGCCCGTTAACAGGGCTCTGCTTTTTACTGAATCCGTCAACAAGTATCAACTCGGTTGTTCCGACAAGAGCCAGGTTTTTCTTTGCATTATAATATTCTTGTAATTCCAGCAGTATACGAAGCCTTTCATTTTTCTCCTTGTCCGGAATCTTGCCGGAAAAGTGTGCAGCCGGAGCATTTGTACGATCCGAATACTCAAACGTGAAGAGGCTGTCAAACTCCACTTTCCTGACCAGATCAAGTGTCTCTGCAAAATCATTGTCAGTTTCTCCCGGAAAACCGACGATAACATCGGATGTTATTGCAATATCAGGCAATATTTTTCTCAGCTTGTCTATTTTATCAAGGTAAAGCTCTTTAGAATATTTCCTGTTCATCCTCTTTAAGACGCTGTTTGAGCCGGACTGGACCGGCAAGTGAATATGGCTGCAGAGTTTTTCAAAATCCCTGAAGGCGAATATGAGTTCATCGGAGAGATCTTTCGGATAAGAAGTCGTAAACCGGATTCTGAAAAGGCCTTCTATTTTGTTTACAAGTTTCAGCAGGGCGGAAAAAGAGCAAAGCCCTTCTTTTTTGCCATAACTGTTTACATTCTGCCCCAGCAGCGTAACTTCCTGCACACCGGTTTTAACAAGCTCCCTGATTTCATTTATGATATTTTCAGGTTCCCTGCTTATCTCCCGGCCCCTTACAAAAGGAACCACGCAATAAGTGCAATAATTGTCACACCCCCGCATTATTGTCACAAATCTTGTTATATTCCCATTGACAATCGGAGCACCGGGCGGAAACTCGATGATTTCCGGTGCCATTTCAATGTCTGCAATCCGGCATCTTCTGGTTGCTATCTCCATGACATGATCGGGCAGCCTGTTAAGCGCGTGAGTGCCAAAAACAAGATCTATATAACGGATCTTCTCAAGAATCTTCCGGCCTTCCTGCTGGGCGACACATCCTCCGACACCAATAATAAGATCCGGTTTTTTCCTCTTCAAACCGGCAAGGCGTCCAAGGAAACTGAAAGCTTTCTGTTCCGCCTTTCCTCTTATTGCGCAGGTATTTACAATAATAAGATCTGCCGCACCGGGAGACGGGGTTATCTTATATCCCAAGGGTGTTAACACCCTTGCAATCTGTTCGGAATCATAAACATTCATCTGGCATCCGAAAGTATTAATATAAAGGTACTTCGTGTTCATTTCCTTCTTTTATTCCTTCTTAAATATCAGGCAGATACTCTTCGATCATAATTTCTTTTTTCAGGCCCTGTATTACCATTTCAACATCATTTTCACATCCCGGGGGAATGCGAAACAGTATAATTCCACTGCCCGGATCTATTGTAGTAATAATTGCAATTCCTTCGCAAGCTTCAAAAATAAACTTCAAATATGAAATATTCTTTCGGTCAACAATATAATACTTTTTTGTTATTTCCAAATATCATCCTTGACGGCTTCGTAAAAAGTACGAATTCAGACGGTAATGTAAAAAGCTCAATATGCAAGGCGCGCGAATCTTGAGGAATGCGGCGTACATATAAGTACGCCGCAATGACGAAAGATGATGCGAAACACAGCAGAGTGACTTTTTACGAAGCCGTCATATTTATAAGGATGGTATCATCATATTGTTAACATTATCAATAAAAAAAGCCCTGATTAAGTTGACCATTTATGTTGAACCGAAACAGCGCTCGCTAACCCCGCAGCAAGCTACGGTGAATACGCTGGCTTTTCCGGTCACTTGAATCCTCGAACCCTTGACCCCTTGAATCCTGGATCACCAACTCTTTTGGAGATGATCCTAATATTTTAATATTTCATATTGTCCGAGTTTAAATAATAGAGTATATGTTTTTTAATGAAAAGAAATTGGCACATTCCCAAACCTGATTCAAAGATTGTTGAAAACATTTGTAAAACAATAAATTGCAGCATTTTTTTTGCATCAATACTGTTTAACCGCGGCCTTGTTTCCACAAAAGATATCTACGATTTTCTTAATATTTCACTCGACAACATCAGGCACCCTTTTTCAATAAAAGACATGGAGATAGCTGTAAAAAGAATTTATAATGCTATCATAAACCATGAAAAAATACTCATTTTCGGCGATTACGATGTGGACGGGGTAACATCAACCGCTATTCTTATGGAATTTTTCAGGCATACCGGCGCGGATGTCTCATATTACATTCCCCACAGAACAAAGGAAGGATACGGCCTCCAGGAAAACCATATTTTTGAAATCGCCATACCGGACAAAATAAACCTGATTATAACCGTTGATTGCGGCTCAAGCAGCCATGACGCTGTGAAAGCAGCCAGCAATGCCGGTATAGATATCGTAATAACAGACCATCATATAGTCCCTGAAAAACTTCCCGAAGCAATAGCATTAGTAAGCCCCAAGAGAGCTGACTGCAATTCGGGTCTTGAGCACCTCGCCGGAGTAGGCGTTGCTTTTTATCTCATTATGTCTCTGAGGAAACATCTCCGGGACATGAATTTCTGGGATAGCCATCCGGAGCCTAACCTTAAAAATCTTTGCGACCTGATTGCCCTTGGAACAGTGGCCGACATGGTGCCTCTTGTCGGGGAAAACAGAATTTTTGCAAAAACAGGCCTTGACCTTATAAATTCGGGCAACAGAATCGGAATCAGCGCTTTAATAAAGGCGGGCGGCTCGAACAAGTACCCGATAGATTCAGAAGACATTGCCTTCAGGCTTGCTCCCAGGATAAATGCACTTGGAAGGGTAGATCATGCGAAGGATGCTGTTGAACTCTTGTTAACTGAGGACTCTGATACTGCAGGCCGTATTGCCCGGCGAATGAACCTGATGAATACAAGCAGGCAAAATATAGAAAAAAAGATTTATGAATACATTATGGAACATATAAACAATAACCCTGAGATCCTTCAAAATCGGTCTATTGTCCTGTCCCACCATAGCTGGCATGAAGGAATTCTTGGTATCGTTGCTTCCAGGATGGTTGAAAAATTCAACCGGCCGGTTGTCCTTTTCGCACAAAAAGATGGTTTTGCTAAAGGCTCTGCCAGAAGTGTTCCCGGATTTAATCTATATGAAGGACTCATGGCATGTTCTGATCTGCTTGATACCTTTGGCGGTCATTCCATGGCAGCCGGCATTAAGATAAAGATTCAAAACATTGAATTATTCCGGGAGAAATTCGAAAAAACAGTAACAGCAAAGGCAAGGATGGAAGATTCATTGCCTTTAACGGACATCGATTGCGAGATTAGATTTGATGATATAAATGTCGAATTCACCGATGAGCTTGAATCCTTAAAACCTTTCGGGACAGGCAATCCTGAACCTCTTTTTCTTGCGCGTAATATCAAGGTTTTATCTTCTGAATTTGTGGGAGGAAATCACAGGAAAATGGCATTAAGCCAGACAATTTGTAAGGAAGAAAAGATTCTCAATGCCATACACTTTAATATCGACCCGTATTTATCAGAAAAAAATTTCTTTGAAACAATGGTCTTTCGATTAAGATGGAACCGCTGGAACGGCAATAAGACCATTCAGATCATTATTGAAGATGTTTAGATTTTCCTTGCAATTCAATTAGTCAGTAATTATTATACTAAGCGGCTTTGTAAAAAGTCATTCTGCTGTGTTGCGCTTCATCTTTCGTTATTGCAGCGTACTTCTCTGTACGCTTCATTCCTCAAGATTCGCGCGCCTTGCATAATGAGCTTTCTTCTTTGCCGCTTACAATATGGCTTTTTAAATGTTCATAATATTCAATGAAATAAATCCTGATCTCAATTTTAAGTTTATTTGAATTTATTAACAACAATGATATGTTAAACCCAATACAAATAAAAAAGGCGGAATATAATGGCTAAGGTCTTTCGGCCAAGTACCAGAGAAGCAAGTATTTTGTCAAAAATAGAATCATCAAAAGAATATGCACGAAGACAGGCAATACACGGCATAAAAGATTGTCTGGAACCTCTTTCAAACTCCATAGCGATGAAACTCATCGAAAACAGTCTCATCGAAACAACCAACAAGAACGGTACGGAAGAACAGATTCGAAAATGCCTTGAAAAATTAAGCCGCTCCGAAGATTTTGATATCGATTATACCATAGCTCCTTTCAGGAATCTCGTATCTCAACCCAATGTTGTATCTTTGTATGTTACTGCATTTGTGATTGAACAACTGATAAAACATAAAGATATTATTGAGATTTTCGGATCTGATGAAGACATATACGTTTGTATCAACAGACAGGTTATGAAATTTTTGCCGGCATAATGCGCCCATTCTTCCATCCAAGGACAGTAAACGGCCCTTTCGATGACCCGGGCTTATTTATACCCTTCCTCTTTGAAAAAAGAGCGGTCTTATTCGATCTTGGTGATATCTATTCCCTTTCTCCAAGGGACATCCTGAAAATAAGTCATGTTTTTATTTCACATACTCACATGGACCATTTTTCCGGTTTTGACAGGTTGCTTCGACTTTTTCTCGGGCGCAACAAGAATCTTTACCTGTACGGGCCGGAAGGGTTTTTAAAAAATATCGAAGGCAAGCTTGCAGGATATTCGTGGAATCTTGTTGAAAATTACAGCCAGCATCTGGTCCTTTATGCAACAGAAACAAATACAAACGAACTTGTAACAAGGACATACAGATGCACTAACAGGTTTTTTCCCGACCCTGAAACAATAACAATTCCTTTCAACGGCTTACTGCACGAAGAATCCGGCCTCACAGTTTCAGCCATAATTCTTGACCACGGAATACCCTGCCTGGGTTTTTCGATGAAAGAACGTTTTCATGTTAATATATTAAAGGATAATATAGCATCTTTAGGGCTTGAAATCGGCCCGTGGTTGAGAAAATTTAAGGAGGCACTGTTCAACCGGCAAGATCCTGATTCGGAATTTGAGGTACGTTCGGGAAGCGGTAAAACATTTACTGATAAATTCATTCTCGGAGAACTTGCTGATAAAATCGCAATTATTACACCAGGACAGAAAATTACCTACATTGTGGATGCTGCCTGCAGCAAATCAAATCTGGATAAAATCATTGAATTTGCCAATGAATCAGATCACCTTTATATTGAGGCGAGCTTTCTTGATAAGGACAGAGCCCTTGCTGAAAAAAAATTTCACCTTACAGCGAGGCAGGCCGGGTATATTGCGGCTAAAGCAAAGGCAAAACAATTTATAATTTTCCACTTTTCCCCCAGAAATATCAATAGCGAAAATCTTCTGCACCAGGAGGCAAGGCAGGCATATGAAAATCAGGGATCAGAAACCGGCTGAACATATATAATAAAAGGGAAAAGCAAAAAGCTTTTCCCTTTTATTATATATGTGTAAATAATTAATTTTATCGCTTTGAGAACTGGTATCTTGCTCTTGCGCCCCGCTGACCGTATTTCTTTCTTTCCTTGGATCTCGGGTCGCGTCTTACAAAACCGGCTTTTTTCAGGACTTGTCTAAAGTCAGGATTAGCTAAAAGAAGTGCTCTTGTAATTCCAAGCCTTACAGCACCTGCCTGCCCGGTAATTCCTCCGCCAATTACGCGGACTTTAACATCAAATGTGCCGAGCGTATTGGTAATTGCAAAGGGCTTTATTAAATCAACTCTTGAGGATTCGACCTTGAAGTATTTTTCTACAGGCTGTTCATTAATGACAACTTGACCGGTTCCCGGTTTTAGCCAGGCTCTGGCAATAGCGCTTTTCCGTCTTCCAGTAGCGTAAAACAAGTTCTGTTTATCCATTTAATTCCTCGGTAATCATGAATTTATCAAAATTATAATATTAAATCTTTATGGCCTCGGGGTTCTGGGCTTCATGAGGATGCTTTCCACCGGCATAAACTTTCAGCTTTTTATACAGCTTTGTCCCAAGCTTATTCTTTGGCAACATCCCCTTGACAGCAAACCGGATAACATCTTCCGGTTTTGTCTCAAGAAGTTTTTTGGCGGTAATCTCTTTCAGTCCGCCTGTATAGCCACTGTGCCTGTAATAGCGTTTCTGCTCAAGCTTATTGCCGGTAAGGGAAATCTTATCCGCATTAATTACAATAACGCTTTCCCCTGTATCTACATGAGGTGTAAACAAAGGATTATTTTTACCCCTCAGCCGGGAAGCCACATCGGATGCAAGCCTTCCAAGGACGGCTCCATTTGCATCGACAATTACCCATTTTTCTTTTATATCAATTTTTTTTGCACTAATTGTATATTTTTTCACAGCTGCAACTCCTGTATTTTATGAATCAGAGTTTTTTAAATAAAATAGACGCCTGTGTCAAGAGAAATTAATATTTTTTCAAGGTTTATTAACAAAAATATCCTGTTGTATTTCCTGTTCTGTTATTGCTATCATAGAATTAACCCTGAAAACAATATAATAATATAATAGGTAGTGTCCATCCGGAAACAAAATTTGGACACATGCAAGTTTCCAATTCGGAAATAGGCAATTTTGGGCAAGCTCAAGGAAATCAAGGGATTGCGCGGAGACATACGTGATGTATGTCGCACAAGAAATCCCGCAGATTGACGCCCAGATCGCACAAAAGGGCCATTTCCGGATGGAAACTAGGTAATAACAGACAAGATGGAACATATTGAAACCGAAGTAAAATTTTTTATCACCGATCCTGTCAGACTGCGCGAAAAGATCTTATCCCTTGGAGCTCTTTCCGGCGGCAATATTTTTGAAACCAACATCATATTCGAAGATAAAGATAAAAATCTTTTTAAAAACAAATCATTGCTCAGGCTTCGCAAAGACTCAAAAACGACTCTTACCTTCAAATCCCCGCCCCCTGATAAAGACAGCCGTTTTAAGATATTAAGAGAACTGGAAGTTGAAGTCAGCGATTTCGCTACTGCTGTCAGAATATTAGAATCTCTGGGTTTTATCAAAGAACAAATATATGAAAAATGGCGTGAAACACTTGTATTGGGAAGCACATATTTTTGTATAGATAAAACACCTTATGGAGATTTTCTTGAAATAGAAGGCAACAAGGAAGAAATCATAGAATACGCCTCTTTGATTGGCCTTGACTGGAAAGAAAGAATTCTTCTAAATTATCTTGAACTGTTTGATATATTAAAAAAAAGCCTCGATTTTTCCTTTTCCGATATGACATTTGAAAATTTTAAAAATGTTGGGGCCGATTTTTCAAATTATTTTCAAGCTATTAAAGCAGGCTGAATATTGACGGCTTCGTAAAAAGTCGTTCTCACACAAAGATCACGGAGGACACAAAGAAAAACGTGAAAAATTGATTTTTTACGAGTCCATCAACAGGCGCCTGTATCCCGTCTGGCACATTTAACGTCACCGTTTATCAGTCCCCCTGCCTCAACAACAAGGCTTTTACATAAAAACTTTCCTGAACAAATTCCTGTCGGCAGTATTACGACCTCATTTAAAGCGGTTAATTCACCTTCAAATTTTCCCCCAACAGACACGGAATGTACATTAACACTTGCAATAACAACACCGCCTTCAGCGATTACAAGATTTTCTCCGGTTATAGACCCTTCAACCATGCCATTTACAATGAGCCTCCCCTTATAAGAAAAAACTCCTTTTATTTTCAGTCCTGCGTCAATAATTGATATGTCTGACTTCTTGCTAACCATTATATCTCCTTTATAAAACGAAGAAAAACAGGAAAGTCTTTTTCCAAAAGCAATTCGCCAGAAACGGAATATACAAAAACAGTGGCCAGTTTGAATCGTAGCGGAACAGATCTGATATTTGTTGTCAATTTTACTGTAGTAAATTTTGAAGTGGAAAAATATCGTCCTTTATTAATTGCTGTTGGTCTTTTTGAAACAAGGGAAACAAACGGGACAGGCAGCCATCCTGCCTCATCAATGTCATTTTCCTTCAATACAACAAAAGAATATCCCGATACCTGCCTTGAATTGCGGTTGCTTTTTATGTCAAACTCTATTTTCAGCCTGTTTGCATTTGGTTCATGAAAAACATTAATATTATCAATTGAAACCCTGCCACTATTTACCGGAGTCCTGGGTATTTGAGTAACAGAAGCATTTGCTGATGTCTCTTCCGGTTTTAAGACCCGGGCACTGCCTGTCTCCTTATTGACCAGAGATTCTGCAAGAACCAGACGCGCCATCAGCATATCTTTTTCATCCCTTATCTTCAGATAATTCTTTTGTGAAATAATCAGCGCATTCTCCATGACCCTCTTATCTTCCACAAACCTCATGCCTGAAGAAAAGAAATAAGCGCCTGAACACAGTACCACAATCTGGACCAATAACAGAGTAATTATCATCCCTCTTAATATTCTTATATGCTTAATCTTTCCATCATCTCCCAGCAGTATAAGCGTATGGTATTTTCTTTTTGATTTCAGCAGGGATGCCGCAAAGTTTACTGCCTTCTCAAGTTTTCCCGAAAAATATCCCACTGGCCTTCCTTCAACTTAAAAAAGCTGTTTTAAACCAACTTTGATACATTCGTAAAAAACCAAGATCTCACACTAACCTTCATGTTCGGGGCGGACACAACGAAGCATGAGAATACAGGAGCCAGAATAACCATGGCATTGTTTTTATTCTGTATTCCGACTTCTGTCTTCTCATATAAAGCCGCAAAGATCACAAAGTTAACCTATTAATATTAAATGATATTTTCTTGGCGCTCTTTGTGACTTTGTGAGAAAATAGAGTTTTTATGAGTTCATCAACTTTGAGACCGTTTATTATTGACGGCTATCGTTTTCCATCTCTGACATGATATCCAAGATGCCGGTATGCTTCTTCAGAGGCCTTTCTGCCTGAAGAGGTTCTTACAATAAAGCCTATTTTCAGGAGAAATGGTTCCACAACATCCACAAGGGTATCTGATTCCTCCTGGAGCGTTGCTGCGATAGCCTCTATGCCAACAGGCCCCCCCTTATAAAAATCTATTATTGTTTTGATATACCGGCGGTCAAGATTTGTAAGACCTTTATTGTCAACCCCTTCAAGAGCAAGAGCTTCCTGTACCGTCTTTTTATTTATTACACCGTCTCCCCTTACCTGTGCATAATCTCTCACGCGCTTTAAAAGCCTGTTAACGATTCTTGGAGTCCCCCGCGAACGCTCTGACAGCTCGGCAGCACCATCTTCTCCGACTTCGATTTTCAGCAACTGGGCAGACCTTCTTGCAATTTCAACCAGCTCCGGTTCACTGTAAAAATCAAGGGTCCTGAAAATACCAAAACGGTCTCTTAGGGGTGCGGACAGCAGTCCAACCCTCGTAGTGGCTCCGATAAGGACAAATCGCTTAAGACGGTACCTGTGGCTTCTGGCATTAACGCCCTTGTCAAACACGAAATCAATGGCAAAATCCTCCATAGCAGGATAAAGAAACTCTTCAACCACCTTGGGAGTCCGGTGAATCTCATCTATAAACAGGATATCCCCTTCCTCCAGGTGAGTGAGGATTCCGATAAGATCTCCTCCTTTTTCCAGCGCCGGTCCGGAAGTAACAGTCAGACTGGCGCCGGTTTCGTTGGCAATAATATGTGCAAGAGTGGTTTTGCCTAGGCCCGGGGGCCCGTGAAAAAGTACATGATCTATTGGCTCGCTGCGTAACTTTGCAGCTTCAATTGCTATTTTAAGAGTTTCAACCACCTCGCTCTGGCCAATATAATCGGATATGGATTCCGGGCGCAAAGAGAGTATTTCAGACTCCTCGTCAATGGGCATGCACGAACCTGAAAGTATTTCATTTTTCCCTGAGGTATATGTCAGGATATCATCGGTCATAAGGCATTCTCTCCACGATAGACTTCTTCAAACAGCTCTTCGGGTGTTGAAATAGCGCTGTTTCGGTCCATTGCTTCAGCAACCAGTTTCCTGGCATCGAACGGTTTGTAACCGAGCTGGGTTACAAGCACTTCAATCACCTGCTGCACCAGGTCTTTAATTGCAGGCACTTGTTTATGCTCGGTTTTCCTGATAAGGGCGAATTTATCCATCTTGCCCTCAAGCGTGGCTATGATTTTATGCGCCGTCCTGCTTCCGATACCTTTCAGCTGCATCAGACTGGCGACATCCTTCGACTCGATTGCAATGGCAATGTCGCGGACAGGAATATTCAGGGCCTTTACAGCTTTCATAGGGCCAATATCTTCTACGGAAATGAAATTCTGAAAGAATTCCTTTTCGATTTCAAGATTAAAACCTATCAATACAGGTTTTGGCTGCCTTTCTGACTGATGGAAATACACATAAAAGGAGACTTCATCCCCAATCGATTTTGTACTCAATGTCTCCATAACTATGTGCGGAAGCATGATTTCATATCCAATATGATTTGCAAGCAGAAGTATTCGCTCGCTCTCTTTTTTTAACAGCTTCCCCTCCAGATATCCTATCATTAAGTTCTTCTCCGATCCTTGGCGGCTTCGTAAAAAGTCATTCTGCTGTGTTGCACTTAATCGTTCGTCATTGCAGCGTACCAGCAAGTACGCTTCATTCCTCAAGATTTGTGTGCCTTGCATAACGAGCTTTTTACTTTGCCGTCTGAATTTCGACTTTTTGCGAGTGCATCAATCCTTGATATCTTCGTAAAAAGTCATAAAACGACTTTTTACTTGGCGGGAAAGGGCTTCCCCTCTCCCGCCGCTTGAAGTAAATTCAAGCGGTTCCACCCTCACCCCAGGCCGGGGCTTACTCGCCCTCGGCCTGTTGATGGACTTTTTACGAATCCATCAATCCTTTGTAACATTTTAATCAAAAGAATTCCTCGAAGCTCTGCTTCGGGGTAAGAATCCAGAATTCAGAATCCAGAAGGGATATTAAAATATCTTCAAAAAAAATTCTGACTTCTGACTACTGTATTCTGTATTCCAGATACCTCGCAGCTCTGCTGCGGGGTAGTTCATTATTATTTTTTCAATCAGAACCGCCCTTACCGAGCATTCTTTCATTTTTATACCTGAATAAACCCAAAAGAGCCAGAGCAATTGCATCTGAAGCATGATAAGGCTTTATTCGGTCCACCAGGCTTAAAAACCGCCGTACTGTCAGCTCGAGCTGTTCCTTGCTTGCATTTCCATTACCCGTCAAAACATGCTTTACCTCGCGCACGGCAACCTCAATCACCGGAATATTAGCATGACAAGCCGAAAGGAGAATAACGCCGGTTACTTTACCGAGATTTATTCCGGACTTGGGATATTTCTCAAGGGAGAACACATCTTCTATAACCATGAGATCGGGTTTTTCATCTGAAAGGAGGGAGTTTAGTTTTGAGAATATGTGATTGAGACGTTCAGGCAAGGTATGACTTTTTGAAGTATTGACGCTGCCAAAAGCGTATTCCTGGACTTTAAGCCCTCTACCCCTTATTATTCCAACGCCTGTAGAAGAGAGGCCCGGGTCTATGCCGATGATTTTTATCATCTTATGCTCTTTAAGGACTTAAATACAAGCCTAGTTAAATCCTTTCAGCTTCTTTGCGGCAACTATGGCTTCATTTGATTTTGGATATTTTTGTATAAGTTCGTTTAACACGAGGGTTGCATTTTGCTTATCCCCGAGATTATAAAAAGACAGCCCCTGTTTAAACAATGCAGCCTGAACCTTGTTGCCTTTGGGGTACTTTTCTATTGCCTTCTGATATTCCAGAATGGCTTTTTCATACCATTTTTCCTGATAGAAGCTTTCACCGATCCAGAACTGACAATTATCCGCTTTATCAGATTCAGGGTATTTTGCGATCAACTCCTGAAACTTTTCACGGGCTGTTGAATAATTCCCCTTATCATATATCTGTAAAGCAGATGTATATAATTCATCTTCGGTAATCTCTTTGGCAATCTCTTTCTGATCATCTTTTTTAGCAACTGCCGGAGTACGAGTTCCGGCTTTCTCTTTTGCTTCAAGACTCAGATACTGTTCAAGCCGCGCAATACGATCTTTGTATGCCCTGTATGTCCCGGCTTCCTCTTCAATACGGACAATCCTGCCGTCAATTTTACTGTCGGACTCCTCGAGGGTTTTAACCCTTTGCTTCAGCAGGTGATCGATCTCCTCAAGTCTCCCGTTTAAGGCGCGGATATTTTCTTTTAGCGCCTCAATTTCAGTACGCTGCCCGGCAGTTTGTCCCCTTAAGCTTTTTTCCTTTTCATCCCCTGCCCTGCTTATCTCATCGGCCCGTATTTTGATATCCTCAGCCCGAGCCTTGAGTTGGCTGATTTCATTCTCGGTAGTAACAGTACGCAACCTCATTTCTCCGATGCGGTTATCCAAGGTTACCACATCTTTGCGCGTAGCGCATCCGAAACCGAAAAACGATATTAATATCAGAACAATAAAGAGTTTATTTTTCATATTATTATGATGAATTATTGTGGGTGTTAACTTGATAATAACAAACTGCAACAAATGTATTTCAGGAGCAGGCGGACTATCCGTCTGCTCCTGAAATATCGAGATTTTTGCATAACATCTGATGCCCTTTGCAAAAACAGCGCACACTATTTCACTACAAAGTGAGCCCTTCTGTTCTTTGCCCAGGCTCCTTCATCATGCCCTGTATCAAAGGGTTTTTCTTCGCCATAACTGATTGTTCTGAAACGTGATGCCGCAAGACCAAGATCGATGAGAAAATTCTTTGCGCTTTCAGCACGTCTCTCACCAAGTGCAAGGTTATATTCATTGGTTCCGCGCTCATCGCAATGACCTTCGATCGTTATTGAAACATCGGAATATTTCCCAAGGGAGACGGCTTTCTTTTTCAGAACTTCCTGAGCCGCAGGAGCAAGAGCTGCACTGTCATAATCAAAGTACACATCCTCGTTCATCAGCGCCTGCATGGCAGCGGCTTTTTCCCTTGCCCTTATCTCTTCTGCAGAGGTTCTCGCAGGCTCTGGAGCCTTTTGAACAACCGGAGCAGGAGCCGGAGCAGGAGCCGGCGGGGGAGGCGCGGGTGCTTCTTTAGGTTTATCCTTCATGGTCTCGATATCAGCCTTAAGAGTCTTCTTTCCACAAGAAGCAGTAAATAATAGCCCGGGAATTACTAATAATAGCGCCAAAACGATCCAAATACTTTTCTTCATTTTCATCTTCATTTTCATAAACCTCCTTGGTTTAATATTATGGTTGTTTATTGTTTAATCCGGATGACCACTTTGGGCTTGTCTGCTCACCGGAAATGGCGAGCAAACGCCTTTGATCCGTTCCGAATGCCGTCATCACAAAAATTCTGGATGGACCTTCACGCGTTGAACTGAATACGATAAGGCTTCCATCCGGAGACCATGAGGGCGATTCGTTATCTCCGGCATTGCTGGTCAATTGAACCGGATCCTTTCCGTCAAGACCTATAGCGTAAATATTATGCCTTCCACCGTTCATTCCTGAATATGCTATCTTATCGCCTTTAGGTGACCAGCTTGGCTGGGTATTATACCGGCCATAAAAAGTAATTCTTTCAACACGCCCGGTATCAATATCCTGTACATAGATTTGGGGGGTTCCAGACCTGCTGGAAACAAAGGCCATCTTTTTTCCGTCAGGAGACCATGTTGGAGATACATCACTTCCCCACTCATTTGTCAACTTTTTTATCTCTTTTCCTGTTCCTGTCAGGAGATAAATATCCTGGTCTCCGGAATATGAAAGGGTTGCGGCAAGCTCAAACTTCCCCGGCACCCAGGCCGGCGTTATATTTATTCCCTTGTTTGCAATAACAGACATGCTCCTGTCCCCGACATTTACGATATAAAGGTCGGGTTTCCCTTTTATATAGGAGGTATAAGCAATCCAACGGCCATCCGATGACCACGCGGGGAAAAGAGTTATTGCCTTGTTGCGTGTAAACTGGCTGATATTGGACCCGTCAAATTCGCATATATAAATTTCCTTATTGCCGGATCCGCTTGAAACAAAGGCTATTTGGCTGTCAAAAATTCCCCTGTTCCCGGTAAGATAGTAAATAATCTCGCCTGAAAACCGCTTAATAACATCCCTTAAGTCATTCACGCCGGCACTGTACTTCTTGCCGATAAGCTGGCCGGCCTTAATCGTATCAAACAGCCTCAGTTCGATTTCAAGAACACCGCCTTTTATCTGAAGATCTCCGGCAACAAGGAGTTCGGCACCGACGGCAGTCCAGTTAGGAAAATATATATTTGAAACACCCGATTTTGTTTTCGCAGGATCTTCGATAAAACTATCCCTGTCCAGCATCTTGAAATATCCGGTAAAATCGAGCATCCCGGAAAGCATGTCGGAAGCTTTCTTTGACAATTGCATGCCGGTGTCATTAGCGTTATCTGTTCCGAATACAGGCACCGCGATCGGTATCTTCCTCAAAAAAGGGCTGTTTATATCGATATAATCATATCCAGCGAGGCTGCTTGCTGGCAGAACAAATGAGATATAAACCGTAACAAGAACAATAACATACCGAAAAACTGTCATTTAAAGATCCTTTTTATACTACACGTTAAGGCAGCTCACTTCTGCTTAAGACCACCTGCTCCGAATCGAAGACCAACTTCGTAATATGGCCTGTTATATTCCTGAGGAATCTGGGGAAGAGGGTTTGATTTTTGAACCGCCCTGTATGCCGATTCATCAAGAAAGCGGTTCCCGGATTTTCTT
The DNA here is from genome assembly GCA_020052975.1 of Desulfobacterales bacterium. The sequence goes on along the minus strand of JAGVOC010000148.1, from coordinate 13,550 downwards.
TCAAACCAGATGTCGCTGATCTCCCCTCCCGGCATGATTTTTATTACAAGGACAGCCATCAGTTCAGAATTGCTGCCCCCAAGTTGCTCGGAATATGCCCAGTTTTGCTGTATCCTGTAATAAATCTCAGCTTTATAAATATCGATTACACCGGCAGCCCCCCCTGTCCCGCCACCGGTTCCGGTTCCGCTTCCAAATCCGCCCGGTACACCAGCCGGTGCATTTGTTTTTATGCCGCCTCCAGGAACACCCGCAGCTTTTATGTTACCGGAGCTTTCAACCTGATTTCTTAACTGGTCTATCGCCCTGGTTACTGTTGTTGACCTTGATTCATCTACTTTTTTTTCTATGTTTTTAATGGCGTTATTTATTAAGCTTGAAGCATCAACTTTCTTTGCCGGAATTTTTTCAGGACTCAAAGAGACAGCCTTTGTGATTTTTTCCGCTTTTACAGCAGGTTTTGATATTTTTTCCGCTTTCGCAACCTTTATTACCGGTATTTCCTTTCTCAGGCCGGCCCTTTCGGCTTGAGCAGCAGCAGCCCCGGCAACCTGACCTTCTCCTGCGGGCGGCCCTGCAGAAAATGAAACAAGGCTCACATTTATCGCGGATGGGAAAGGATTTCCCACGGGTTTTCTGTATTCAGGCAAAAAGAACATGGCCCCGATTAACACGGCATGACACAAAAAGGAAATCCCGAAGGTTAAAACCAGTGTTTTAGATGGTATGCCGTTTCCCCGAGCCAAATACCCGGAAACTTGAAAGCGTTCTTTCATGTTATTATTTTTTCAGCTCGTCTGTTTTGCTTTCAACAGGCTCTGTAACCATGCCAAGTTTTTCCACACCAGCGCCCTTGATTTCGGACATTATTTTAACAACCGCGCCGTAAGAAACATTCTTGTCGGCCCTCAAGTATACTTCCTGGTTGGGATGGCCTTCAAGAATCTTTTCAATTTTCTTTCCTAAGGATTCAGGCGCAACATTGTAATTGTTGATATATACTTTCCCGCTTTTATCGAGGGTAATTAAAAGATGCTCCTTTTCAGAAGCAAGGGGCTTTACAGTCGCCTCCGGAAGGTCAACGTTTACGCCCTGAACCATCATGGGTGCGGTTGCCATGAAAATAATCAGCAGCACCAGCATTACATCTACAAAGGGTGTAACATTTATATCGGACATGAGACGGTCCTTGTCTCCGCCTGCCATCATTTCTTATTCCCCTTTGGCCTTAAAATGTCCCGTTCAACTATATTCAGAAAATCGGTGGAAAAACTATAGAGCTCAGTCTCTATGGTCCTTATCTTCTGTGTAAAATAATTATATGCAATTACCGCAGGAATTGCGGCGGCAAGACCTGCGGCCGTTGCTACAAGCGCCTCTGATATTCCCGGCGCAACAACTGCAAGGGTGGCTGAGCCCTTAAGCCCAATTCCGTGAAAAGAATTCATAATCCCCCACACAGTACCAAACAATCCGATAAAAGGGGTTGTGTTTCCTGTAGTGGCAAGGAAGGGCACCATCTGGCTTAGCCGGGATATCTCGGTATTTATGGCCTGGCGTAATGCACGTTTTACATTATCTGTTCCGGCAAATCTGGCGCCTATAGAGAACTCTTCAGAATCCGAATCCTGAGAAGCTATAGGTACACCCGACTGGCTCAACTTTTTCAGTTCAAGGTATCCTATCCGGAATATCCTCGCGATCGGACTCCCTTCCAATTCCTTTGCTTTTCCATAAGCATCTGAAAAATCGCGGCTTTTCCAAAAATAATCGGTAAAATGCTCCGATTGTCTGAATGCTCTCTTTATATACATGTATTTAATTAAAATAATCGCCCATGATGCGATGGAAAAAAGAACCAGAATAAGCAGAACAAGTTGAACTACCAGTCCCGCATTACTTATCATATGAATTAAATCGAGGTGCTGGGAAGCCATAGAATCAACTCCGAAAAATCATATTGCGACAGAAATAGTAACTGCCAGTTTTAAAACAATTATTTTATATCGGCAATTGAATTCCATGTCAATAATAAGTTCCCCATAATAAGTTGCCCTGAAACAAACGAATAAATAAATATTGCTTTTGATTCCAAAGAGTTCGTAAAACAATTGGCAGCTTAATATAAATACCGTGAAAGGCTTGAATTGTGGCTTAACAAATTTATTGACAGCAAGGATATTAAGAAATAATTATTTCACCTTTTCCAGAAATTCTGTATATGACAAAAGAATAATTCATATTAATTAGTGTCCATCCGGAAACTAATTTTGAACACAAGTGAGTTTGAAGCTCCCCACAAAAAACTGCGGGGAATCTTCGACCGTAGGGAATAGGGTCTGTTTTTGATTCGCTCGCTATTTCGGTTCTAATCCGGAAATCGGCAATTTTGGGCAAGCTCAAGGAAATCAAGGAATTTCGCGGAGGCATACGCGATGTATGCCGCACAAGAAATCCCGCAGATTGACACCGAGATCGCTCAAAAGGGCCATTTCCGGATGGAAACTATTTACAATAACGGAGGATAATATTAGGATGAACTGGCTGATAACAACCATAACAAGTTCCATCGGCAAGAAACTGCTGATGGCAATAACAGGCCTTTCTTTCTGCACTTTTCTTACAGCCCATCTTGCAGGAAATCTTACTCTTTATGCCGGGAAAGAGGCTTTCAATTCATATGCCGAACACCTCCATTCGCTTGGACCGCTTATTACGGTTGCAGAAACAGGGCTTCTTTTGTTTGGTATAATTCACGTTCTGACCGGCATTGTACTTTTTTATCAGAATTTTACCGCAAGGCCGGAAAAATATGCTGTAAACAAAAGTGCGGGGGGAAGAACTCTCGGATCTTCAACAATGCCATACACAGGTTTAATACTGATTGCCTTTGTCATCCTCCATCTGATAAATTTTCATTTCATAGATAAAACAGATACCACTATATTCCAGGTAGTTTCGGATGCATTTTCAAAAACCGCTTACATTATCATTTATGTTTTTGCAATGATGGTTGTTGCGCTGCACGTAAGCCACGGGTTATGGAGCGCATTTCAGACACTTGGCGCAAACCATCCGAAATACATGCCTTTAATCCGGAAGGCCGGGATTGCTTTCAGCATTTTGATCGGTATCGGTTTTGGATTTATACCGGTTTTTATTTCGCTTACTACTTAAGAAAGGGAATACCATGAGGCTTGATGCAAAAATACCGGCAGGTCCTCTTGCAGAAAAATGGGACAGGCACCGTTTCGAGCTGAAACTCATTAACCCAGCCAATAAGAGAAAATTTGAGATAATTGTAGTTGGAACAGGTCTCGCAGGCGGCTCCGCATCGGCATCTCTTGCCGAACTGGGATACAATGTAAAAACATTCTGCATTCAGGACAGCCCGAGGCGGGCCCACAGTATTGCCGCCCAGGGAGGCATCAATGCTTCAAAAAACTATCAGAATGACGGAGACAGCGACTGGCGCCTTTTTTACGATACTGTAAAAGGCGGCGATTTCAGGTCAAGGGAAGCAAATGTTTACAGGCTTGCCCAGCTGAGCGGCAATATTATCGACCAGTGTGTAGCCCAGGGAGTTCCATTCGCCAGAGAATACGGCGGACAGCTTGCCAACAGGAGTTTCGGCGGCGCACAGGTTTCAAGGACTTTTTACGCGAGAGGCCAGACAGGCCAGCAGCTTCTTCTTGGAGCATACAGCGCCCTGTCAAGACAGATTGCCGCTGGAAAAGTCACCATGTACCCCCGCAGGGAGATGCTTGACGTGGTCGTTGTCGATGGACAGGCCAGGGGGATTGTTGTCCGTAATCTGGTGACGGGCGAAATCGAAAAATATGCTGCCGACGCCGTAGTCCTTGCCACGGGTGGTTATGCCAACGTTTTTTTCCTCTCTACCAATGCAATGGTCTCCAATGTCACGGCTGCATACAGGGCTTATAAAAAAGGGGCTTATTTTGCCAACCCCTGCTTTACCCAGATTCATCCTACCTGCATCCCTGTGCATGGCCCCTGCCAGTCTAAGCTGACTCTGATGAGTGAAAGTTTAAGAAATGACGGACGAGTCTGGGTTCCCAAAAAGCCGGGAGACAAGCGTTCTCCCTCCCAGGTACCCGAATCGGAAAGAGATTATTATCTTGAAAATAAATACCCGAGTTTCGGCAATCTGGTCCCAAGAGATGTCGCATCCCGCAATGCCAAGGAGCAGTGCGACACCGGAAAAGGAGTTGGTGAAACAGGTCTTGCCGTTTATTTAGACTTTGCCGATGCAATAAAGAGAGACGGTAAAGAAGTGATAGCAAAAAAATACGGCAACCTTTTCCAGATGTATGAAAAAATAACAGCGGATAATCCATATGAAACTCCAATGATGATTTATCCGGCAGTTCACTATACAATGGGCGGTCTGTGGGTTGATTACAATCTCATGAGCACAATCGACGGCCTCTTTGTACTCGGAGAAGCCAATTTTTCCGATCACGGAGCAAACCGTTTAGGGGCAAGTGCTCTCATGCAGGGTCTTGCGGATGGATATTTCATAATACCTTACACAATAGGCGGATATCTTGCCGGAAACACAAAGAAGAAGGTAACAACCGAACATCCCGCATTCAATGAGTCTCTGGCACAGATAGATTCCCAGGTAAAAAGGCTTCTTTCCATAAAAGGGAAGCGTACAGTTGATGATTTTCACAGGCAACTCGGAAATATTTTGTGGGAATACTGCGGTATGTCCCGGAATGATGCAGGGCTGGAAAAGGCACGGGGACTAATAAGGGATTTGAGAGGGGAATTCTGGAAAAATGTTCTTGTTCCGGGTTCCGGCAGTGATTTTAACCAGAGCCTTGAAAGGGCCGGGCGCGTTGCCGATTTTCTTGAATTCGGGGAGCTGATGGTTATAGATGCCCTTGCCCGTCACGAGTCAAGCGGTGGCCATTTCAACGAAGGCTATCAGACCGAAGATAATGAAGCAATGCGCGACGATGAAAACTTTTGCCATGTTTCGGCATGGGAATATACTGGCTACGAAAAGGAGCCGCTGCTGAACAGAGAACCGCTTGTTTTTGAAAATGTCAAATTAACACAAAGGAGTTACAAGTGACAAAGACTCTTAATTTAACGCTTAAGGTTTGGCGCCAGAAAGGGCGAAATTCCAAAGGCAGTCTTGAAACATATCATGCAAAAGACATTTCTTCAGACATATCCTTTCTCGAGATGATTGACGTCATAAACGAGCAGCTTACGCTTGATGGTATGGAACCGATAGCATTCGATCATGACTGCCGTGAAGGAATATGCGGCATGTGCGGGACCGTTGTAAACGGCCGTCCCCACGGGCCTGAAAAGGGAACAACTCTATGCCAGCTACACATGCGCCATTTTTCAGACGGTGATACAATAGTTGTTGAACCATGGCGTTCAAGGGCCTTTAAAGTAATAAAGGATCTTGTCGTAGACCGGAGCTCCCTCGATAAGATAATACAGGCAGGCGGCTACATTTCGGTAAATACGGGCGGAGCGCCGGATGCGAATGCGATCCTGATCCCCCAGGAGATAGCTGAAAAAGCAATGGATGCCGCAGCATGTATCGGATGCGGAGCCTGCGTGGCAGCATGCCCTAACGCTTCAGCGATGCTCTTTACCAGTGCAAAAATTTCCCAGCTCGCGCTTCTTCCCCAGGGAAAGCCTGAAGCCGCAAAGAGGGCCATGGAGATGGTCCGGACAATGGATGGACTTGGCTTCGGAAATTGCACTAATGAAAGGGAATGCGAGGCAGAATGCCCGAAAGAGATCTCAATTGTCAACATAGCCCGCATGAACAGGGAATTCTTTAAGGCAGCATTTCTTTCAGATGTAAAATAATCACCTACCACGCCCGTAGGACGTGGTTTGATGAAGCCTCCTCGAAGGAGGCATTGTCCTAGGGAAAGCCCCTAAAGGGGCTAATCAGACAGGGGTCGAGGATTCGAGGGTTCCAGGGTTCAAGTGAAAAAAATAGTTGGTCCTTTATAACTTTGTGCATCTGTGTCTTTGCCCCTTGAACCCTTGAATCCTTGACCCCTTGAACCCTTCTATTCACTATTCACCATTCACTATTCACTGTTCTATTTCACAGTAACCACCGGACATTTTGCATCCAGAATTACTTTCTGAGCAGTTGACCCAAAAAGCAGTTTACCGACCTTGGACCTTCTTCTTACGCCTATTATAACTTCATCTATTCCGTTTTCTTCGATAAACTGCACGAGATCTTCACCGGGAGTCATTCCTCTTACAAGAAGTCTTGTAGTACAGGGGATCTTATCCTTAATAAAAACAGGTTGTGTATATCTTAACTCTCCTTCAGCTTTTTCATATGCCTGTCTGGGTACTTCAGGACCTCCGGCCATTGATGTAACCACATATACTTCAGATCCGACGAAAGCCCTGGCATGTTTTAATGAAACCATCAATGCTTCCTTCGCAACATTAGATCCGTCATAGCCAACAAGTATCTTCATCTCGATTCTCCATTATCAAATTTCGTACTTAGTACATCGTACTTCGAATATAGTCTCTGGTTTATGGTTTAACCAGAAACTACAAACCAGAAACCAGAAACCAATTTCTTGCACCTTGCACCTTGAATCTTTAACCGACTCATCTACCCGATAAAATTCTGTTTTTCAATATATTTAAACCTTTTACAACCGAGTTGGTTATAAACAGCGCGGCATCTCTTTTATCCAGCATGGGACTCGGCATTCCGAAAATCATCGGAACCTTAATAAACAGATCCTTGGCGCCCATCGGGCATCCCTTCACACGATATACTTTTTTCGCTTCAAGGCGGCCTTCAACCCTGGTGCATGTTCCGATAAGTAAAACAGGGGCATCCGGCATGATTACGTCTCCCTTGTAAATACCTGTAACAATAGCGCCTTTTTTCGCCCCCTTCAGCGAACCTGGCCTTCGTTTTTCCACTGTGCCGAGGCATCCCTTCAAAGCCCCTTCGCAGCCCCCGTCGCAAACCCGTCCCGTATCCGGTGCAAAACCGGCAAAAAATTTTATCGGAGTATCAAGCTCATCAAGAACCTGGAAAAGTCTTGTTTTTCCCTTTGGTCTTGAGCGGAGCTCATCAATGCCGATATCTCCCGATATCATTATATCATCCAGCTTCAGGGAACCGTAGCCTCTTTCGGAGGCAATTGCCAGATGCCTGACATTTTCCGGTGCATAGCCCATTATATATGAGGCCGCGACATCCGTCGAAAGCGGATGATCGGATATGATAAGAGCGCCGAGCCGCACAGGATATGGAGCAGATTCAAATCCGTATGTTATGTCGATCGCATCGGAGACGATAAGATCCGGATATCCGGCTTCAAGCAGATCAACTATTTTGTCGTGTATCCTGTGATCATGATAGAGCATCCTCTCTTTATGGTAAAGTATCCCGACATTTAATTTTAGCGTGTTGGTTATCGAGGCAAAGATGTGATACTTGAGCTTCGGCATCCATATCTTGAAATCTGCTTCCTTTATAAACCTGGAAAGCATGATCTCCTTATGATAAACGCCTTTTTTCAGGGGAACCTTTACAAATGATTTAAATCTACAAGTTTAAAACCGGCTTTTTTTGCAAGATCGGCATATCCTGATTCCTTGAAAAAAAGCCTTGAAGGAACACCGTATCCGCCAGACTCTCCGGCTGTGATATCAGAGAGCTTTTTTTCTTTCAGGAATTTTACCATAGCCTCAACCACATTAGGATTGGTATAGGAATGATGTATATACTGCCTGTTTGCGGAAACAACATTCGGCTTGATAAAAATTTTCCCTGAGATTTCAATCTTTAAATCGGAAACGGACTCCCTGATGATTCCCGCGATAACATCCGTATCGTATTCATCGCACTTTCTTAAGATTACTCTCGGCTTTCCCATTTCATTCACCTTTGACAGTTTAGTAAAAAGTTCCTCATATCTTCACTCCGGACAGATTCCCGAACGGATTGTTGAACGGAACATTTTTCGGTCTTTCAAATTTTGCCGGTTTCTGAACAGGTTTTTTCTCATCTCTCTTTTCAGGTTTTGCTTTCCTGCCCGGATTTGTTTTCATCGAAAGCGAAATTCTTTTTCTGTCAACATCAACATCAATTACCGTCACTGTAACCTTCTGATTCACCCTGACAATCTCGGCAGGATTCCTGACAAACCTGTCCGACAGCTCACTCACGTGCACAAGTCCGTCCTGGTGGACGCCCACATCTACAAACGCTCCGAATGCCGTAACATTTGTCACAATGCCGGGCAGCTTCATTCCGGCTCTTAAGTCCTCTATCTTTTCTACTCCGCTTTCAAAAGCAAACTCTTCAAAATCCTCCCTCGGATCGCGCCCGGGTTTTGCGAGTTCTTCCATTATATCCCTTAAAGTCGGAATCCCAGTGCTTTCGGTGACATACATAGAAATGTCGATTCTGCTTCTTTTTGCAGGATCTTTTATCAGGTCTTCAACGTTGCATGAAAGATCTTCCGCCATTTTATCAACAATGTGATAGCTCTCAGGATGGACCGCGCTCCCTTCAAGCGGATTTTTTGCATCCCTTATCCTTAAAAAACCGGCCGACTGTTCAAAAGCCTTCGGCCCAAGACGTGGAATCTTTTTAAGCTCTTTCCTTGAACCAAAAGGCCCGTTTTCATCCCTGTGCGCAACGATGTTCTTTGCAAGCTGGGGGCCAAGGCCGGAAACATAGGTGAGAAGCTGCACGCTTGCTCTGTTCACATCAACTCCAACTCCATTCACGCAGCTCATTACAACGTCATCAAGGGACTTCTTCAGGGCAGTCTGGTCGACATCATGCTGATACTGCCCTACGCCGACCGATTTCGGGTCAATCTTAACAAGCTCCGAAAGGGGATCCATTAGCCTTCTTCCTATTGAAACAGATCCTCTGACCGTCAAATCAAGGTTCGGAAATTCTTCCCTTGCGATTTCTGAAGCCGAATAAATTGACGCTCCGCTCTCATTAACCATTATAACCGGAATTTTATTTGTAAAATCAATGCTTTTGACAAATGCCTCCGTTTCCCGCCCTGCTGTCCCGTTTCCAACCGCGATGGCCTCTATTTCGAAACGGTCGCAAAGCGCTTTCATGGTTAACGCCGCATCATTTGAACCTTTATCAGAAAAATGAGGATAAATGGTGTCGTGATGAAGGAGCTTTCCCTGCCTGTCAAGACAGACTACTTTGCACCCTGTTCTGAAACCGGGATCAATCCCCAGTATGCGCTTTGCTCCAAGGGGCGGTGCCAGAAGCAGGTTGCGGAGATTTTCGGCAAATACCCTTATAGCTTCAGAATCAGCCCTCTCTTTTGTTAAAAGTCTTGCTTCAGTTTCCATTGAACGGGAAAGGAGTCTGCTGTAACTGTCATTCACGGCAATCCGGACCTGCTTCGAATCGTCCCCGGCACTCTTTACAAATAACTCTTCAAGTATTTTTATGGCCTCATCCTCGGGAGGAGCAATGGTCAGGTTAAGAATATCTTCCTTCTCTCCTCTCCGCATTGCAAGAATCCTGTGGGAAGGAGCGGTCGCAGCCTGCTCCTCCCAGTCAAAATAATCCCTGTATTTTGATCCTTCCTGCTCCTTGTCCGTCGCTACCCTGCATATGAACTTTCCCCGGGCAGTAAATAGATTTCTTAATGCAGCACGCGCATTCTGGTCTTCGCTTACCATTTCCGCAATTATATCTCTTGCCCCTGAAACAGCATCTTCAGTTGTTTCAACACCCTTTTCCGGATTAACAAAAGCTGCCGCCGCCCCGTACGGATCGACTCCCTCTTGCCCGAAAATGACGACGGCAAGGGGTTCGAGGCCTTTTTCCTTTGCGATTGTGGCCTTTGTTCTCCTTTTTGGCTTGAACGGCAGATAAATATCCTCAAGAACAGCAAGAGTGGAAGCAGCTATCACCTTTTCACGAAGCTCATCCGTGAGATGGCCGTTATGCTCCAGTGATTTTAAAACCGCTTCCCTGCGGCTGTCCAGCTCTTCAAGCCGGGTAAGCCTGTCTCTTATTGCCGTGATCACAACCTCGTCAAGACTTCCTGTAACCTCCTTCCTGTACCGGGCAATAAAAGGTATTGTTGAACCCTCCTCAAGAAGCTCTGAAACAGACCTTACCTGCGATATATTTAAATTAAGTTCATCAGTTATGTTCGATATATGTATTTCGTTCATTGACCATTACACCTTATCTCTCGTCATTTGTATCAGAGACTTCGCTTGTAAAGAGTAAATAGTGACGGGTAAATAGTAACGAGCAAAAAATATGTTCACCTCGTCACCCGTCACTCGTCACTTATATTTTGATTCTGTATTTTTTCAGAAAACCGACCGGATTATACGAAAGCTTCGCCTTTCTCAGGCCTTCGTCATCGAGATCCTGCTCCCTGTTGACAATTATAAATCCATTCCTGTTATGCTCAAGAAACATCTGATTTATTGCCTGGTATGCGCCCTTGTGATCCTGGTTTCCTTTCTCAAAATGAATCAGGACTGTATCATCCGACAGTTTTTCAGCAACAGTATATGCCGCTATTTTGCCGTCCGCCATAACGGCTCCGCCTTTCAAATCCGGAAGGTTATGCGATGCCCTGAGTACCTTTTCTATAACCCGGTTTTCGGAAGAAAGGGTTTCGGATGCTTCGCAATCCCGCCACGCGCACCAGTCATCCTGCATGGAAAGAGCCGTGTCAACCATATCCTGATCTAAAGGGATATAATCGTATTTATACGTTTTCATGAACTGTGAAAGAAGGTTTTTCTTTTTATGAAAGCGGTTTCCTTTCAATTCGACAAGCTCCTCAACCGAATAAAGATAATCCCAGTGTCCCCTTGCCTCTTCGATTGCCATTCTGCTGTGACCGCAATCCTTCCAGATTTCCATCAGCTCCTCCGGAATCCGGATAAAAACAGAGGGTTCGGGAAATTTTTCTTCGAGGCACTTCTTCCAGTCAGTATCTTTCCATGGGCCCACAGGCGCCCAGAACATAATTGAGGGCCTTGTCTGTTTTATCCAGACAAGGTTCTCATCCCATGCCCACATAATACCGTATTCATCTGCCCAGCCCCAGAGATTCACAAAGCTGTAATCGGATGCTTTCTGACCACATTTCTCAAACAGCTTCAGGTAATCCTGCTGCTTGTCAATTGTAACCGGCTCAAACTGCAAAGTCATCTTTTCCCCTATTATTATTTACCACCTACCTCGGTTTTCGATGTACGAAGTTCGATGTCCGATATTCGATAACGTCTTTTCCTTTACTCCCTGATCCCCGACCCCTTGAACCCTTCTTTTCACCATTCACTATTCACTGACGACTATTCACTACTTTACAAGAATAACTCTTAAATCCATAACATTTGTGTTTGTCGGGCCTGTAATAAAAAGATCGCCGAGCCTCTTGAAAAAATTATATGAATCATTATCCGAAAGAAACCGGAACGGATCCATTCCCAGTCCATAAGCCCTCTTTAAAGTTTCCGAATCGGCAAATGCTCCCGCCGCATCCGTAGGCCCGTCGGTTCCATCTGTTCCGCCGCTCAGAACAACCACGTTTTCAAGTTCTGCTATGCCGATAGCTGCGGCAAGGGCAAATTCCTGGTTTCTTCCACCCAGGCCTTTTCCTGTGACTTTCACGGTAGTCTCTCCCCCTGAAATGATACATGCCGGACGTGAAACAGGAATGCCTGTTTTTACAATCTCTTTTGCTATAGCGCAGTGAAAATACGCCGCATCTTTCGTGCTTCCCTCTATCATGGAGGAGAGCACGAGGGTATTATATTTTAAACTTTCAGCCTTCTGTTTTGCAGACTTTACAGCCTCTATGTTGCTCCCGATTACAAGATTCGTTGTTCTTTCAAAAACAACGTCTCCTGCTTTCGGAGTTTCAGGGATCTTTCCCTCAGCGCCGTCATTTATATGTTTTACTACTTTTGCAGGCAGTTTATCTTCTATGCCGTATTTTGCGATTATTCTCAGGCAGTCTTTAAAAGTGCTTGAATCATAAACTGTCGGGCCCGACGCGATAACATCAAGGTCATCACCTACAACATCTGAAAGAATCAGGGTAACAAGTTTCGCGGGGAAAACTGCTTTTGCAAGCATTCCGCCTTTTAAAAGAGAAGTGTGCTTTCGAATCGCATTTATTTCATGGATGGTTGCTCCGCAGGAAATAAGCTTTTTTATGGTATTTTGCTTGTCTTTTAATATAAGTCCGGGCGCCGGCAGGGGAAGAAGGGCGGAACCGCCTCCTGAAACAAGACATATGACAAGGTCCTCTTTTTTTGCCCTTTTTGCCAGATTCAGGATGGCAGATGCGCCGGCCTGGCCATTTTTATCCGGAACAGGATGCCCTGCTTCAATAAGCTTCACGTGTTTTAAGGCGGCGACATGACCATACTTGACATTAACTATACCTTCCGTAATTCTTTCACCAAGAATATCTTCAATAGCGGAAGCCATGGGCGCTCCCGCCTTCCCTGCCCCGATTATGAATATGTTATGTATCTTATCAAGGTTATATTTTGCCTCCCCTGTAACCAGATAATTATTTTCAAGGCGGCAGAACCGTCTGACAGCAGCCATTGGTTCAACTGCATCAATACCTGCGTAAAAAATTCCGGAAGCATCCTTTCTAAGTCTAAGTGTTTGAAGCTCAAATGCAGCATGGGATCTTTTCACTGCTTTTTGCTCCTGATCCGCCTGATAATTGCATCTTTAAATGAGATATATTCACCCTCATTGCTGTAGCGCTTGTAAGGAGTAATTGCAGGCTTATTGTTTGCAAGCCTTGCTAACCCTTCCCGGAAAGTAAAAAACTTTTCACCGCTCTCCTGCGGCAATAAAGAATCGGGTATGGGAGAGGTCGTTTCTTTATCTATGGGTTCGAATCTGTAACCATCCTTTCCGGGGATTGCCCTTACCTTGAGATTTATTGTCCCGCTTTCAGGTTGTCCGGCAATCTGATTCACAGCTTCTTTGTTCAATTTATCAAGCTCATCAACCCTGTTTTCAACCATATCCCTGTTGCCCGCCCGTGAAGGTTCTGAAACAATCAGGAAAAAGGATAAAATAATAAGAAATACCATGAATTTTTTCATATGACCTCCTTTCCGTTCCCACTTTATACCATTCCCTTTCATTATGGTCAATCGTCAGTTGATACCTTTGTAAAAAGCCAAGATCTCACACCAAGCCGCAAATATCACAAAGTTAATTTATTAGTATTAAATGATTTTTTCTTGGTGCTCTTAGTGACTTTGTGAGAAAATAGAGTTTTTCGAGTCTATCAACAGTTCAAGGCCGTTAAAATAAACATTCATGAACGAATATCATGGATTTTTTGCCTGAAAAAATATATGGAAAAGATATATACGGTTAAGCTCTCGTAAAATGTACAAATTCAGACGGCAAAGTAAAAAGCTCATTATGCAAGGCGCGCGAATCTTGAGGAATGAAGCGTACATATAAGTACGCTGCAATGACGAAAGATGAAGCGCAACAC
>JAGVOC010000240.1 GCA_020052975.1 Desulfobacterales bacterium | reverse complement strand
GTTACTTGGCCGGATACAAATCGGGGCTGTAGCTCAGCTGGGAGAGCGCATGACTGGCAGTCATGAGGCCAGGGGTTCGATCCCCCTCAGCTCCACCAAGACCTAATCCAATACAATCCAAAGAAGTGCAAAACCCGTTAGAAATAGCGGGTTTTTTCTTGCCTTAAGTCCAAAGACGTGTTATAAAGTTCATCAAAATCCGGCAAATTTGGGGGTATATTTAACAAAAATACCCCCAGCTAAAAATCGGATACCCCCAAAAACGGTAAATTATCTTAAATGAGGTGATTTATGCCACTGAATGAAATGAAAATCCGTAACGCAAAGCCGAAAGAGAAATTTTACAAGATTTCAGATAGTAACGGCCTTTATCTGCACGTCACAGAAAAGGGCGGTAAATTATGGCGCTTTAAATATCGGTTTGATGGTAAGCATAAACTTCTTGCTCTCGGGAAATACCCGGAAATAAGCCTTTTTGATGCAAGGAAGAGACGTGATGAAGCCCGGTCACAGTTAGCTCATGATATTGATCCTGGAGCTGTTCGCAAGGCACAGAAACAGGCAGAAACATCGGAGACAGAAACCTTCGAGGTGATCGCCCGTGAGTGGCACGGGAAATTTACCGCCAAAGCCTCAACAGGACACGCGCTTAAAATTATGAGAAGCCTCGAAAGGAATGTATTTCCCTACATTGGAACACATCCTATAGCTACAATAAAAGCGCCTGAACTTCTGACAGTGTTGCGTCGCGTAGAATCACGGGGCGCAGTTGAAACCGCTCACAGAGTAAGAACTATTTGCGGCCAGATATTCAGATATGCCGTTGCAACCGGTCGGGCTGAACGTGACACGGCAGCCGATTTACGCGGCGCACTACCGGCAGCAAAAGAGAAACATCTTGCCGCTATTACCGATCCGGCTAAAGTCGGAGGCCTGCTCAGAGCAATTGATGGCTATCAGGGCGGCTTTGTCGTTCAATGTGCTCTGCGCCTTGCTCCTTTGGTCTTTGTCCGCCCAGGTGAACTATGCCATGCCGAATGGTCTGAGATAGATTTTGAGAATGCGGAATGGAATATTCCGGCTGCCAAGATGAAGCTGAAAGAACCCCATCTGGTTCCACTGTCACGACAGGCAATAGGCATATTGCAGGAACTTTCGAAACTGACCGGCAAAAGCAAGTATGTGTTCCCGTCCGCCAGATCCTTTTCAAGACCAATGTCCAATAACGCTATTCTTGCGGCACTACGCCGAATGGGCTTCGAGAAAGATGAGATGTCAGGCCACGGCTTTCGGGCAATGGCCAGAACAATCCTCGATGAAGTCCTCCATGTAAGACCGGATTATATTGAACATCAGCTTGCCCATGCTGTCAGAGATCCGAACGGACGAGCCTACAACAGGACAGCGCACCTTCCCGAACGCCGGAAGATGATGCAGTTATGGGCAGACTATCTGGACGGACTGAAGGAAGGGGCGAAGGTATTGCCATATCAGAGAACAGCTTAATTATTTTTCGGGGATAGGGAGGCCACCCAACAAGCCGGTTATCTTGGGCCGGTTTCCCCGGATTAAATCACCAGGCCGCGACAGGAGGCGGAAAATGAGGATTACGGATCTTGATAAGCGTCAGGCAATTAAGAGGCATCCCGAATTTAAGAAGGATTATGCAGGGTATAAAAAACTTAAAGCTGATGAAATTTTATCATTCCTGCCTTATTTCAAGAAAAAGTGGGGATATGAATTTGAGGCAATTCTCCATGCCGACGAAGTTGCAAAAAAACGGAAGGATTCGCGGAGCGTCAAAGTTGTTCATAATTTACCAAATACACCTTATATAAACCCATGCAAGGGGGAGAAAACCACACCAATTCTTAAAGACAACAAGCTTTATCTAAAGGTTGATCTGAAAGGCAAAACCAAAACTCAGCTGGTTGAGGATTTCAAGGAGACAATAAAACCTTATATAGAATTACTTAAGAAACGAAACCGGAAAACTGCCATAGCTGAAGGTATATGGGCAATTTATGATATATACCTTGAAGCAAAAAAAAATAAAACTGAAACCACAAGGAGATATTTCGGTCTTTCGGGTAGCCCATCCGGTAGCTATAATGGTGCAGGGTACTTTGATGAAAAATATCTAAAACAAGTCCAAACGGCAATCATGAATGCGGAAGCTATCATAAGGACCGTAAGGAAAGAATACGGTTTAAAATAATAAGCCCCCCCCATCCTTACTCTTCCCAGAGATTTTTAAGCTTTTTCTTATCTCTCCATATTCTTCTAAAACATTCTGTCTTAAATTGGCCTCCATGATGAACAACATAGGAGGGCAGCATATGTCAAAAGATTCAAACATTCCGGAAATACAAGAGCTTCCCAAAATAGGATTACTGCGGGTCAAGCAGGTTCTTCGATTCGTCCCGGTTTCTCGTTCGTCGTGGTGGGCGGGCGTAAAGGATGGCAGGTTTCCGAAACCCATTAAGCTGTCGGAGCGCGTGACCGTGTGGCGAGCATCCGACATCAGGGAGTTGATAGACAGAAAATAAAATTTGACCGGCGCGGCTTGGGAACCGTGAAAAAATGATCTCGTTTGTTCCCTTCGGGATCACCGGTCAATTCAAAAGGGAACGGGCATGACAACAGTTGCAGAAAATATACAACAAACAATTAAAACAGCTAAACGGTGGAATGAGGCGAATCCTGGGCTATCTTGGTGTAGTCAAGAGCATCCTGAGAAAGAAGAGAAAATATATCTTACGAAAGAATTGATCAACAGCAAGGCCAACCGATCATTGAGCCGATGCGCTCTTTTAATTTATCAAGATTTTTTAGCGAAACGCGATATGAGAAAAGTTAAAAAGGGCAAAGGCAAAGTTTGGATAATAAGAAATAACGGAAAAATTATTTACCCATATGCGGAAGCAGAGCAAAAGGGCTTCACTCGAAAGCAGTTTAGAGATGCCATTGACGAGCTTCAGCAAAAGGGTTTGATAGATATTAAACACTTGGGGAAAGGCGGCAGGAAGCCCGCAAAAGGCACTGGCGATGTATCCACTTACTTTATCGATGACCGCTGGAAACTTTTTGGCACAGACGACTTTAAACCCGCAAGGAATCCGAGAAACAAGGACATCCGAAAGAGCCGGGGCTGGGCACTTATTAACAGTGATCCTGACAAGAAGAAGGCTATCGAGCAGAAACGAAAAGACGCTGTTAAGAAAAAAGTTAAGTGTACATTTCGACACCAGTTAGAGGCTAACGAGTGTACAAAAGAACATCAGTTAATCGAAGGATAGTATCTCATAAAATTCGGCAAAATTGAATAAAGTCATATTTTATATGGGTTTACATGAAAAGTCAGGATTTTCTAACGAGTGTCAAAAAGGACACTATCTTTAAAGTCTTTATGGGATATTTAGGGAGAGAGTGCGGCAAGCGGTGGGAAAAACGAATGCCGGTGCCCTTACTAACAATTAAAAAAAAAGGAGGCCTAAAATAAAAACTATCAAGAAAAAAACACCTGGCCGTGCAATCAGAGCTTTTTGTTTGAATTGTGTCGGTGGTGCTGTTGGAGACGTAAAAAACTGCGGTGGTGACGGCAAAAACCCTGCATTCGACGCCTGCTCTTTTTATCCTTATCGGATGGGTAGAGGCCGACCTTCTGTCAAGATTATCCGGAAATTCTGCCTCCAGTGCACGAGTGGGAGTCCTTCCCTTGTCCGGGATTGTAAGACGACTTATTGTAACTGTCACATCTATCGTTTCGGAACGAATCCGCTTTTTGTAGGAAAAAGAAGAGGTCGAAGCGGAGAAGCGATGGCTAATATACGGCCAAATAGACAGGGGCTTATCAAGGAAATTTCGTCTCAGAATCGATTATCTGCTTAAGATGCTATCAGTAAAGGATGTGGCGGAACTGTTCAACCTAAAAAAGATGACGTGAGCCGACAAAAAAGAGCACTAAGGGGCCAAATATGTCAGATACAAATATAAACCATGCGGATTTAAGCGATAGGCAGAAGCGAGCCCTACCCTATCTTGCAGTTGCTCCGAGTGTTCAAGAGGCATGTCGACAGGCAAAGATCCGAACCGACACATATTATAGATGGCTAAAAAATCCTGACTTTGTTGCGGCCTTGAAGAAGCAGCAAAATGAACTTGTAACAGACGCCATGAACTGTCTCCGAGCCAACATAGGTCGGGCTGTTTCAACCCTGGTAGGCCTGTTAGACAATGAAAGCGATTTTTTAAAGAGATCTGTGGCAAACGATATTATCTCACACTATTTAAAATATAGTGAATTATCTGAAATCGAAGAAAGGCTTGAAACCGTTGAGAAACTTGTACTGGAAAGGAAAACATACCGTGAACGTTAAAAAACGACTTGAATTACTTGAAAAAAAACTCGAATTAGATTCATATTCAGTAATCCCCAAGCAGGAACGAGTTATTACGGTTTCCGGGTATGCAAAGGAGGAACGCGACGCCAAAATGAAAGAAAGACTGGCCGAGCTACACCAAAAATATGGTCATTTTGACGAAAGCGTCCTTACTCTTATCTTTATTCGCTTTTTGGGGACACCGCCTCTGACTGATGCCGGGGAATGGACTGATCTTGCGCTTTGAAAATTACGCTCTGCTTTGGGTGCAGCATGGCAAGCTTTTTCTCTGCCTCCTTAAACTTCTCTACTTCTTCCCTCGGCTAACTTTATAGGTAAGGACGATCATAGATATATAACGCCACCTTTTTTAAAAAAGAGTACGAAACAGCTTCCGATAAAAACGAACAGGACGCCAAGAGCAACAGGATATTTATATGGAATTACAAAGCCCTTACAAAAAGCAACCTCAAGATTGCACAGCCTCGCGTCAAATGAGCCTCCGGCCTGAGCAGTTCGTATCTGCGCAATAAGAACGTTTGTTTCAACGGCTGTAAACGGATACAGAATTAAAGGAATAAAAATACCAACTGCAATAAGAAATGCGCCAAACTGCTTTGTTTTAAACTTATCAATTAGTTTCATCGCAACCTCTTTTGAGTCTGTTGGAAATAGTGTTTTCTTTATGGTGCTATTCCGGCAAAGGTTTTGCGACCGCTTTTAATTCTTGAACCGTTTTATCTGTCTTCCATCCAACAAGCGAATTACCGTCAAACGCGAGTTCAATGCCTATTTTTTCATAAGACCAAACCACAAGCGTTCTACGACCTTTAAAAAAACCACCTCCACCACCAGACCAACCCGCCCTTACAAACTCCTCGCTTGCTACTGTCCCCGTCCGATATGGATCTCCCCACGCTTCTATGAACGCCTTTTTATTAATACCCATTCGTAAAATACCAGTTCTTACAATTGAAGTGTGCCCGTGTTCTTTAGATTTGGCAGCGCATCCCACAATAAATAAAAACAGCAAAACAAATATGATAGTCTTCCTCATCGTTCTACCTCCTGGTCCTCTATTTCTATATGACTTCTTAAACAAAACACACTGGCAAATACCCAAATGTCCTTGATTGATTTCATTCTCCGTATTAACTTGAACAAGCTCGGATAATAAGCATTATGATTAAAATTCCTATCGCAAATTTAATGAATCCCCAAATATCGCCAAGTATCATCAGCAAATTGACTCCCAAAGCTGTTAAGACGCCAACAAAACCTCCTTTAATGCCACCATCCTGGTAACTATTAATAATTATCATAATAGAAATAAACAGTCTCCACAAAATGATTATCCCGATATAAACCACTATTGCCCAGAATATAATTTTAAATATCATCAGTTACTCCCAACATTATGGTCTAACGCGGTAAATCAATGGCTGGTGACGGATTGGTGCCAAAATCACGCCAGGCTTATTATCCTCTATGCTGGTTGCTATAAGATATGTATTGATTTGGAATAAAAATAACTCCGCACTCTTTTCGAGACACGGGATCTTTGAATCAATCCGTTCATGACAGCCTCTTATTTGATCGCTCTGAAGGTTTTATTTGCTTGCTTTGTAAACTAATGGTTAGCTGGTGACGAAGATTATTTTGTATAATACAGTCCATAATAATTAATTTCAACATTTATTAGTTATTACAGACTGTAGACCGTATCCTCCTTTTTGCTTATAAAAAACAAGTAATTAAGGGGGTGTAACGTGGCAGATGTAAAAAGACTGATCGGTGATCGAATTCGTCAGTTGAGAAAAGAGAAGGGATTATCTCAGGAAAAACTAGGATATGAATCTGAACTGCATTGCACCCACATAGGGTCAATTGAAAGGGGACAAAAAAACTTTTCCATCGACACCCTGATCAAGGTCGCAAAAGGTTTGAATGTTGAAGTAGCCGATTTATTCAATTTTCCTATTCCTCTATCAGACGCGAAAAAAATGAAAAAGTCTCTCATCGAGAGCATCAACGTATCTTCCCCGGAAACCGTCAAGATATTATCGGATTTATTAAACGGCTTGAAATCATTATAAAGATCATCATGGTAGCTTCCGCTCTTGTTCCTGTCATCAAATGAATAATCGTCATCATGGTAATAAGGGGACAAATTTTCAAAACTTTCTAAAATTTTCAGTGAAGATTTTTTTATATATGCGAAACGAAAAAGGAAAGGTAAGGGGAGCCTGTAAGCATCCTTTTTTTCAGAATGCGAGTTGCGCTTGTACCTCCCACAAAGGGGTTCCCTATATCCCTATTCTTCTCAATTCCGGGTCATACCGGCGATCATAAGCATTCTTTTTTTCTAGCAGGCAGTTAGGAAGCACCATCGATGAGGATTACGATTCTGAAATGGCCATCAAGCAAGATTAAAAATCGTCGGCTTCACACTTTACAGGGGAGTATTCAGGAGCATCTGACAGAGTAAAAAATAATAAAGAGTGCAACAAAATCAACGGCAGTTTCCACAATATGGGGGTATTTTTGGGGGTATGCTCAATATCATTAAATTTGATTAATAAGATATAATAAATAGTTATATTATAAATTTGATAGACCTCAGCCCACCAATTCAAAAAATAAAAGAGACGGTCAGCGTATAATACCTTGCCGCCTCTTTTTATACTCGGGCAGAATCACCGGTTAATATCTTCAATATTGAAGCTCCCTGCAGCAAGTATGCGGGTAGTTGTGGATGGAGGAAAATCCCGCCGAAAACCTGTTCGCCCGTAAATCTCATAAGCCAGCCGGCCTATACCTGTGCCGATGACATTATCGATAGCCAGGAGTGTCCATCCGGAAATAGTGCGGTTGATCTTCTTCCAGAATTTAATGGACACTCCAAATAATCAGATGTATAAACCTGACCGTTGCGTAATAAGTATAATTTTCACCACGAAGGAAAACAAAGATGAATAATTCTGAAAAAGCCGTCAAACATTTTAATGACAGGTTTAACTGTTCGCAGGCTGTTTTTGCAACATTTTCTCCCGCACTTGGCATCCCGGAAGCTGTTGCTTTTAAAATTGCATGCCCTTTCGGTGCCGGAATGGGAAGAATGCAGGAAACATGCGGAGCGGTTACAGGCGCTTTCATGGTAATAGGGCTCAAACACGGAAAAAGCAATTTGGAAGAAGAGCATCTAAAAGAGTTATCATACGAACTTGTCAATAAATTCACCGAAATGTTTCAATCAAGAAACAAAACCATTAAATGCAGGGATCTGATTGGAATTGACATTTCTACAAAGGAAGGTTTGGAAAAAGCCCGCGAACTTGGTATATTTGACACATTGTGTGTGAAATTTGTTAAGGACGCTGTCGAGATAATCGAAACTATCTTATGATGCAAAAAAAAGACTGCCAGGCATCATTTGAAATTTTCGGATATCACTTTATTGAAGAAGAGGCGGTCTTTCTCCGAAATTTCAATAAGACAGATTCCAATCCCTACCGTTTTATTATCACCGTCTATTCCATACAGATCTGACCAGATAACTTTTCCGGTAACTTCAAGAGTCCCGTAATTTGCAGGCCTTATTATTAAGGTATATGATTCATTTAAGTGAAGGGGTTCATCACAGACTATTCCTACTCCCTGGGCAGTTATATTTGTAGTCTCACCTTCAAATGTCCCGCTGCTCATAATAATCGTAACAGGCCATTTAACATAAACCCTTTCGTTTTTACGTCTGTTTGCCGGATGACTCAATTTAATCCTCCTGTTTTAAAGAGACTCTATTTATAGTCTTTGGTTCATAGTCTCTGGTTTGTAGTTTCTGGTTTTTTCTTTTAATCCGCTTGAGGCGGAGACTATGAACCATGATCCTTAATCGTTGTTTTCGCCTTTCTTGCACTTGGTCAAAATTGGATGTTCTTCAAAGGTCTCGATTTGTAAAAATTGCAGAAGAAATAACAAATTGAATCCATATTTATTAAAAAACCGGTATAATGTCAAACAATAACCTGACTTGTCTTAATAAATCGGCTCTTTTATGTAGCATGGCAATTATGCTTGACGGCTTCGTAAAAAGTCATTCTGCTGTGTTGCGCTTCATCTTTCGTCATTGCAGCGTACAATTAAGTACGCTTCATTCCTCAAGATTCGTGCGCCTTGCATAATGAGCTTTTTACTTTGCCGTCTGAATTTGGACTTTTTACGAGTTCATTATGCTTGACTAAGTCAATAAATAAAGCGTAGCGGGGGTTAACTCCCTCCTTAAATTTCCTCAAAAATCAACCAGGGTCATTAACTTCCGTTTGAAATGTTGCATTGGAGTAGAGAATTTGTAAATCAAGAGCTCGGGAAGGAACAAATCAACACTTTACCTGCCAATGCTCAATACCGGGTCAAATTTGCCTGCTTCGTACCGAGTATGGCATAATTGGGAAAGATAGACAAATCGTTGAAAAAATCCCCATCATCTGAGGAGTAATTCTCCGTTATTCCTATTCCTGCTTTTATTCTTTTTTATAATAATATTTTTTTTCATTGTACTTTCAGATGGTTAACAGATTAATCTCACATTCGTCCCGTTTTGGCATACCAATTGCGTTATAATAGGGTCAATGTATTTGGAAAGGAGGTAGTTTTAAATGAAACGTTTATTAGTTTTGTTTGTAGCATTGTCTTTTCTATTCAGCGGTTCGGTATTTGCGGCTGAGGCAACCAAGGCGAAACCGGCTGCCACAACTAAAGAAACCACGATGAACGCCACAGGAAAAGTGACTGATATTTCAGATACGATGCTGAAAATCGAGCGCACTGTAAAGGGAAAAGCGGAGATCATGGAGTTTGCTTTAGAAAAAACATACCCGAAGATCGCTGCCGGCGATAAAGTGAAGGTAAACTATATTACAAAAGATGGAAAGAACGTATCCACAAAACTAACCAAGAAAGATTTGAAATAACATTTAACTTAAAAAGGGAGGTAATTTGAGATGAAACGTTTATTAGTATTGTTTGTTGCATTTGCTTTTGTGTTCAGCGGTTCGGTATTTGCGGCTGAGGCTATAAAGGCGAAAAAGGCTGCCGCGGCTAAAGAAACCACGATGAGCGCCACAGGAAAAGTGACGGAAATTTCAGATACGATGCTCAAGATTGAGCGCACTGTTAAGGGAAAAGCGGAGATCATGGTGTTTACTTTAGAAAAAGCATATCCAGCATCTCCGAATATCACTGCAGGCGATAAAGTGAAGGTAAGCTACATGACAAAAGATGGCAATAACGTATCCACTAAAATAACCAAGGTTGTCAAGAAAGTTACTAATAAGCCTGCCAAGAAAAAGGTTGCTGTAAAAGAATCAACAAAGCCTGCTGAAGAGAAGGCAGCTCCCGTTGAAGCAGCGCCTCCTGTAAAGAAGTAATTATTTATAGCGCTGGTTAACCTCTTTCGGGGTACGAAGATTATCTTCGTGCCCCGTTCTTTCAAAAAACATCACCCCCGGTAAATATTCCCTGTCCGTAAATCGTCTTTCAGTACCACCCTTGCTTTGTCCTTTATGATCTCAAGCGGAAGGTAGAGGAAAGTGAATTTGTCTCACGATTCCTGAACGGTTACGATTTTTTAACCGAATCGAATTGCAATTCTGTCTCCAGTAGGCTAAAATTATTCTGACAAAGGTGAGAAAGGGAAGTAAAAGTGAGTTAGGGTGGATTTAAAAGGTACTTTCAGGTAAAACAATCTGCAAAAGGAAAGGGGTTCCGATGACGGTTCGTACTCGCCTTATGATAGTTGCCATCCTTGGACTGTCTGTCACCATGGCTATTTGGGGTTGGATTCAGCTCAGGGCGCTGGACAACATATTGACCGACCATATGGTAAGGAGGCTAAGTGATGTTGCAGAAACAGTCAGTACTTATTATGAACACTTTCCCACCCGTCAGGGCTTGTCGGTCCTTGACAGTACTTTAAAAGAACAGATACAGATGGATATCCGTTTAGCCAGGATAGATATTTTTTCCGTTGCAAGCGGCGATATTGAATATATCGCCGGCGCCAGCCGTGTTCGCTATGACTGGTCCGAGACTTTGGTAGGTTCGGTTGCTGAGGGACTTAAGCCCCGGTACATTAAATTAAATACTGAAGGCGGTCCTGCACTTGGCCTGTTATATCCCGATATGATGTCAGAAAAAGACAAGAATAACAGGGTGGTTGTCGGCGTGATTTCCTTTTCTCAGTCCAGGGCAGAGATCCTTGCCCGTGCCCAGCACCTGCTCATGTTCAGTAGTATCGGGCTGTTATTCTTAATCCTGCTCGTTTTGTCCATGAGTTACGGCTGGATTATCGGACATCCGCTGAAAAGCATTATTTGCGCAATCGATGAATTTCAGGCAGAACAGTATGATAAACGAATTCACTTGCCCCGGAGAGATGAATGGGGACAGCTGGCGGATCACTTTAATTCAATGGCCGATAAAATCGAACAGGTACTTGCAAAGGATCGGAAGCTTAACCTCTACCTGGAAGAGAGGGTACAGGAAGCCACCCATAATGTTATCCGGTTGCAAAAAGAAGTCAACCAGCTCCAGCAGCTTACAGCTCTCGGATATTTAACGGCTACTCTTGCGCACGATCTTGGGACACCCCTTCATTCCATTGCTGGAATGGCAAGTCTCCTGTTAGAGGGCGATGGATGGCCGCCTGCAGCAGGGCATAAATTGGAACTTATTGTTCAGCAGACACAGCGGCTAGACACTGTGATCCAGAATGTACGCCGTGCCTCGCGTCTGCCGGAACCACATTTCGAAACAATCTCCATTTCCGAACTTTTAAATGAAACTCTGCCTCTAGTTGAACCCATGATTCAGAAGTCGGGCATCCAACTCAGTGTTGATGTGAAGACAGACACTCCTCTTCTCTACGTAGACCGGTATCGTTTCCAGATAGCACTGTTAAATCTTATCGAGAATGCAGTGGAAGCACTGCCTCAGGAGGGAAAAATAACTGTTTCCGCCTCCGCAATACCGGATGACAGATTAGTTGCCGTTTCTGTCCGAGATAACGGTCCCGGTATTCCTTCCGAATTAATAGATAAAATCCGCGAGCCCTTTTTCAGTACTCATACCAATGAGGGGATGCGGGGACTGGGACTGGCCATAGTAGAGGGTATTGGCAAGGAGCATGGCGGCCGTCTTGAGATAAAAAGCCGTCCCGGTAAGGGCACCGAAGTTATTCTTTATTTTCCAGTCGTCGATGTCATGTCCGGCAAGGCGGTTCCTGATAATGGATCCTCCTTGAGTAATCTGTAGCGCTGGATTTTGACTCGCAATGTCTTGCGATCAATCCCCAGTAAGTGCGAAGTACGGGTTTGATTCCAGGAAGTTGTTTTTAGCGTCTGGAGGATCTGCTTCCGTTCCGCTTCCTCAAGAGGTGTCAAATGTGAGCGTGTCATCTCCCGCCCTGTACGGAACCTCTCCGGCAGGTTCTCCGGAAAAATCACCGCAAAAGGCGACATTAACAGCGTTTGCTGGAGGACATTTTCCAGTTCACGGACGTTACCGGGCCATTCATATGCCAGCATGCATTCCATGGCCTCATCGGAAATACGAATGGAAGTATAACTCCATTTTTTAAGAAGATTCTCGATGAGTTGCGGCAAATCTTCCTTGTGTTGTCTCAGCGGCGGCGCATGCAGGCGCACTACAAAGCGATAGAGCAAATCAGACCGGAAGCGGCCTTTTATTATCTCCTCATCGACATTCCGATTAGCTGCGGCAACCACACGGACAGCAACATGCCGCACCTCGTGACCACCGAGTCGTCGCACTTCTCCGCTTTGCATGAAACGCAAAAGCTTTCCCTGGAGTGCAGGGGACATTTCTGTAATTTCATCCAAAAAAAAGGTTCCACCCCGGGCAGAAGCAAGCAAACCCTCATGGGAATGGTTTGCTCCTGTAAAGGCGCCCCTTTCATAGCCAAATAGTTCCGATTCCAGCAGATTTTCAGGAATAGCGCCGCAGTTCACAATCACAAAGGGACTCCCGCTGCGGGGGCTCAGTTGGTGAAGGGCTCGGGCCGCCAGCTCTTTCCCCGTGCCGCTCTCGCCTTCGATCAAGACGCTGGACCAGACGTCGGCTACCCGTGCGAGTTGCTTGTAAAATTCCACCATGACACCGGAGGAACCGATAAATTGGGGCTCTTCTGCGGTTTTCGGTTGCCCGAGCATACGTCGCTGCCTGAGTTCCCGCACCTCCAGAACTTTTTTTACCTTGGAGCGAATAGCCTCCGGTGAGAACGGTTTACTGATGTAATCCCAGGCGCCCAACCGCAAGGCTTCCATGGTGGTCTCCAGTGAACCATAGGCGGTCACAAGAATCACAGGCAATTCCGGCCATTGTTCCTGAACCTGGCGGAGGAAATGAAGGCCGTCAATCTCCGGCATCCGGATATCGCTGATCAGAAGATTATATGAAGACAACTCCTTTCCGAGAGCCTCTTTGGCGGATGTACAGGTATCAACATCATATCCCGCACGCAAGAGGGTCTCCTGTAAAACCTCACAGGCCACAGAATCATCATCAATCACAAGAATCCGGCAACACATAGAGATTCCCGTTACAGTTCCTTGAGACATTTGCAGAACACTCCATTTTGCCCGGTTAGCACTAAAGTTTCAGCGAATAAGCGGATGAAACTCTTTACTAAACCGAGACCTTTGAATAACTCCAATTTGGCCATGTCTGGGTATGGGCGCATGCGCCCATACCCAGACATG
>JAGVOC010000419.1 GCA_020052975.1 Desulfobacterales bacterium | reverse complement strand
TCGACACAGTCCCGCAGATATAAATTGATCAGATTCTGATATGGCATGCCAGTCTTTCTGGACAATCCCTTGAAATACTCAATGGTTTCCTTATCGAGACGAATAGTGACCTGCGCTTTTAATTCCTTTATGTAAGGATTCTTCTGTCCTTTCATTTTACTGAAATCGTATTCTTTTCTCATGACACTTCTCTCCAATAATTTTCTTCTTCACGTTTAGTGCCTTTTCTGGCTGAAATAATCCTTATGATCGAACCTTCTTCTCTGAAACAATGACATACGATAAGTATCCTGAGTCTTTGGCTCACACCCACAATCAAAAACCTATCTTCATCATCCGAATGGTCGGGATCAAAATATCTGATCGCGTTTTCATCGTAAAAAACTGTTTTAGCTTCGTCAAATGAAACCCCATGCTTTATCTTATTGGCCTCATTTTTCTTATCGTCCCACGAAAAGATAATCATAATTACACCATAATTATTACGTATTATTTGTCAATACAAATCTTGTTGTAAGGCCTCTGTGGTTCTTGACAATTATATACCAAGTGGTCCTAAAAATGGGCCATGAAATACGAACATTTTAATCGGAACAATATATTTTCGAGGAAATTATGAAAATTAGACGGTTTGATTTCAGTCCGTTTTCACCTCTTGGCGGATTGGAACCAAAAACATATTCCTGCTATTTCCGGCAGCGATCCAACTCCATGTCATGCCCTGAAACCGGATCTTCCAAGGGTTCCAGGTGTGTAAATAGTGTGACATAAGAAATCGCGCTGCGAATTTCAGCTTCCAGTTCCTCAAGCAGCTCATGACCCTGCTGCACTGTCCATGCGCCCGGAACAAGAACGTGGACTGACACAAAACAGCGCGATCCGGCCTGCCTGGTTCGCAGCGCATGAAACTCAATCCCCTGGTCTTTATACTTATCAAAAACAGTTATTACTTCCCTGCACTCATGCTCAGGCATTGCCGAGTCCATGAGGCCGAACACCGAGCCCCTGATCAGCCTGAAGCCTGTCCATACAATATAACAGGCAACGCAAAGCGCAAGAATCGGGTCCAGAGGCTGCCATCCGGTTAATGCCACTGCGGTTACCCCGCCTATCACGCCTATTGAAGTCCAAACGTCAGTCATAAGATGGCGCGCATCTGCTTCGAGGGTAACAGATCTGTTTTTCTTCCCGGCACGTATCAGGATGTGCGCGACTATGAAATTCACCAGCGATGCGACGGCAGAGACAGCCAAACCGGCGCCGGCCTGTTCAATAGGCCTCGGATTGATGAGGCGGCTGATTGCCATAACCCCGATGCTGATAGCCGCAATGAGGATCAAGGCGCCTTCTGCTCCACCGGCAAAATATTCGGCCTTGTCATGTCCGAAAAGGTGATCTTCATCGGGCGGACGGGCAGCTATCGTAAGCATAACCAGCGCTATGCTTGCCCCAAGCAGGTTAACAAATGATTCCGCTGCGTCTGAGAGCAGGCCGACCGACCCGGTAAGCAGATATGCAATACTTTTCAATGCTATTGTGGCAATTGCCGCTGCAATCGACAGCCAGGCATAACTTGTAAGTGATGGACGACTCATAGTTAATTTGATCATACGGTATTTATGGCGTCAAGCACAAAATCAGCGCAAAAAAGGAACTTTGAAAACTATCTTTTTGACTTTTTCCTGCAAATCGCCGTAGTTAAGCTCCGGCATGTGTCCGTCGTGGGGGAAAAATATTGCAAAAGAATTCTGGTCCATTTTAATGAAATTCAATTCGCCCTCTAACTTCTGTAAATCCCTATCCGGATCGTAAGCATATCCTTTACATTCGGTTTTATTGCATATCCCTATTCTTTCTATGCCTTTCAACAGAATCTGGATATCAATGAATTTCCGGTGGCACTCAACGAATGTTTCTGAAATATCTTTTGTAACATATTCTTTCATCAGGGCAAAAGCGCCATGACCGTTAACCTCATACCTGCCTTCTGCCATGTCAGGCATATTCTTTCCTTTAATAAAATCATAAACATCATTAAAATGCGGGTGAAGGCACAAATAATCGCTGAAGTTTTCAATCGAATCAAATACCATGTTTTTATCTTCCTTTTCTTATCATCCTCACCCCAGCCCATTTCGTCAAGGGAGAGGGGGTTTTTTGATTTTCAGGAGGGTTTCAAGTCCTTCGAACGGGTTATGGGTAGAAGATGCCTGCTGCTCACCACCCGGTTTTTCAGTGCCGTACCATTCCGCGTCAAGATCCCTGGAATGTTCATTATCGTGGCAGTACAGGCAAAGCAGTTCCCAGTTGCTCCCGTCAGGGGGATTGTTCTCGTGGTCATGATCCCTGTGGTGAACTGTCAGCTCTTTTAGCTTTCTGCCTGTAAATTCGCGCCCGCACTTCCCGCATACATGCGGAAAAAGCTTTAGCGCACGCTCCCTGTAAGTCTTTTCACGAAGCTCCCTGTCCCGCCGTGCCCCGGCAATTATATTTTCCAGCCCGCCGGTCCCTGTCTCTGTTTTTTTCTGTGACATTTTGTTTTCCTCCGGAGATCCGCTTTCTTTTAATATTTCATAAGTTCAATGTCAATATTTCGCATTATTTTGGAGCATTATATAAAAGTTCTTCTCCAATTTTAATGCTTCGTTGTGTCAGGTCCGGACATTAAGTTTTATATGAGAATACAGGAGTAAGAATACAGAATACAGAAGAAAAACAATAACATGGTTATTCTGGCTCCTGACTCCTGGCTCCTGTATTCTCAAGTTTCGTTGTGCCCGCTCCATGCATGGCTGTTAGTTGGGAGAAAGGGGTCCATGATTCGAGGGTTCAAGTATTTCTTTTCTAATAATTTTATCAGGGTTTTAAGCATCCTCCTGATCTTCCTAATATCTCTCTTGAGACTGACAGCCTTTCCTTTCACTGGAATCCTTGACCCCTTGATCCCTTGAATCCTATTACTACAATCACCAACTCTTTTGGAGGTGATCCATATATAAAAGGATGCCGGATGAGAAGGAGGTGCGAGAAAAGTTATATTACAGG
This sequence comes from Desulfobacterales bacterium, assembly GCA_020052975.1. The sequence goes on along the minus strand of JAGVOC010000419.1, from coordinate 12,319 downwards.
TTCGGTACCCGAAATGAGTCTGTTGATATTTTCCCTGTGCCGGAAGAAGATAAACATCGAAATAATTACGGCACAAGATGTGTAATAAATGGAATGGCCTGTAAACCACACAGCAACCGGGAGTACAGCCGAAGCGGTAAGCGAACCGGCAGAAACCCGCCTGTAACTATAAGTAACTATTGTAAAGACTGTAATGGCAGCAAGAAAAGCCCATGGTGAGATTACAAGAAAGCAGCCTGCGGCAGTTGCAACTCCTTTTCCCCCTCCTTGAAATTTCAGAAAAACCGGATACAGATGCCCAAAAAAAACAGCGACTGCCACAACAGATATATAAAGTTCAATGAATGCCGTTTCACAGCCGGTTATGACTCCTGCAAGATACACAGGAAGTACCCCCTTTAAAAGATCTCCGGCAAGGGTAAACATGCCAAGCTTTGTCCCGGCTACGCGCCTGACATTGGTTGCGCCTATATTTCCGCTTCCTTCTGTCCGGATGTTAACGGAAGTAAACCTTTTTGTCAGAATAAGCCCGAAAGGAACAGAACCAAGCACATATGCTCCGATGACAAGTCCGGCAAATTTTGCGATTTCAAACAAATCCATTTCGGCTTTCTATATCAGGAATCAGAAATTTACAATACTTCGGGGATTTGTTCCCCGTCTGTAGTATGAGACCTTTGCATAACGCCCCCTTTTGTCCGATTTATTTAAAGACTTGGTTTCTGGTCTCTGGTTTGTAGTTTCTGGTTTTTTCTTTTAACCAGGAACCAGTAACTATAAACCATGAACCCAAGCCTTAAATATCGCCTTCCTTGTACTTGGCCAAAATTGGACGTTCTTCAAAGGTCTCAGTATAAAAGTGAGAGCGTTTTTCCCGGAAGCCTTCGAATATTAAGGCCCGGTTCCCTCCTAATATCCGTAAAATGCAGCGATATACTTTATGGCGGTAAGGGTGATAATGCCGGCCAGCATCCACTTGATGGCCCTGGCCGGAACGAATTTCTGACATCGCGCGCCCAGATACATGCCGGCCATTCCGCCCAGGCCGAACAGAACGCCCAGAAGCCAATCCGGCGCCACCGACAGGTTGGGATAAAATGGAGCAATGACCTGGTAAAAAGCCACTCCTGCAACAGATGTGATAAAGGTACCCATCAGCGCGGCGCCGGCTATGGTATAAACGGGCAGTCCAAAAAACGTTACAAAAAAAGGGGCAATAATGGCGCCGCCGCCAATGCCGTAAATGCCGCCAACGATGCCAACGATGAAGCTGAGGGCAAATATGCCCCAGAAAGAAACATCAAACGACTCGCCGTAAAAGGTGTACCCCAGCCGTCTGAGATTGAAATGGGTGACGGTAATGGCCGGGAGGGGTTCCTGATTCGAAGTTTTTATTGGATCATTTTGTTTGCGATGATTTCGCACAAGTTCCTGAAATCGCTTTTCACTGGCGGCTTTGTCCGTGTTGCCGGCGTTTTTCCGGGTCAGGTCCAGAATCATCCGAATGCCGATATAAAGCAGCACTCCGGCAGCGAAGAGTTTGAAATTTCTGGCATCGGGAAGATAGGCAACGCGAACGATGGCGCCGATGAGAACGCCTGGCAGGGTTCCGGTCACCACTATCCAGGTCAGAGGCCAGACCATGCGGCCTTCCTTGTAGTAACGATAAACGCCGCTGGGGATTGCCACGATGTTGAACAGCTGATTGGTAGAGCTGACAGATGGATTGACATATCCGAGAAACGACATCTGGAAGGGGAGCAGCAGGAATGCCCCGGATATGCCGCCCATGGACGTAAAAAAGGAAATCACAAAGGCAACCAGAGGGGGAACCCAGATGGAGACTTCAATTCCGGCAGTTTGAAAAAACATCAAGGCCTCCCTGTATAATTTCGGCTTTACATGAATGACACGAAAAGTATAATTTTCATATTAATATATCAGGTCTTTCAAGCGGGTGTCAAAATTTTGTGAAGATCGGCCTGAATTGTTTTGAGAGAACACTCAACCACGCTTTGCGGCTGTGTCCGGAGAACATCCATATCTTTCAAGCCACTTCCCGTCAGCATTAATACCACGGTTGCATCCGGAGCAATTTTTCCCTGGCCACGCAATTTTTTCACAGCCCACAGCAGGGTGGCTGTGGCCGGTTCGACAAAAAATCCGGCACGTGCAAACATTCTCTGGGATTCGATGATTTCATCTTCGGTGACATCTTCGGCGAGCCAGCCGTACAGGCGTGCTTTCTGAACGATTTCATCTCCTCCCGCGGGATTGCCGCTGGTTATCGCTTCCGCGATCGTCTTAAAATTGGAAAACGGAATGATGTGATTTTTCCCCTGTTTGATTGCACTGACAATGGGGCTATTATTCGCAGCCTGCACAACAATCATTTTCGGGAGCCGTTCGATAAACCCTGCTTCATGCAACTCACTGTATCCTTTGAAAATTCCCCGTATATGTCCGCATGCCGATGTCGGCACTGCTATGAAATCCGGGACTGTCCGGTTCAATTGTTCGAACATTTCAAATGCCGTCAGCTTGTAACCTTCGACACGTATCGGACCGTTTCCTGAAACAATACGGAGGGAAAATTCTTTTGCCAGACCTAAAATACTGTTTTTCATCAACGAATAATCTGGTGCATCGACCTTCAGTACAGTGGCGCCATGGACATTCATCGCAAGAATTTTCTCAATCGGTGTGAATGACGGGACAAAGACAAGAACATTCAATCCTGCACGTGCCCCATACGCAGAGAGTGAATGGCCCATATTTCCGGTCGAAATTGTTGCCGTGACCTTCTCCTTCATCTCTTTTGCCATCCAAACACAGCAAAGCGATCCGCGGTCCTTGAAGCTCCACGTAGGATTGACCGTTTCATTCTTTAGAAGAAGATTTTCGATCCCGGTATGCGATGTAAGCAGTTTCCCGGCTTTAAGAAGAGGCGTATTACCTTCACCCAGAGATACTGTTGAATCGACTGAAGAGAACGGGAGGAAGTCTGCAAATCGCTCCCAGAGGAATCTTCCCGGTTGTATTGTTGCTTCAGTAATTCCGGGAATAACGACTTCGAGTGATTCTCCGTCTGCAGTAAATTCCTCAATAAGATCGAAGGGGAATTCCTGTCTGCTTAATGTCGACTGTAATTTAACTGGTTTCACGCTCATTTCGCTAATAGATTGAAGATTGGAATTTGAATCGGTTTAAATTAAAGAGGGTCAGCCAGTATACCGGCTAACCCTCTTTAAGCATTGAATTATTAAGGTGCCGAGGGACAGAATTGAACTGCCGACACGCGGATTTTCAGTCCGCTGCTCTACCGACTGAGCTACCTCGGCTTAAAAAGCAGGAATCCTATTTATTTTAACCCCTCATCCTTGTCAAGATTTTTTCCCATATCTCCGAAAAGAAATTGCATCAGGGCACATGCGCAGATAGTGGCTGTCTCCGCTTTAAGGATACGGGGACCTATGCCGGCTGTCATAAATCCGCTCTCTTTTGCCTTTTCAATTTCATTAACCGCAAAACCCCCTTCAGGTCCGAACATCACAAGTATTTTCTTCAAATTCACATGATCAGCAGCCAGGCTCTTCTGATCAAGAAGGTTTTTTTCATTTTCCCAGAATAGTATTTTAAGATCGAAATCCTTTTCAGAAGCCAGGATCTCTTCAAAGGAAACCATTTCCCCTATCCGGGTGATTTTGACGCGCTTGCACTGTTTGGCGGCCTCTTTTGCGATCTTCTCCCATCTCCCTGTCCGGGCAATAATACGTTTATCATCCGGCCTCGGTACAGATCGCTCGGATATAAACGGTATCCACTTCGAAATACCGAGTTCGGTAAGCTTGCGGACAAGATCATCCATCTTTCCTTCTTTAAGAAAAGACTGGGCAACAACCAGTTCAAGAGGAGATTCGACACCAGGATAGGAAGACCCAAGAATAGAAACCTCAACCTTTCCTGAAGACAAAGTTGATATCCTTGCTTCATACTGTTTTCCTGTTCCGTCAAAAAGCCCAATCCTTTCTTCCGGTTTCAGGCGAAGAACATTTATTATATGCCTCGCATCTGCACCTCTTAAGGTCGGCGCCGGACCGGCAAGCTCGGATTGGTCAATAAAAAAATATCTCATGTTTTCTTTTTATATTTTTAAAAAGCTTTCTGCAAATAAATTATAAGGATTGAAGCTCCCCGCAGCAAGCTACGGGGAATCTTCGACCGTAAGGACTTTTTATCTGTTTTTGATTCGCTCGCTAACCCCGCCGCAAGCAACGGTGAATGCGCTCGCTATTGCGGTTCAAGGGGTCAAGGGTTCCAGGATTCAAGTGCAAGGCGTAATGCAGTCCGCCGCGGCGGAGACTTTTTACGAGGTTGTCAACAAAGAGGTAAACAGCTTGACACCCATAGCCGCATATGATAGTTTCCCAAGTAATTGTTGGGACTTGTTTAACTTTTGCCTTTTTTCTAAGTGCCTTATTAAAAATGGGGGATCATTATGGACGAAAAGGACAAACCCGTTAATACTCATCCGGATAAAGAGGAAGAAATCATCGAGCTCACCGAGGTAGTTGATAATCCTGAGATTCAGGAATCGGACATTATTATGTCGGACATTATTATGAAGGACCTTGATGATGATACAGAGATAGACAATTTTCAAAAAGATGACTTTGCTGCCTCATTGGGCCTCAAAATAGAAGATGGGATTGGTGTGTCCGGAGATATTTCTGAGACCGTTGAGCTGGATCTTGACCAGGGAAAATCAGAAAAAATATTGGTATCTGCAAAACAGCTTGAAGACGCTATTGAACGGGTGGTTCAGAAGATGCTCGGAGAAAAAATTGACGGCATACTTTTTAAAGTTATTGAAAGGGCTGTTTCACAGGAAATAATAAGGTTAAAGAATATTCTTCGCGTTAATAATGAAGAAGAAGATATCGACTGATATAATTTTCTTTTACCGGGGACATGCCCCTGGAACAGTCTGATAAATTTATTTAAATAAGACCGGGGATTATTATAATCCCCTTTTTTTGTTAATAGCTCGGTTGCTAATAAGTCCTAAAGGTCACTATCCGGAAGGCTTTTAATAAATGCTTCAGCCGGATTATCTGCTGAGCCATTATTTTTGTTTTTGGGAGTAATATCTATGAGTTCGGATTTGCTTGAAAAGAGTTATGAGCCGCGGGAAGTTGAAAAGCGCTGGTATGAATTCTGGGAGAAGGAACAGCTTTTCGCCACCCGGGAAAAAAGCAATAAAAGAAGCTATTCAATTGTAATTCCTCCACCAAATGTAACAGGTGTGCTTCATATGGGGCACGCCCTTAATGTCACCATGCAGGATATCCTTTGCCGTTACAGAAGATTACGCGGTGACAATGTACTCTGGATGCCCGGTACAGATCATGCCGGAATTGCAACCCAGAATGTTGTTGAAAAGAAACTGGCATCTGAAGGAACTGACAGGCATAAACTGGGACGTGAAAAATTTATAGAAGCCGTCTGGGAATGGCGCAGGGAATCAGGCAGCGCAATCATAAACCAGCTCAAGCGTCTTGGCGCATCATGCGACTGGAAACTCGAACGATTTACAATGGACGAAGGTCTTTCAATTGCAGTCCGCAGGGTTTTTGTACAGCTTTATGATGAAGGACTTATATACAGGGGCAATTATATAATAAACTGGTGCCACCGCTGCCATACCGCCCTTGCCGATCTCGAAGTTGAACACGAGGAGATTGACAGCCATCTGTATTATATTCGATACCCTTTCGCAGACGGTTCCGGAAGCATAGTTATTGCGACAACCCGACCGGAGACAATGCTTGGAGACACCGCCGTCGCAGTGAACCCCGATGATCCGCGATATCAGAATCTTAAAACAGACTCGGTTATCCTTCCTCTCTTAAACAGAAAAATACCCATAATAATGGATAGTTATGTTGACATGGCTTTTGGGACAGGGGCTTTGAAGGTAACTCCTGCTCATGATCCCAATGACTTTGAAATAGGGAAACGGCACAGCCTGCCTGAAATAAAAGTCATAGACGATAACGGAAAGATGACTCCCGAAGCCGGAAAATTTGAGGGGCTTGACCGCTTTAAATGCAGGGAATCGGTTATAAAATCACTTAAGAGAGAAGGGCTCCTTGAAAAAATGGAGCCGATAAAGCACAATGTCGGGCACTGTTACAGATGCAAAACCATCGTTGAACCCAACCTGTCCAGACAGTGGTTTGTTAAAGTAAAGCCTCTTGCGGAAAAAGCAATCGATGCAGTTGAAAACGGAAGCACAAAGATTGTCCCTGAAATCTGGACGAATACATATTTCGACTGGATGAGAAATATAAAAGACTGGTGCATTTCGCGCCAGATCTGGTGGGGTCACCAGATACCGGCATGGACATGTGAAAAATGCCTGCATATTATCGTCTCCATGGAAGCGCCCGAAACCTGCCCCGCATGCGGAAACACCATTCTGGTGCAGGAGACCGATGTTCTTGACACGTGGTTCAGCTCCGCCCTCTGGCCTTTTTCAACAATGGGATGGCCCGAAAACACACCATTGCTGAAGACTTTTTATCCGACATCTGTCCTTGTTACAGGTTTTGATATTCTCTTCTTCTGGGTTGCCCGGATGATGATGATGGGCATTCATTTCATGAAAGATGTCCCTTTCAGAGATGTATACGTTCATGCCCTTGTCCGGGATGAAGAGGGCAAGAAAATGAGCAAGTCAAAAGGAAACGTCATTGATCCCTTAAACATTATCGATCAGTACGGAACTGATGCTTTCCGGATGACACTTGCCGCGTTTGCGGCACAGGGCAGGGACATCAAGATGTCCGAAAAGAGGGTTGAAGGATACCGCCATTTTATCAACAAGCTGTGGAATGCAGGCCGTTTTTCGCTCATGCACTTAAATCAGGGTTACACTGAAATCAAATTTCCAGATCTATCTCTCCCGGACAAGTGGATACTTGCAAGGCTGAAGCACACAAGCGAGAGTGTCGCCGGCTCAATCGACAGCTACAGATTCAATGATGCCGCCGGCACATTATATAAATTCGTCTGGCATGAGCTGTGCGACTGGTATCTGGAAGCCATAAAACCCTGCCTTTACGGGCATAAGGGTGAAGAGAAAAAAGATGCCGCACTGAGCGTTCTCTGGCGGGTCCTGCATGACACCCTTATTCTGCTTCATCCCTTTATACCGTTTGTCACGGAAGAGATCTGGCACAAACTTCCCGGAACAAAAGGTTCCATCATGGAAGCGGTCTTTCCCGCCGATGAAAAAGATTTTGCGTCTTTATCCTGTGATCCGGAATCGGAACCCATGATGGACCTTATTATCCGGATAATAACAGGGATAAGAAATGTAAGAGGGGAAATGAATATATCTCCTTCAGCATCTATCGATGTCATCCTGCAATCGGATGACGACTTGCTGAGAAAAATCCTTTCCCATAATGATGATATTATTATTGACCTCGCAGGTCTGAAATCTTTTTTGGTGGCAGAACCGGGGAAAAGGCCCAGAAAAGCCGCGACGACAGTCGTAGGCGATGCGATAATGTATATTTCTCTTGAAGGAATAATTGATTTTTCAAAGGAAAAAGACCGCCTTGAAAAAGAACTGGCCAAACTGAAAGATGAGATTGCCGCTTCAATAAAGAAGCTGAGAAATGATGATTTCCTTTCGAAAGCCCCGGCAGACATTGTAGAAAAGGTAAGAGAAAAGCATCAGGTTTTTATTGAAAAACAGCAGAAATTAATGACAAACCTTGACAAAATCAGGAGTATTGAAGCATCATAACGATGACTTTTTACAAGTCCATTAATAATCTGGAAACATTATGCATTCCATAAAAGACCTCATTCAAATCGCTCTTAAAGAAGATATAGGCCCAGGCGATATAACCACGGATAATATAGTTGATCCTGAAATCATGGGGAAAGGCATTATTGTTGCCAAAGAGCCGCTCGTGATCGCAGGACTTGAAATATCCAGGGACGTTTTTACCTGTATTGACCCGGAGGTTGTTTGCAGGTTTATGTTTAAAGACGGCGATTCTGTCGCAAAAGAGAATGTCGTAATGGAGATTGAAGGAAGACTTTGCACTCTTTTGAAGGGTGAGCGCACCGCTTTAAACTTTATCCAGCGGCTGTCGGGCATAGCCACAAATGTCCGTTCCTATGTTGAACATCTTGATGACAGGAAGATTCGCCTTGTTGATACCCGAAAAACGATACCCGGATGGAGAGTGCTTGAAAAATATGCCGTAAGAGTCGGCGGAGCGTATAATCACAGAATGGGGCTGTATGACGGCGTATTAATAAAGGATAATCATATTGTTGCATGCGGCGGAATCACAAAGGCAGTTGAAAGAATACGGGGCAAAGTCTCTCATCTTGTTAAAATTGAAGTAGAGGTCTCAGATTTACCTTCAGTAAAGGAAGCCCTTGCAGCAAAAGCAGATGTTATCATGCTGGATAACATGGATATGGAACGGATAAGAGAAGCTGCCGCTCTTATTGGTAATAAAGCTCTCATAGAAGTCTCGGGAGGAATCACCAAAGACAACCTGAAGCTTCTTTCCGGTTCAGGGGTAGATATTATTTCAGTAGGAGCCCTTACACACTCCGCAAGGAGTATGGATCTGAGCATGCGTATTATCCAATGATACCTCTTCGGGACACATTATCCTCTAAAAATTATCCTGTCGTAAACAACACAATAATTGGTATAAATATTGTTGTTTATCTTGTCCAGATGACTCAGGGTTCAAATCTTTACAATTTTACCTACCTTTACGGCCTTGTGCCTGCACGGTACTCTGTACCCGAAGCAGCGTATTATTTTTCAACATCAGAGCAGATATTCCCCTTCATTTCTTTCATGTTTCTCCACGGTGGTTTATTGCATCTTTTAAGCAACATGTGGACCCTCTACATATTCGGAGATAATGTAGAAGATCGGCTTGGACCTTTACGCTACCTTGCATTTTATTTAATCTGCGGCCTTTCTTCGGGATTAACCCATCTTTTTTTCAATTATTATTCAGATTATCCGACAATAGGCGCCAGCGGAGCCATAGCAGGTGTGATGGGCGCTTACTTTATACTTTATCCAAACTCAAAAATTTTAACCCTGATCCCCATCATTATTATACCGTGGATTGTGGAGATACCGGCCTTTTTCTTTCTTGCTTTCTGGTTTCTGCTGCAATTCCTGAATGCCGCCGGAAGCAATGGACAGGCAGGCGGAATTGCGTGGTGGGCACATATCGGCGGGTTCCTGTTCGGTATGCTCTGGCTGAAAATATTCACCATTATACCTGAAACCGGCTTGTCCGGAGCAGTACGCGGTTTTACTGAAAGGAAAAAGAGTAACAGGCTGCAGGTTATAAGGCCGGTTGTTTCAGCAAATGATAATAATCTTTACGGGACTATTCATATCTCTCATTACGAAGCACTTCTTGGAACACAGAAAATCGTCAGCCTTTCCATGGGGTTCAGGAAAAAGATATACAAGGTCGTAGTTCCTCCGGGGCTGTCCGAAGGAAGCGTTTTGCGTCTGAAAGGTCTGGGGCAGGAGATAAAGGACGGCCCGAAGGGGGATCTTCTCCTCAAAATGGCCATTAATCCCTGAACCGGAGACAACGAAACATGAGAATACAGGAGCCAGGAGTCAGGAGCCAGAATAACCATGGTATTGTTTTTCTTCTGTATTCTGACTCCTGTATTCTCATATAAATGGGAGAAGAATCAAACGGAATAGAGTTTGTTAATTGCTCTAACGGAGGTCCAGCCTGTATGATTTGATCCTCATTGCGGGGTGATACGACTGTTTTACTTTTGCAAGACCGGGAAGATTCATGTCGCTTTCCTTATTGATGTACCCGTAACCTTCAAAAAGGCGCTTTGCGCACAAATTGTCGAAATACTGGTAAAGCCCTTTTATGCCGGCAAAAGCCTTTTCAAAATGAAGCACCCCCATATTATCCGTAAGATAAGAAGCAATTCCGAAAGCACTTATCTCTCCGTCTACACGGAGGTATATTCCATTTACATCAATAATATCAATATTTTGAATCGTGTTTATAGCAGCCTTTTTTTCACAGGCCAGATCATCATTTTCGCCCGTATCGCAATCCCGCTCTTTACACCATTTCTCCAGAAAATCTATGCACTCTGATGAAACAGAGCTGTCTATTTCACCGGCCTCTGCACGCCCTCTTAACAAGTAATCCCTTTCAAACTGATGGATCAGATTTCGCTTCTGTGAATATTTATTCCCTTTAAGTTCGGAAAGATCGGCTGTCTGATAAACATAGTCTTCATATTCTTTTTGAACAGTTATCTTAAATAAAGATTTGATCCCGCTTTTTTCGTATCTTTCCATGTATTCACCCGGAACAAACCAGTAGCTCTTAAACCCAAGCTTCTCAGCAAGCTCATAAAGCTCTCTGGGAGAATATTCCTTCGAAGGAGAGACAGGAAGTATTAGGTGACGGTTTTCTTTTTGTTCTGTAAATTCCGCAGCAACAATTAAGGCATCATTCTCAACAGCACCATAGGGCATGTAATATTCATTGCTCCAGGCTAAGATTGAAGGAAGCGAATAAACGCAAAGCGTATATCTCTGGTGTCTGAAAAATTCTTTCAGTCTTGAATAATCGGAATATTTGATATGTTTCATTATCATGTCAGCATCTTTATCATTGGCATCGAATCAGGCATTATCTTATATCCGAAATGCTCATAAAATTCGTGCGAATTTCTTTCAGCAATCAGGGCAATCCATTTTATGCCGTCTTCTTCAAGGCGGCTTAAAATTCTTTTTACAATCTCTGTTCCAACACCCATCTCCCTATATGTCTCCTGAACCGTCAGATCCTGAATATATGCATCGCTTGCCCTGTCGCTGATCGCTCTTCCCATACCAACAACTTCTTCACCTTCAGTCGCAACCATGAAGCAGTGGCTGCCGGCAATAATCCGCTCAACCAGGGGCGGATCATCCGGAGCATCTTTCGCCCACCAACCTGCCATGCGATATAAAGAGATAATATGCCCGATCTGATCTGAAGATGGGGTAAGCAGAAATTTATAATTCAGCATTTTATGATTTGGCTTGTTCTGATTCGTCTTTATAGAGGTAGGAAACCTTATTACGGCCGTTTTGTTTTGACAAGTACATGGCTTTATCTGCCCTCTGAATAAAAGCAGATACATCTTCGTTATAGAAATATTGTGTTGCTCCTATACTTATCGTTACGTTCACCATTTTCCCCGGTAAAGGATTAAACATCTCTGCTTCAGTTGCAGCCCTTATCCTTTTACCAACATTAACAGCCTTTTTGCCGTTTGTTTCCGGCAAAATAATCGTAAATTCTTCTCCGCCATATCTGTGGGCCGAATCCATAATCCTCAGACAGGAATTAATAATCTGCCCTATTCTAAAGAGCACCTTGTCACCTTCAAGATGACCATAAGAATCATTGAAATCCTTGAAACGGTCTATATCAAGAAACAAAAGTGAAAGAGGGCGCCTGTATCTGTTCGCCCTGTCCAGTTCTATCTCAAGCTGGGCATAAAAATGTCTTGAATTATAAAGAGTTGTGAGGCTGTCTGTTATGGCAAGCTTTTCAAGTCTGCCAAGCAACATGTACCGATCTTTTGCCTGCTGGCGCTCTCTCAAGACTCTTTTCAGCCTTAACAGAAGCTCTTCCAGACGGAACGGTTTGAATATAAAGTCACTCGCTCCTTTTCCTATAGCATCAACATAGGAATAATCACCGCTGTAGCCTGTAATAACTATGACTTCAGTGTCATAATCTTTTTTTATTAAATCCGTAAGCTCAAGGCCGTTCATGCCCGGCATCATGATGTCCGTTATAACCACGTCAACGCGATTTACTTTTAAAAGTTCAAGGGCATTAAAGCCGCTTTCGGCCTGTAAAGACTTGTAACCGGAAAAATCAATGAAATCACCCATTGATTTTCTTATTGCCGGATCATCGTCTACTATTAATACGCTGGCGTCCATTTTTGCGATTGTTTTATCAGCATTAGAAGGTTATAATAGTTTAATAAAAACCGGCCGGTCTTGACACGATTTGAAACAATCTGATAAAAAGTCAGTTTCGACATTCAGGGTTGCCAAGGTTGATGGACTCGTAAAAAGTCAAAATTCAGACGGCAAAGTAAAAAGCTCATTATGCAAGGCACGCGAATCTTGAGGAATGAAGCGTACTAATTGGTACGCTGCAATGACGAAAGATGAAGCGCAACACAGCAGAATGACTTTTTA
>JAGVOC010000444.1 GCA_020052975.1 Desulfobacterales bacterium | reverse complement strand
CCTTACCATGCCCGACCCCGCCATACCTCACCGCGCCTGCCAAACCCAACCGCGCCAGACCATGCCCCGCCGGGCCGCGCCTCACCTGCCATTGCTTTTGTTTTTAAACTCTTATAAACCTGCCCCATCCTAATGAGCTTGTCCGCTCCGGTCTACCCTCGCAAATACCTACTCCCCAGCCAGCTTGATCAACTAATGCGAGCAGTTGTTCCTCGCTGACTATCCGCGGATTATATTCAATACAAACACTCAACTGCCAATCCTTATATTCAGGCCTGTAAGTTAGCCCGCGTATACCCTTTCCAATAGTAACCGCATCTTCCCTCATTAGGCCGATTGCTGGCGATCCGTCATGATTTTCAATCGGCACAAACTGGCCTGGCCCTGACTTCGCACTCACAAAAAGCGCCTGCCGTAACCCAACCTTTGTAATATCATCGAATGCTGTTGCTGCAGAAATAATGGCTTTTTTTATAGCCGTAATCGGTGCACATTCCCGACCAATTTCATCAACATATTTTGCTGCCTCACATTCCGCCAAAGGGTTGCGCTCTTCATGGGCCTTCTTAGCCTTTTTTTGCTGCTTGTCGCGTATTTCCTGTTTTGCTTTTTCCGCAAAAGCATGAACTACAAGCGGGGTGCCCGGCATTCCTCTGAGTATTAAATCTATTTTTTTAATTCCAACGGTTGCTGTTGATTCCATTCCTTTTTTTTTCGTCATTGTGAACCTCCCTTTTTTTGTTTTATTATTTATTATTGCCAGATCCGCATTTCTGGACGATCCCTGGACGATAAACAAAAACAATCGTCCAGTAAATTTATTAATTATATATAATATTTATATCTTCATTTTTCTTTTCTGGACGATAGAACACTATATGAAGTACCTTACGCTTAAATTTCCTGAAATAGGCGCTCTTGGAAAACATCGTCCTATCGTCCAATCATCCGGCGAAAAAACATTTATCCGGCCAATAAACCTATGCCGAGATATGTATAAGTGCCTGATTTTGTTTTTTCATATCCCGCACGCTTCATCATCGCCCCGAATTTCTTTTGAGCCAGACCTTTTTTGCTGATATTTTTTACAAACCAGACATGATAATTATCGTAAAGATCGGAAGCGCCGACCTTGGCATCCGGATCTACATAGCAACACTCCTCAATATACGGGCCTAAAATATCCTCTTCCTCTTTGTATAACTGCCCGGCTTTTAAAACTATTTTCGGAGGATCAAGCCCCCGCTCCTGCCATGCGATACAGCCGCGAACCAGCCAGGACAATATCCCCGAAGCCTCCTTCATAAGCGTATCCTGTAAAAACAGATCCGCCTGGCGCTCATTATCTTTAATTGGTTGCCGATTAACAAAACTCAGGCCGAATGGGATCAGGATCATGCGCTCCCAGAAAGCGTAATCATAAGACGCGGCATGGGGTTTGTTGTTTGTAAGCAGAAAAAGCGTGTGTGTGGGCTGAAAGAAGATATCATCCCGGGCGTGTGGCGCCCGACCTTTGAGTGTATCGCCTCCGGAAAACCATTTGACGCGGGCGGATGAGAACATGCGGCCTTCATCGGTTTCAGAGGCGAACGCCATGCGCAATCCCTTAAGGCCCATGATATCAGGCGATGGAGCGGCGGAGCTGCGGGATCTGCCCTGGTCTAACAACATTTCTGATAGGATCGGTGCGGCAAGCGGACCGAGAACATGAAGAAGCGTTTCAACCAACACGCCTTTGCCGTTTTGCCCCTGACCATGCAATATTATAAATTTACGCTGTGCCGTGAGGCCGGTGGTAGCATATCCAAAAAGACGCTGTAAAAAATCAATAAGTTCTTTATTGCTTTCAAAGGTTGTATCGATAAACTTATCCCATTCCAGCGCCGGCTCATTAATGCCCTTCCACTCATGCGGACACGCTTTAAAGATATATTCGCCAGGCTTGCCGGGGCGGAGAATGCCAGTGCGCAGATCCACAACGCCATTTTTACAGGCGATAACCCAGGGATCCAGATCGAACCCATCTCCGGGAACCGCAAGGGGCTTTTCGTTGGTATGGGCACAGATCAGGCACTTGCGCCGACGGGCATCAGACCGTAACGCGAAAACCCGCTCGCGTAGTTTTTTTTGTGTCTTTTGGAGTTCTATGAGTTTTTCCTTCTCGCCGTTTGCGATAGCGTCATTTATCTGGTATCCGAGGGCATCCGCTTCCTGCAGATATCTCCTTGATACATTTTCAACCAGGGCAACAGCATAATTCATAACGTCACGATCCCAATGATGCCCGGACCATTCATACCAGCCGATGGACACGTCGTTACTTGATTTGTCATTCTTGTTAAATACATATTTTTCACGGTGAAGCTCGGCATAGAGCTTCCCATCTCCCAGCTCATTCTGCCGCAGACAGTCTATAACAAACTTTGAATCGACTTCACCCGGCGCAAGTGGCGCATCCGGCTCTTTTTTCTCTGCCTTGCGCTGCTCCAGCTCCTCGGCGATCCGCTTCTCGGTCAACTCTTTCAAATCTTCCGGTGATAATCCCGCCAAATTTTCCTGAGGCCCCTGCTCGTCTCCGCTCAAATTATCCAGCCTATCAATAATAACTTATACTCATAATATTAATTGCTTATTAGTCATGTCCGCCGCCGACTTCGCCAAAAGACCGGATCGCCCGGCACACCCCGGGAAAATCCTGTTTATTCCACAATTCCATTTTTCATTTCAAAATTTCACCGGACACAAAAACCGGGGTTTGAATTACCCTATTCACACGCGTGGCAGGTAGGACCCGCATCTATTTTAAAGCAAGGCGTTGGATTTCTTTATCAATTCTTTCATGGAGAATGGCCGGCCATACTTTGTTGACTGTCTCCTCACCGATTTTATAAAAATGGAAGCGTGGTTTATATGAGGGTTTTTTTGTAAAGATCAGAACCGGCTTAATTCTGTTTGCAACCTTCGAATAGATACCAGGTGCAAGGTGTCCCTTTTGGCTCTTGATAGCAAAATAAGTAATCCCGAGGCTGCTCCTGGTTCCCTTTGCCAGCTTAGCTTTCTTCTCGGCACTTGTGTTCGCCTTGTATCCTGCTCTGTTCTCAGCCGCCTGGAAGTATGACAGCATTCTGTTGATCTGCCCCTTACTCATATTGCCATAACGATCCAGCTCCGCGTTAGCGCCGGGCATTGCATACGCTCTTTGAGTGTTCATAACCCCATGAAACAACAGGGCTCGCTCAAACGCTTTTCTCTTTCGATCACCCCCAAAGATTTCAGGGCCAAGCCAGTTCACTGGAAGACGGGCTGATGAGGTATTATCTTTCATAAACACCGCAGCCGTAAGATCGTTTTGTGTTGCGGTTTTAAGATACAGGCTGTTCAAGGTGTATGGCGTCGGTCGATCAAAGACGGTATTCATTTCCTGACCGAGCCTTGCCTTTACTCTCTCTGCTGTAAAAGTCAGGGCTTTTGCCACGGCAACCGGAAACTGCCTGCCGAGTTCTTTTATTGATTTATCAACCCTATCTAATCCATCTACCTTAATACTTATCTCCATATTGACCTCCTGTAATGATTGGACTATTGGATGTAAAAAAAGCAAAGCAAAAGGGGTGGCCGTCTGGTAAAAAAAGAAGCGCAAAAAAAGACGGGCTTCCTATATAAACTCCAATTTAAACTTCAATAAATCTGGCGTTAAGCCAGGGAAGTATTTCAGGTCTCTGGATCGCAACATCAAACCTTCCCCGCCCCTCTTAACAACCGCTGTCAGATATCGCATTGCTTCAGCAAGACTGGAAACTTGCTGACATGAAACAATATTTATGGGACCACCTGAGAACTTGCTTGCAAATCTTAACCTGGCCTGGTAATCGCCAGCAGCCGTGGGACAATCAAAAACCATGAACCGCATGGAAGGCGTGAATCGGCCATATCTTATTGCTACCCCACAGCGATAAACGCCATCCACTCCATCATAGATCTCGCCATCAAGGCTCACCCCTGCCGGAAGGCTTGTTCGCCAGGAATCCGGGAGCCTGATTTTTATTCCGCCACGGGACCAGAGATTTCCTCCATCCCAATAAGCGCGGCAACCATTATATTTTTCCGTTGCAACGCATCCAGTCGGAAGATTTTGTCTATCCCAGTCCCAGTCCACACCGTGTTGCATATTTTTTTCATTCATGATTTTTTACTCCATTGTCCAATTAAACTGTGTCTTTCCGAAACGATAAGCCATTGCTGCTGACCAGCAATGATCACAACCCGGAGAGCATGGCGTACAGCCATCAACCAAGCTCCAGGCCTTATCCCAGTATCTGCCTTTGCTGATATCAATCATGCGCCCGTTTCTCCGCCACGCAAATTCTTACCCATCTTCTTAACCAGCCATTCTGCAACTATGATCCGGTGGAACTCAATCTTAACCTGGGATCGCGGGAATCGGATTCTCTTGCCTGTATCAGCAAGCAAAACCTCGATACTATCTGTTTTGGTGGTATCGGTGATGTCGGAGATCTCGAATACTTTTACCGGCCCTCTTATCATTTTGAAGCCTTTTCATACTCCTGCTGACATTCGATACATCTTGTGGCCCAGGGCGCCGCTTCAAGCCTCTTTGCCGGGATCAGAGAATCACAGTCCTCACAAAAACCGTCGATCACGCCCTGCCGGCGGATCTCCGCCTGGATGTTTCCCACCCTGTCCTGCAGGATCTCCTCAGCCCTGTCCTGCGCCAGATCGATTATGTCAGCCATTGTTTATCCTGCACAAAGCCCAGGCCACGAAGCCTACTGCTATAATTAACAGTATTATAATTAACACCATAAGCCTGGTTAGTGCCCCGTTTGCAAGGCAAGCTGCCTCAGTTCAGCTTGCCCGCTACTTTACCCGTCGGGGTGGCCGGGGATAGGAGTGCCCGATATTAGACCCCTTTAAGCGCCTCGGAGCCGGGCGCAATTGCCTTTAATATTCCGTATCCGGCAATATCCTGCCACGGATTTTCGCCAAAAGCGTCCTTCTGCGTTGCGATCCGGAACATCTTGTCAATCACCCGGATTATCCCCATCGCATCGTCGTATTGATCCGGCCTTATTCCCTTCGGGTAAAGTTCCCTGAGAATGTTTCCGGATTTGTTAAACGAGTCGCCGTAAGCGGCGTTTTTCTTGTCCACTAGCTCGCCGATCTCTGCGCCAAGTTCCTCATATTTGCCGGGAAACCGCTCTCCCTGAACCATAGTTGCCGCCTATCCTGAAAAATGATTAAGATATAAATGCCATGCGCCGTAAATAGCCAGAAAACCAACGATCCACAAAACCAAAGCGAAGATTAATGCGTTTCGTCTTCCTTCCCAGACGTTCATCATCCCCTCCATGCCAGATAAACCTGAGCCGCAATCAGCAATACGATCCCGATCCCAGAGGCCCATATTAAAGCGTTTTCAGCCGAGATCATGAATCGGTCAATCTGTTTCTCAATCGGGTCATACCATTTATCAAACATACCCACCTCTCTGATCAGTCGGTTTAACACTCATAACTCCCGTAACTCCAGCGTGTGCAGGATCAGGCCACATTGGAGGCAAATAGTTATGCAGCGACAAAAACTCGTTTCCACCACAGACAGGGCAGGACATCGCATCATGAACCTCATCGCATTGTATACACAGCCTTGCTTTACGTATGTTCACACCCACCTCCCCGATATTCGGCCACGATCCCGGCCGGTATTGACCAGATAGGCTTACGGATAATTCCTTTGTCGGATTCACACCAGGCATGGTTCCGCCCGGCGGTGATCTTAAGCACCCGGATAATCCTGGGCGTTGGCTTAAAAAGCGGCAAACGCGGCATTTTCAATACAGGTTTTCCGCCAAGTCTACGGGCAAAAACATCAGCAAAGCTGCTTGAGAACATAAGCGCCCTGGCTACCGCGAGTTTTAAATAGTTATCTTTTCTGTTTCCGACAGTCATTGTTTTCATCTGGTTGCCTCATATGAAAAATTACTTTGCAGAAATTCCTTTATTTCCAGCCTCACCGCCGAAGCGCACTCCGAACAAATGCCGTGGGTTGTGTTAAGCGGAGTCTCTATTTGAAGCGTTTCGCCTTCCTTCGTGCCCAGATACCTGTTACACCAGGCGCAAATTACTTTGATTGACATTTTCCTCCTGTCATCACGGTCATGCCGCGCTTGTTACGCCCTCTTTTTTTCGCGGTTTTGCCGTAAAAAAGCTTTTCACCGTCCGGCAGGATAATAAAATCTTCCGCCGGCGCCCTCCGCGCGGCATATGGCAACTCGGGCAATAAGGCCATTAGCGCCTGGTTCTGAAGATGAAGGCGCCTGCCAAATGCCAGATTCTCCTCAACTATATTCCTGATAAGTTTCTGCTGTTCAGGCGTCATGTCTTCCCCGTGATTTTTTGTGTGAATATTGCCACCTGGCGGATAAGCTCCCACGCTTCTTTTTCTATCCGCCTCGTCTCGGTACTTGTTATCTTGCCGTCCAGGAGCGCGCCCGATGCAGCCTGCGCAAGATCCCCGAACTCCTTAATTGTCTTCAAAAGTTCTTTCTGGATCTCTGTGGGTTTATCTGCGGTTTTTGATATTGGAATGATGATCAGGTTGTACTTTTCGGCAAGATATTGAATCGGCGCCAGGGCATCTGCTTCCGGCACACCGCATTTATTAGCCGTATCAATGATCTCTTCGATGCGGTCCAACGGGTTGTAAGCTCCGCTGTCGTCGAAATCGGCTGTCGGCTCCTGCCATTTTCGGATCAGGCTGCTTGACAGGTGCAGCTTTTTGGCGACTTCAACCGTATTTCCTGAAATTGCCCTGTTTATAGCCTCGAAACTTCTCATTGATTACCAGCTCCCATCAAAATTATAATTGCAAGGATTGTTTTATTCGTGTATTTGTGTACACAATCAATTTCAGGGTTACGGATCGGGCATCTCGGCCAGGATGTTAGAAAGCGCACCCAAGACTTGCTTCTCCGTACTGGTAGCCCTATGGCCCTGCAAAGCGTTATAAAGCGTGCTCCGGCGGATAGGTCTGCCGACCCGCTGAGAGATCTCCGGTAAAAACCGGATGGCAAAGCGAGCCCGCTTGTCGATCATGAGTTTTCTTACTTTGGTAACTAATTCGGTGTTTGGTTCCATTTTTTAAACTCCTGAAAAGGACAAATAAGTATGATATCGAAAATACCGGTTTTAAAATGTTTCCCCACCGGAAAGGGGCAGGTTAAAGCCTGGTGCCCTTTTTGTGAAAAGTGGCATATTCATGGCTACGACAAGAAAATCACACGCGCTGAAAATATAGGCCATTGGGTTGCACACTGCCATGATAAGAGCAGTCCATTTAAAAATGGCTATTATCTGAAACTAATGACTAAAAAAGAACTTGCCGACATAGCGGCCAGCCGGGAATTATACGGCTAAATATTTGCAAAATTATGGGTGTGTTTATTCCGATCAAAAGAATCGGATATCGCACCCATATGGGTTGAAATGTCATTTCGGAGCATGTGCAGCTTATGGAGACCGGCTTCTTTTTTTTCAATCTCGGACTCAATTTCTTTGGCTGCCAGCTCAACGGATACACCCCTTGCCTCGAATTCATCATACTTATGAGCGGCAAAGAGTTTGAATTCGTCACGATTAAGGACTTGAGGCATGGGCTATCTCCTTTTTAAGGGTTAATAATGAATGCAACTGTTGTAATGTTTAACATTAAAAGCGGTATGGCAGCCGCCAAAACACCCGATGGTGATTATGTGATTATTGAGCTGCTTGGTGAGTACGAGATTGAGATCGGTCACGATGTAAGCCATTATGATTTCACCTCTATGGGACGCAATAAGTACTTAAATTTAACCACTGGTGAGACAATGGAGGTTTATGTCCAAAATCTCAGCGCAACCGCCGAACAGGCAAAAGAGCAGTGCCTGTTTTGATTATTCCTCAACTAAGGCCGCGTAGAGCTTTTTATAATTGGCGATAATTTCATCAACGGGTGGAGTTATTCTGTTCGTAAGCATCCCGGTGGTTGGGTTAAAAGTGTCTTTCACGGACACGCCCATAGCACGTGAAAGAATTTGGATTTTAGACATCATGTCAACGGCGTTGCTTTTTGCGGGATCAGGCATTTGGGATCTCCTGTTTTTGGGTTAATGTTGATTATTGAAATAAAAGACGCTTGTAATACTCCGCAAGCCTTTTAAGAGATGCTTTTCTGGCGAAATACAATTGCGTCTTTTTAAAATCCTTTACGTTTTTTGAATGTATTACGATGTTCATTAAGGCTCCATGTTGATTCTGGAATGGGAAAATACATTATGAAATCTTTAAATCCGCTGTCATTGATTGAAAAATTAATAAACGAACACGGCAGCAGTTCTATCCTAAGAGATAGGCTTCTTCTCATAAAGGAGGAACTTGCCAAGGTCGAATCCGATCGTGCCAATCTGATAACAAAGGTTGCCGAGCTTGAGAAACAATTGGGCAATTGCACAGAGCAGCTTAACAAAGCTACGACGCCCAAAGAATTTACAGAACATATGGGGGCACTTTATAAAAAGGACATGGATGGCCGGTACATGCCAATAGCATTCTGCCCCAAGTGCAAAACCCCACTTGTGGGAACCCCTGACTTTAAGATTTTTCCGTATTATTGCAGCGGGTGTAGATATGAAATCATGATCCATGAAAACTTAACCTCTATCGTTGAGAAATTAAAATAAGCTTTAGGGTTAATGTTGATTCTGGGGTGAGAAAATACACACTGAGTTTAACTATGTCAAGAAAAATTTACACTAAGATTAAAAATAATTTAAACGGGGGCGAAATCAAGGCAATAAGATTGGCGCTGGGGCTTTCTCAAACACAATTTGGGGATCGCCTCGGTATTACGCATAATTATTTATCAGAGCTTGAAAATAATAAGAAAAAACCTTCAGATATACTCACAAATTTAATAAACCAAAATAAAACTGAGTTTAAAACCAAACCATCTGTCTCTAACGACTCGGAGTTCAAACAAGCCATCGGCGATCTCAAGGAGATATTTGATTCAGAAAACGATGTTCTAATTAAAGCGATACAGGCTAATCTCTGCGCCTTCAAGCATGCCGCCAAGGCTGAGAAAGAAAAACTCGATATGCAGAATAGAATGGAAAAAACTATTAAAAGGCTGGAGGTTGAAAATAAAGAATTAAAAGGGTGTGCTGGCGGCTCTCCGCCGTTCAGCTTAAATCCGGGCAATTGCGGCCCTACTGGCACCGAAGATCCGGAAACGTGATTACGTTCATGACATAATTGCAACCGATAAAAAGGAGGCAACATGGTGGGTGTTGTTTTTATAATATCAATCATTGTGGTTATAGCCTATTTGATTTATTCCTCGAACAGGAAAGCACCAAAGATCACGATTCAAGCCCAGGTTATAACCGAGAGAGAAGATACGCAGCCACAGGTTGTAAACACGGAATCAGCAGGCTCAGGAGATAGATACAATGATCCGGATATTAAAATTATCCGGGACGAAATAAGAGCAGCAGTAGCCGCTCACTCAGCCGCCGTGATGATACTTCAATCCCTTGCACGCATCGACGGAACCACGTCCGAAGCCGAGCGCAATCTTGTTTTTGAGTTTTTAAACAGGCAGGGCGCGGAGCTTGCTTACGATAAACACAGGCCATGGTTTTATTACGCATCACGCAGCGGAGAGTGGTATCGAGCAGCCGAACTGGCCGAATGCGACGAAATGATCGCATCAATTATGCCTTTGCCGCTTCCCTATCGTATTGATGTATATGCAACAGCTTTAGCTATAGTTGCAGTCGGCGGCACACCCAAAAAACGGGAAGCCGAGGTGCTTAAACGATTAAAAAAGTTGATAGAAACACAGGGATAATAAATGAAAAAGAAATATTTAGCTGGGTTGATTTATGTAATGTGGCTAATATTTTGCATCGTTGGAAATGCCCAAGGTGATACTATTTCAAGCAATTTAATGTACCCTGCAGAAGGCACTCGCTGGGGCATTCCTTCCTTCATTCAAATGGCTTTTAGTTTCACCGTTCCATCAGACACCAATTATAGTTTTGAAGCGATAGGCATCCCTCTTTATGTTCAAGCAGGGCCTCATATCGCCAATCTTAAAATATTAGAAAGCGAAAACAATCTTCCTGGGCAAGCCCTCGAATCCTTAACAGTGATACGTGACATGGCTTTTGAATCTATGATAATTGTGGATTCAATCAGCACGCCAACCCTCTTTGCCAGCAAGGAATACTGGCTGTATGTGACGCCTGGGCATCCCGATACAACCCTTTATTTGAGATGGGCCAGAGATCCTGCAGGCCAGATTGCCTATACAACTTATGGCGGAGACTGGACGTTATCCACCGTTTCACAAAATTATTTCCCTGGCGCTTTTGAGATTTACGGAACCCCGATCCCGGAGCCAGCCACAATATTGTTGATAAGTGCCGGATTAGCCGGGCTTCTATTATTAAAAAAAGATAAACTATGTCAGTACACCAGTTAAAAGACGGGCGATGGATCGTACATTACCGGATCCGGGACGGCAAAAAGCTGAAACCCAGGCGGGAGTACTTCGGGCGTGGCTCTGGCGCGGAAACAAAAGCCAGGGAGCGTGACGCCGACCTCGCCTTTATGAGGCATTCGAAATCACCCGCGCCGGATAATATATCACCTTTATTTTCTGAGCTTGCCGCACAGTATCTTACGGGGCGGATCGCCTCGATAGAGCCAACCACTTATAGCGTTTTAAAATACAAATTAAAGGCACTCCTTTTGCCCGAATTCGGCAACACCGAATCCCTGAAAATAACCAAAGAGCGAATAGATCAGTATGTCATAAAACGTCAGGCCCTGGGCCTGAAAAACGCAACTATCAGCCGCGAGATAACCGACATCCAGGCCATCATGAATTGGGCGGTAGGAAGGGCGCTTATTTCTCAAAATCCATTGTCGGGATACAAGAAGCCCCGTCCGGATCCGGAGATCATAACACCGCCCACATTAACCGAAATGAAAGCGATAGACAAATTTGCACCCCCTCACCTGCAGCGGGCATTGAAGATTATATTCTACACCGGGTCCAGGCCAGGCAGAGAGATTCTTTCGCTGAAATGGTCGAGTGTTAATTTCGATCAAAACTCTATGAGGATAATCTCAGCAAAAAAACACGGCCTGAAATACAGAGACGTCCCTCTGTATAAAGAGTTTAGGGATCTGCTCGAGGCATGGAAAGAAGAAGATGTAAAGAGGGTCAAGGTGTTAGGGGCAAGGGTACAGGAAAAGCAGAAAGACGAAGAGCTGGAGAAAAAAATAAACAACATGAGCATTGTCAATTACAAGGGCGCATCCATAAAATCGTTGCAGACATCATGGGGCAGGGTTAAAAGGCTATCCGGGATTACCCGGGCGATCCGGCCGTATTCGTACAGACACGCTTTCGTGAGCATGATGCTCGATGCCGGCGCGGACCTCAAATCGGTTTCGGAAATCGTAGGCCATTCAAATCCTACTTTAACATTAAGGGTTTATCAGCACACGAATAAATTAATGCACCAAAACGCCATCAATAAACTTCCAATGATGGGCTGGTAAACTTATTGGTAAACATTTATTAGACTTGCTGATTTGTATTAGCCGGATAATATTAGATAAAATAGTAGCGGTCGCCCTTCACACGGTAGAAGTCGCTGGTTCAAACCCAGCACCGCCTACCAATAAATATCAAAGGGTTACGATATTACATCGTAGCCCTTTTTTCGTCGGTTGTGACCAAATTGTGACCAAATTTAAACCGGATCCCAATTAAGGAACGAGCATGTCACCAGTTAAAAGACGAGTGCTGAATCGTACAATACAGAGTCCACTTTTTTCAACATCCCTCAGTTCCTTCTAAGACAGGTTCCGTGTGACGGCTGAGAAAACAGAAGGACGATTTGTCTACAGCATAGGCGACCATGCGTACATAATTCCTGCATTTTTCTATTGAAATATAATAAATTTTTTGATAATTCACTTCAACGGAAAAAAACGAAATGACATCATCCCCTCACCTTCTCCCTTGGAAGGCAGAGGTGGATGGGGCTGAATGGACATTACGTCAGACTAATAAAGTTGCTTGGAGATGACAATGGTTAAGGCAAAACATGATGTTGTTGTTCTTGAAAAATGCCCGACGGGCATCAAGGGCCTCGATGAGATCACGAAGGGAGGGCTTCCGAGAGGCAGGCCAACCCTGATCTGCGGCGGTGCAGGTTCCGGCAAAACACTTTTCGCCATGGAGTTTCTCATGCGGGGCGCCATGGATTACGGAGAACCCGGGGTCTTCATGACCTTCGAGGAGACGCCGGAGGATCTCGCGAAGAATTTCATCTCCCTTGGTTTTGATATACATGACATTATGTCGCGTGGCCTCATCGCAATGGACCACGTCAAAATCGAGCGAAACGAGATTGAGGAGACGGGTGAGTACGACCTGGAAGGATTGTTCATCCGCCTGGGGAGTGCCATTGATTCCATCGGAGCAAAGCGGGTTGTCTT
>JAGVOC010000158.1 GCA_020052975.1 Desulfobacterales bacterium | reverse complement strand
CATCCTGTTGGCGGCGGTGTGCTTTGTTATAGGGATTTGCTTTCTTTTCTGACACCCGCCCGTTCTGTTTATGGTTTACAGTCTTTCGGATTAACGGATTCGACTCCTCCGCTGGAAAGTATTGATATTATGGCCAAGTATTATGTTAAAGCAATTTGTGATTTGCCGGTTTCTCCGGCAGGACGGGTTCTTGCAGGCCATTCTTTTGGCGGCTTAGTTGCATTTGAAATGGCCCGCCTGCTTGACAAAAAGGGCGAGAAACCATTGATGACAGTATTGATTGATACACCCGGTCCAGGACATATGCCGCGAATCTTTCAGCATGACGATGAGTTCATGGCATATATGTTGGTTGGAGAAGACCCGGATAAAGAATGGGATACCAATCTAAGGCTGATCAAATCGCTCCCTAAGAAACAACGGTTGGGCTACGTGTTGAAAAGAATAAAGCAATCGCTGCCGGATCCGGATCAAGTGAAAGACGAGGTTTTTTTGCGTTATCTTGATGTCACTCGATCTAACATTAACGCTATGGATACTTATAACCCTGAAAAATGGGATGTCAACATTCTGTTCTTTAAAGCACAGGAGGTGAACAAATTCAGTGCGTTAACACCTGAAAAAGCCTGGGATGATTTAGCTCAAGGTGGGGTTGAAGTAGTAAATGTTCCGGGCAATCACATAAGCATGCTTTCTAAGCCTAATGTTGCTTTCATTGGAAATGAACTTGAAAAACGACTGAATGCCATCCCGTCTGGTAAAAGTATTTCAAATGAAACAGAATGATGTTGAAAAAATTATTGAACATAGATTTCACGGCAGTGCTTGCGTGTGTGGCGCTATTTCCACACTTCAGCATCCTCTTTTACCTGAAGAAGAAAAATATGCGCAGAAATGTGTTCTCAAGCGCCGTATGGAATTTACCGCCGGGCGTACTGCCGCCCGGATGGCTATGAAAAAGCTGGATATTGCTCCAACAGCGATTCCAAGAAGTGAAAAGAATAATCCGATATGGCCGTGCACACTGACCGGTTCGATTTCTCACTGTGATAATACCTGTTTGTGTGTTATTGCGGATAAAACAGAATACAGTTCAATTGGCGTTGACATTGAAGAACTGCATCGCGTGCAATCGGAACTTTTCCCGTCGATCTTTTCCGATGATGAAATAACAGAGCTTAATAAATTACAAAAAGAAGATCTTGCCCTTCATGCGACGGCAGGATTCTCTATCAAAGAAGCGTTTTACAAATTCCAGTACCCGATAACTCGTCAGTGGCTAGGATTCAAGGATGTTGAAGTTGTTGTTTCGTCCGATAAAATATCATTAGAAATCGTTTCGAAGGCTAAGATCAAAAATATCCTGCCAGAATACGACTGCTTTTTTTATTCAAGTAATAATCTTGTTGTGACAGGGGTTTTTGCCAGTCGTTGATTATATCAAAAGCTGTTCTCGGCGCAAATCTGTTGCCTAACCCTCAAAACTTAACAACAAAACGCTGAGAACTTACACTTTACATTACCTCTTCGCAACATTTCTTAGCCCAATTTAATGGCTTTTCAATCATCATTTTCTCAAAACTTCAGATCAATAGCTGACTTACGTTTTATCCTTGACACACAACCATCTCTCCCCTATATTCTCAAAGTTTGATGGCAGCATAACCTATCGAGAGCTTTGAAGAAGTGCCCCTGAGAGCGAATTCATGCTGAAGCGAAAAGGGGTACTTTTTCAAAGATCTCATCTAGAGAAAAAGCAGATGGAGCATATTATAGAGGCAGAAGGTCTGAGAAAGACCTTTGGTGATCTGGTGGCCGTTGATGGCATCTCGTTTCAAGTACTGCAGGGAGAGTGCTTCGGCATACTGGGGCCTAACGGTGCCGGAAAAACATCAACCATTTGCATGATATACGGTTTTTCTCCCATGACCAGTGGCAGTTTAAAGGTTTTTGGTCTCGATATATCTAAAGGATTACGCCAAATCAAGTCTCGTATCGGTGTTTGTCAACAGGAAAACAATCTGGATCCGGACTTGAGTGTTTTACAAAATCTGGAGGTCTACGCCCGCTATTTCAACATCCCTAAAAATGAAGCCCATAAAAGGTCAGAGGAACTCTTAAAGTTTATGTCCCTCGACCATCGAGAAAAAGCCAAAGTAGCCGAACTCTCAGGTGGAATGATGCGTAGGTTAGTCCTGGCTCGTTCCCTCATCAACAACCCGGACCTTTTGATACTCGATGAACCCACAACAGGTCTGGATCCCCAATCACGGCACCAGGTCTGGGAAAGGCTGGAAGGGCTCAGGTCAAAAGGTCTTACCATCCTGTTGACCACCCACTATATGGATGAGGCTTCCCGCCTATGTGATCGGCTTGTTATCATGGATCATGGCCGCATATTGGTCATAGGGGAACCCTTCGAGCTTATCAGAAAACATATAGGTAAAAATGTCATCGAAGTCAATGTCCCCAGTAAAGAATTGCAGGCATTCATTCAATCTCAAAAACTGGAGTACGAGGATATCGGCCATCGCCTGATTATCTATTCTGAAGATAGTGACAATTTATTCCACAAGATCAGCAATACTTACTGTAAGGATGGTTGTATCCTGAGAATGGCAACGCTGGAAGACGTCTTCTTAAAATTAACGGGCAGGGATCTGAGAGAATGATGGAAAGTATTTTCCAGAGAATATCCAGACGATTTATTAGAGTATGGCAGAGAAATCTTACGGTTTATCGAAAGACATGGAAAATCAGTTTTCTTCCGCCTCTTCTGGAACCTCTCTTCTATCTGTTGGCATTTGGTGTCGGGCTTGGCATCTTAGTTGGAGATATTCTCTATAATAGTACCCAGGTATCTTATGTGAATTTCATTGCACCTGCATTGATTGCCATCAACATAATGTACAACGCCTTCTTTGAGAACACCTATGCCTCTTTTGTGAGAATGTACTATCAAAAGACCTTTGACGCCATAATGGCAACACCCTTATCACTTGAGGAGATTATTACAGGAGAAATTATATGGGGGGCTACTAAATCCGTCATTGCCACATTGATTATGCTGGGGGTTATCAGCCTGTTCGGCCTAATTACATATCCTCAGGGTCTTTTAATCATACCTCTGGCTTTCCTGGGTGGTATCGCCTTTGGATCCATCGGCATGTTTTTCACAGGCATTGTGCCAACTATTGAGATATTTAATTTGCCTATATTCCTATTCATTACACCCATGTTCCTCTTCAGCGGAACCTTTTTCCCCATTGAAAATTTACCATTTTGGGCGCAGAAACTTTCCATACTTTTTCCACTTACTCACCTTGTCAATCTCACCCGATCCTTCAGTTTTGGGATTATAAACACCAAGCTGCTGTGGGATGTTGCCTATCTCCTCGTCTTTTGTCTCATATTTTTCCCGCTCGCTATTTTTGTAATGCACCGACGTTTGATTAAATGATGTTCTTCTCCCAATTAGTTGGGAGAAAGGGGTCCAGGATTCGAGGGTTCAAGGGTTCAAGTGTTTGTTTTCTAATTATTTTATCAGGGATTTAAGCTTG
>JAGVOC010000138.1 GCA_020052975.1 Desulfobacterales bacterium | reverse complement strand
TAAATATGTCAACTCATCAACATTGTTGATGAGTTATCGGTGTGGGGCCATGCCCCCACACCCCACCGCCGACTACGTCGGCGGATTAGTTGAAATATTCAATTTTGACCAAGCACAAGGAAGGCGATAATTTTAACCGCAGGAATACATTGAGTATTTTGAGGATAGCGCTAAAGCTTCACTGCGTGCAAAATTTGAGCCTGACACAGTGATCGGGCAAAAGGGGGTGTTATGCAAAGGTCTCATAACAGGATTGAAACAATTTTAAGCATCGCTGTTATTCTGCTTCTTGTGATAACGGGCGCACTGATATTCCTGAAACAGTTCCGGTATGATCCATCCATTTTCCCTTCAGGCATGATGTTATCCGTTACTACAAGTCAGCTTTTGTTGGATGAAAAACCGGAAAGCACCCTGTCTTTAAAAAACATGACTCCGATGACACCGCCTGAAACATTTAACGCAGAGAATTTGTCGGAAAAAATAAACGGAAAGGCTGAACTGTACCTTTCTGCAGGATTTAAAAGCCTGACAAGTCGTCGGTTTAAAAAACCGGACGATCCCGATTCATGGCTTGAAGTGTTTATTTACGACATGGGAAATATTGCAAATGCTTTTGCCGTTTTCAGCGTCCAGAAGCGGGAAGGTTTCATTCCGCTTGAATTAACTATATTCTTTTATAAAACGGAAAACGCCCTCTTTTTTGTCCACGGCAATTATTATATAGAGATTACCTCTTCAAAGGTTTCTGACTCTCTTATGGACTCAATGCTCTCTTTTTCCGGTGATTTCATAAAGAACCGGAACATTCAGGAAAAAACGATTCCTGAAATAGAGTTTTTTCCGTTAGAGAATCTTGATTCAAACAGCATTATCCTTTTCCCCTCCAATGTTTTCGGTTTTGACCGCCTCAACATGGTTTTTGCTGCCGATTACAAAACGCAAAAAGGGGAAATTAAAGCCTTTCTGTCCCGCCGTAAAAATCAAAAAGAAGCGAAAGAACTTGCCAAAAGTTATTCCGACTTTCTGGTATCTCTTGGCGGTAAACCCATTAAGTCCGAACCAAAACCCGATAATATTGAAATAATTGAAATCATGGATGCCTATGAACTTATCTTCTCAAACGGATCTTTTCTTGCCGGAATTCATTCGGCGGGAGATTTGAATGGGGCAAAAAAGATCGTGTCAGCTTTAAATAAAAAACTCGGAGAAAATGGCAGTGTCAAATAAAGAGAGCGGCGGGAAAACGGACAGAAGGGAGTTTTTAATCAGATCATCAAAGGCAGGGCTTTTGATCCTGTCGTCATGTGCGACGGGTTACTTCTTTTATAACCGCAATAATTCTCAATTACCGGCAGACAAAAACGAGGCGGTTTCCGGCCTTCCGGATTTCTCCGTTAAAGAGGCAGGCGGTAAAATGGCCGTCGTAAAAGGAGAAGACAGGGTAAAAACGATCAATCTCGCCTTTAAAGCTGTCGGCGGCATCGAAACCTTTATAAAAAGGGGGGACAAGGTGCTTTTAAAGGTCAATGCCGCTTTTGCATCCCCGCCTGTTCTTTCGGCAACCACCAACCCTCAGCTTCTTGAGGAAGTTATCAGGCTGTGCTATGCTGCCGGAGCGTCGTCTGTTGCGGTGACGGACAATCCGATCAACGACCCTTCATCGTGCTTCGCATTGACAGGCATAGAAAGCGCTGCAAAGCGTGCCGGAGCAAAAGTGATTCTTCCGGAAGAGAGCCTTTTTGCGCCGCTGACAATCAAAGGAGGCTCCCTGATAAAGGACTGGCCCGTTTTCTATCAGCCGCTGAAAAACGCGGACAAGGTCATCGGCATCGCTCCCGTTAAGGATCACCAGCGCAGCGGGGCATCCATGACCATGAAAAACTGGTACGGGCTTCTCGGCGGAAGAAGAAATATTTTTCACCAGGATATACACAACATAATAAAAGAGCTTGCCATGATGGTAAAGCCCACGCTTGTTATCCTTGACGGAACTGTAAGCATGATGACAAACGGGCCGACTGGAGGCTCTCTTTCAGATTTGAAACAGACAAATACCATGATAGTAGGCACGGACCAGGTGGCGGTTGATGCCTATGGATCATCACTTCTTGGAAAAAACGCAGGTGAACTTGCATATATAGAAAAAGCACATGCTGCGGGAGCGGGCAATATGGATTACCCCCTGCTTAAACCTGAAATAATAAACATGTCGTGAAGGCCATTTTTTATAAATTTTTACACTTTGTAAAAAAATCCGACTTACGCCTATAAAAACCCATGCAGATAAGTTCCAGCGCCGCTTGAAATTGAATATAACTATAAGTCATAACACGCCAATTTAATATTTTTTACGATTAATACTTTTCTTAAACAATCTGGCATGATTATTGTGTTTTTCTTTCGAAAAAGCAGGGCATGTTGAAATTTACAGATTTTACAAATTATTTTACAAATTATTGTTGCATAATTAAATAAATAGATAAATAATTGCAGCGACGAAATCCACCGCTGTTCAAATAATATCGACTCGGCACCACACGCTGCTAAATCATCACATCTAAACGCCCCACAGGGCAGGAGGAAAGTATGAATGCAGACACAGTCAAATCACAAAAAGAACCCGATTATGTAGTTATTGAGAGCGGGAAGACCTCTTTCAGGGATCTCTACACCAAGGAAGACTGGATGGCAATCTGGATGGGGTTTTTACTGCTCATTACGGGCCTGTTGATTTTTCTGCCCAACCCCCCCGCAAAAATGAACGAGGATTTGGCGAAGTACAATGCCGTCCTGAAAGAAGAAGCCACAAGGGCGCCGTTCAAAACGATCGAGTGGCACAACGCCTCGTCGGCCAAGCGCGGAATCCGTGCGACCAACCAGAGTTTCGCTAAGACCATCGCCGATTTTCTGGCTGCCCCCGGCGACTGGAAAACCAATCCGCTGGATGCGCTGTACCGGAGCAAGGAGATCGCTGACGCCATGAACGCATCAGCCAAAGAAGCGTTCGACAAGGCCAAAGTAGCTGATGAAGCAGCTCTTGCCGTGGCAAGTGCCGCCCAAGCAGCAGCCGCCACCGCCTTCTTCAAGGATGCTGCGTTAGACGACAAGGCCGACAAGGAAATCAAGGCATGGCAGGACGCAAAAAGCAAGACATCCAAAGCCAAGGCCAAGGTCTCCATCAAACCTTACAACCGGATTCCCTATCTTATCGGGCTGTGCATTATCCTAGGAGCTTTTTTCGGCATCGGCAAGGCCGTCATGGGCCAGTCATTCGGCAAGTTTTTCGTTGGGTTTTTTGTCGTTTTCTTTATAGCCGTACTCGCCTACATGGCTGAAACCCAGGCTCTGATGAAATACTGGGGCTTCGGTTTCCCGCTGTGGGCGATCATCTTCGGCCTGCTGATCAGCAACACCATCGGAACACCCAAGTGGGTGCAGCCGGCTGTTGCCACGGAATTTTTCATCAAGACCGGTCTCGTTCTGCTTGGCGCGGAAATCCTTTTCAACAAGATTCTCGCGATCGGGAAACCGGGCATTTTCGTCGCCTGGGTCTGCACACCGATCACTCTTATTCTGACTTATTGGTTCGGCCAGAGAATCATAAAAATGCCGTCAAAGACGCTTAACATTACCATTTCGGCCGATATGTCGGTCTGCGGTGTTTCAGCTGCCATTGCCACGGCGGCCGCATGCAGAGCAAAGAAGGAGGAACTGACGCTTGCCATCGGCCTCTCCATGGTTTTCACTGCTATCTGCATGGTGGCACAGCCCGCCTTCGCCAAACTGATCGGACTGTCTGAAATTCTTGCCGGAGCATGGATGGGCAGCACTATAGATTCGACGGGCGCCGTTGCGGCCGCCGGAGCTTTTTATGGCGAAAAGGCTCTTTATGTTGCAGCCACCATCAAGATGATCCAGAATGTTCTCATCGGAGTCACAGCCTTCGGAGTTGCCGTTTACTGGTGCGCAAAGGTGGATTGTAAAGAAGGAACCAGTGTCAGCTGGTGGGAAATATGGTATCGTTTCCCGAAATTCGTCATCGGGTTCATCATCGCCTCGATCGTATTCTCCATCATAGATCAGAGCGTGGGCAAGGATTTGAGTACTGTAATGATCGACCACGGAGTGTTGCGTGGCTTCACCCGGATCGCACGCGAGTGGTTCTTTGCGCTGGCCTTCACATCCATAGGACTTGAAACCAACTTCAAGGAATTCAAACCCTACTTCAAGGGAGGAAAACCCATAACCCTGTATGTGTTCGGTCAGAGCTTCCAGCTTATTCTGACTCTGATCGTGGCTTACATCATGTTCTACATTGTATTTCCGGAAGTCACGGCTGGAATCTGAGAAATGTGGGCTGAAGATATAAATACAGCATACCCGGCTTGCACGGACTCCGTCCCGCAGGCCGGGCTCAATCCCCGCCTGAAACTGATTATCGGGATCGCACTGATTCTGGCATTCATTTTCGGAATAGGATCCCTTGCCCAATTGATCCCCGGTGCACGCCGCATGGCTTACGTGATCGACGAGCGCAACTTAAGGGCCACCGCCATTTATTACACGGACTTCGAAGAGCCTGCCGAAGGCTCGGAAAGCATCCGCGACAGCCTTGATTACATGCCGGGGTTAAAACCGTGACTTTTCAGGAGAGCAATTGAAGCTCCCCGACGCAAGCAGCGGTGAATGCGCTCGCTGTTTCGGTTCAGATCCCCGGCAGAGTCCCCATGACTCTTTTCCCAGGTTACCACATGGAAAGCCATGAAGGATTTGACTCAAAAGAAGGAAATCATTCTTCGGCACGAACTGGCGTTCGCAAATTCGATCGGATCTGCAGTATTCGAAAAGCCGAAGGTCAGTTTCTGGATGATCTTCATTCCGATTCTCTTTCTTTATTTTATCTATCGCATTAAGAAATTCAAGAACGATCGTGTGAAGTTCGATGAAGAGTTCATGACTACCCGCCGGGCTGCGATGGATGTCGCTCTCGGTGCTGCGGCAGCGGACGGCATGACGGAAATGGGCGAGGCAACAAGGTACTCGGAACTTCCGGAGCCGCTTCAAAAACCGTATATTTCCTGGATGAAAACCCTTTCCGGCCACTATCTGGAGCTGCTGACAGCAGACGGCGACGACTTCGAGTCTCTGGTCCGCGCGGCTTACTGCAACCGGAACAACTACCTGCTGACCCTTGACAGGTTGAACAACGTTGAGAAGGAATTCTACACGGCGCTCAAGCCGTTTCTGGACTCGGTCGAAGGGACAGCCGATATAATAATAGCCACGATCGAATCGCAGTCCCGGCGGCTGCGCTCCGATATGGTCGATCGTATTTTTTGTTGAACGTAAACTCCTTCCGGGCGAAATCCGGTTTTTCAGGAGAATCATTAACATGCTCCGGTGGATGGCAAAAATCCTGGACAAAGTGGGCAGTCCTGAGCTTGACTGGATTCAGGTGGAGGTCACAAGCCGATGCAATGCCGCCTGTATCTATTGCCCTCAGCCTCTGCTTGATAAAAAGCAGCATATGCCGTTCGGGCTTTTCAAACGACTTCTTCCCTATCTTGGTTATACAAACCTCGTTTATCTCCAGGGCTGGGGCGAACCGCTCTTGAACCCGGACCTTTTCGCCATGATCCGGGCATGTAAAGCAAAAGGCAAACGCGTCGGCTTCACGACCAACGGCATGCTGCTAAATGAAGAGACTATCTGCAGGCTTGTCGACCTCGAAACGGACATCCTGAGTGTCAGCCTGGCCGGCACAAGTCCGTCAACCCATAATCGCATAAGAAAAGGGGCTGATCTTGTAAAAATTATTGAAAATCTTGAACGGCTTCAGCGGATCAAAGCACAAAAGGGGACCATGCGTCCGGCTCTACATTTCGCCTATCTCATGCTCGCTGAGAACTTCCATGAACTGCAGGAAGTGGTGGGACTGGCAAAAAGACTGGGGGCGGAACAGATCGTGTGCAGCAACATGACATTAATTATACACGAAACGCTCAGGCCGGAGGCGCTTTTCAGCCGGCAGGAAAAACAACTGCACTTTGTCGGTGTCCTGGATGCAATCGCCGAAAAGGCGCGGAGAGAAAACCTGCTTTTCGCATACAGAAGCCCCGTGTTGCAGAAACAATCGGCCCATTGCAGCGAAAATATCTGCTATTCGTGCGTTGTCAGTGTAACGGGAGAAGTCAGCCCTTGTGTTTTCACTTCACCGACTCTTTCACAAACCGACGGTCAAAACTGCACCAAGCCTTTGCTTCATATCTTTCAAAACCATCCCGCACCGTGTTACTCCCTGTCGTTTGGAAATATCGGCGAAGAGAGCTTAACCCGAATCTGGAACAAAAAGGAGTATCATCGGTTCAGAAGATTTCATGATCCGGATATAAGAAAAACCGGCATAGACGCACTGCCTGTACCACAGAGTTGCATGAGCTGTTACAACAGCATGGGGGCATACCCTGAATCATAGAGAACCCGTTAATCCTTTCTTGTTTCTCTGTGTGGGTATTTGGTTAAAGGAATTGCGGAGAGGTTCATTGTATTTCACATATGATGCCTTTCATTCTTAACCACCTGTGTCAATTATTAATATAATGGCATCCTCTATATCCATCCGGGAGAAGCTACAACCAGGATTATGCAACCCTCCTGGCTGTTGTTCAACAGGGCGTGACTCGATCCGGTCGGTATCCAGGTGGCGTCCCCGGGCCCGACCTGCCTGGATTCGTCGTCCACCTTCATCAAGCCGGTGCCGCTCAAAACAAAATAGATTTCTTCCATGGGATCGATATGACGCTCGATTTCCTTGCCGGGCGCCAGCCGGGCTACGGCCAGAAAACCGATCTCCCTGAGCACGCGACGGTCGAGAACCATCTGGGCGATAGCTCCGCCATGGGCCAAATAGGTGGTTTTAAGAACTTCCTTGTCCTGCAGATTGCGGACGATCATAATGCCTCCTCTGTTTTCCTGGCCGATATTCTTTACCTTAATGACATCGCTTTCTCAGGGCAGATCTCCTGACAGCAAAAACAGGTGATACAGATGTCGGCGTCCGCTTCGGGGAGGTCCTTTTTCATCATGAGGGCCGATACCGGGCACTGGTCGATGCAGGCGCCGCATGCGGTGCACAGGTCCGGGTCGGCATGGGGTCTGACACTGGCCCTGCTATTTATGAATTCCTGTATCGCCGCGTTACCTGAAATGGCCTCACCGCCAAGGGGCGGAAGCTTAAAATCGGAAAGGACGGTCAGCTCTCCATGGATATGGATCTTTGCAGGATCAAAATCTCCAAGACCCATGGCCTTTGCTTTCTGAAGAAAGCGTAAACGGGCGGGATCAAGACCCATCATTGTTGCGATGACCCCGTCTAAGGCCACCGCGTTGTCGGCTGCCAGAATCAGTCCGATATCCCTCAGTTCGGGAGAGGCCGGACCATTTCCCTCCATACCCACCACCGCATCCACAATGAAAAAATCCGGCACCCGCAGACGAAACACCTCCACAATCATCTCGTGGAAACGTTCGGGCGTTCCGGCAATCCGGTGCAACCGTGCTTTCTGAGCGCCGGGCAGGATGCCGTAACTGTTTTTGATTGCTCCGGTCATGACGGTCAGACCATGGGTCTTGAACTTGGGAAGGCTGATAACGATATCGGCGTCAAGAATTTCTTTGGAGACACCCACTTCGGGCATGAAATCGGTATTGAAGGCAAGGTTTTGCGGCGTGTTGCCCAAATTACGGTAGTAGCCCTTGGCCGCCTCCATCAACCCGGTAGTCTGAAAGCTGTTCTCGTTATCGCCGTAGTTGAACAGGCCGGGGTTGTCGCCCACAATTATCCCGGCAGGTCTCATTTCTTCGACTTTTTCCACAACCGCCCGCAATAAAGAGGGGTGGGTCACGATATGCTCTTCCGATTTGGACGCCCGTAGTACATTCGGTTTGATCAATACCTTTTTTTGGGCAATCTGCATGGGAAAAAGCTCAAAGGCCAGATCCACAGCCTTTCGACACGTATCGTAACCGGCAGGATGTATCATGACATGATGCATATTTTTTTCTCTTTTCGCTAAAATGATTTATTGTTCCGCCGGCTATCGCCCCATTTTATCTATGCGTATCTACATTTATCAATAAAATGCTATGGCTTCAGTTGAATCTTTGACCAGTAATCATAATTTTTTATTGGAGCTTTTCTTGCTATGTCCAAAACCTCTCTTATTCTTGATACAGGCTCCATTAGTGCAATATCTGAGCTGTTAGAAGCTATCAAAACTCCAAGCAAGTTTGTATTCCCCGTAGCACTGATTACAGGACTTCCACTATTTCCAGGAAATGCTTTTATATCTAAGACATTGCATCTTTCATTTGCAAAATTATTGCCGACTTTTATAAATTTTTCACCCGTATACATTGCTATAATGCCTAATCTACCCATAGGTCTTTGCTCTAATAGTTGAAAGCCGATATCTCCTGGGAAGCCAAATGTAACAACTTGCTCTGGTGGCAAAGCATCTTTAAGTGGCAGTTGATTATCTTTTGAATTATTTGGTTCATATACAAAAGCTACGAAGCTGCTCGAAAATTCGCCTTCTATTACTGGAGTTGGCAATTTGATTACTGCAATATCTACCGCGTTGGTTTTATCATCGCCACTATCTGGATGAAAAATCCAATTATTTCTAGGTAATCTCAGTAAGAGGATTTCGCTTTTTTTCGTAACTTCATTAAATACTTTTACACGCGCATGTAAATCATGATCGGTATCCACCACATGTCTTGCCGTAACTATAAATAACCTATTGCCACTGTAGATAAAGAAGCCCGTTCCATCAGAATTATTACTGGTAACAGGCTTATCATTCCCCTCTGTTAAGGTTTCTGTAAAATGTTCTAGCCTTATAACTGTTCTTCCTATCTTAGCGTAGAATGATTCTTGGTTATCCTCAGCAATTGCATTACTAATTGATCCAATTAACAGTAAATATATCACGAAAGCTATTCTAACCATTTTTTACCTCATGTTATAATTATTGCCCACAGTGAGTTTCAGTGATTAAGGTCGTTGTAGATTGAACTGACAAAAGCATCTGCGATGACATCAAAGTCCATCAAAGGGGCCGCAAACCCCAGCCGGTCCGCGGTTGAGGACATGCTTATTGAAGCCTGTGGAACAGACTTATGCGTTTTATGTAATGCGTCAAGCGAGGTGAAGGTCTCCAAGCAGGAGATCTTGACGGGTCTGTCGCAGTGCTGACTTAAGGAATCACATTACGCATGGTTTGTCAATGAATTTACAGTCTTTGTCAGTCTTTCAAAAGAAAAAAGGTGTTGATGTTGCAGGATATTCTGGTGTAATTAGATTCGGCGTAACACTGTTTCATCTGGTGGAATACTCTACATGAAAATAACTACAGCGAGACGAATCAGCCAGACTTTTTTCTTCATCATAACAGTCTGGTTCTGCGTCGTGACGGCTCCGGGCATTGAATGGTGGCAGCTTCGCGGCTGGCCGATAAACTGGATAATCCAGATTGACCCCCTTGCCGGATTAGCAACTCTTCTTGCGACACATTCCATATATTCCGGTCTTATCTGGGGGCTTGTTACAATTGTTCTTACCATCCTCGTCGGAAGGTTCTTCTGCGGCTGGTTATGCCCATTTGGGACAATGCATCATTTAACAGGTTATGTCGCAAACAGGAAAAAATCTTTTGCCGAAAAAGCAGAAAACAACCGGTATAAAAGCGCGCAGAATCTGAAATATATAATTCTTATATTTCTTCTGGCTGCCGCCATGTCAGACTTCCTAACTTATATTTCCGGTTTTTCGAAAAGCAGGCCTCTCCTATTCTGGAGTTTTGCCGCAGCCTTTATTGTTTTTTTAATTCTGCTCTCTCTCTTTGAAATAATGTCCAAACCAAAAAATATTATTATTTCATTTCTTTTTGTGTCTGTATTTATTGGCTTTTTATCCCTGCTGCCGCAAAACAGCCGAATTTTATCCTCTTCCCTCCAGACCGGCCTGCTTGATCCGATCCCTCTTTTTTACCGCTCGGTTAACCTTATCATTATACCGCTTATGGACGGCTCTTTTTTCAGCCTTTCTAAAAGTCCGAGATTTTATGAAGGGACCTGGCTGATAGGCGCTGTTTTTTTAACAGCCGTTTTAATGAATTTATACATTCCGAGATTTTATTGCAGGTTTATATGCCCTCTTGGAGCCTTGTTCGGGTTGCTTGGCCGTTTTTCTCTCTGGCGGATCGGAAAATCTGAAGACAAATGCTCCGACTGTCTGTTATGCGAAAAACATTGCGAGGGAGCCTGCCATCCTTCAGCGAAAATACGTATAAGCGAATGCGTACTTTGCATGAACTGTCTCCACACATGCCCGCATGATCTCATAGGATATGAAACAGCCGTTTCGGCTTCAGGTGAAATAACATCTCCTGATCTGTCAAAAAGGAAACTGGCAGCATCTTTACTGTCCGGCATTATTGCTGTTCCCATGATCCGCATAAACGGAAGCGCGGGTAAAATCCAAAGCCCGCAGCTTATAAGGCCTCCGGGAGCACTTGATGAAGCAGGTTTTCTTGCACGCTGCATAAAATGCGGACAGTGCATGAAAATCTGCCCGACAAATGTAATTCAGCCGGCATTTTCCGAGGCAGGCATAGAGGGAATCTGGAGCCCTGTTCTTGACTTCCGCATCGGAACAAGCGGCTGCCAGCTCAATTGCATCGCTTGCGGGCACATTTGCCCCACATCGGCTATACATCCATTGACTCTTGATGAAAAGACAGGAAAAAACAAGTTTGCTTTAACCGGCCCGATACGAATCGGAACCGCTTTTGTCGACCATGGCCGTTGTCTACCCTGGGCCATGGATAAACCCTGCATAGTATGCCAGGAAAATTGTCCTGTCAGTCCTAAGGCTATCTTGACCAAAGAGACATTCAGTCTTGTGGGTAAGCAGGCAGTTATAAATAATCCCGATTCATCAGGCATAGAAACAGAAAAAGCTGGATTTACACCGGATTCCCTTGCAACCGGAGACTACTATTGCAGGGTGCCCGGCAGTGATGAAAAGATGCGGCTTATAATAAGAAATTCGGAAAACTCGCTTGCGGTAGCTCCCGCACTTCCATGGAAGCCGCCTCCATCACCCGGAAGTATAATTGAAATTTATATTCGATTGCAAAAACCTTTCGTCGATCCGGCAAGGTGCACCGGATGCGGAATCTGCGAGCATGAATGCCCCGTGAGATCAAAACGGGCAATCCGGGTTACATCCGATAACGAATCAAGAAATAAAACGGCGGCGATGATAATATAAGATTCAAGGGTTCCAGGATTCAAGTGAAAGGAGTGAGCAAATGAGCAAAGAAAAAACAGGTTTTTCAAGAAGGGATTTTTTGAAAACCGCAGGAGCTGCCGGAATAGGCTCCATGCTCTCACCGGTTGATTCCCTTGCAATAATATCAGGGCAATTAGCTCAAAATACAGTCGACGAGCTTGTACCAAAAAGACCTTTTGGCAAAACCGGAGAGAATGTCCCGATTCTGGGGCTCGGCGGCATGTTCGATATACCTTCAAACTAGCTTCTTATGAAACAGGCCATAAAGCTTGGTGTAACCTACTGGGATACAGCCGATTGCTATGAAGGTGGAAACAGCGAAAAAGGGATAGGAATGTTTTTTGAAAAATTCCCGGAAGAAAGGAAAAAGATTTTTCTTGTGACAAAATCGGACGCAAGGGACCCGGATGGCATGACAAACCTTTTAAGCCGTTCTCTGGAAAGAATGAAAACTTCTTATATCGATCTCTATTTTATCCATGGCATAAGCAGTATAAATGAAATTGATAAAAAAACCAAAAGCTGGGCGGAAAAAGCAAAAGCAAATAAAAAAATGCGTTTTTTCGGTTTCAGCACACACAGCAACATGGAAGAGTGCCTGATAGATGCCGCCCGACTTGGATGGATTGACGGCATAATGATGACCTTTAATTTTAGGCTTATGCATACAGACGACATGAAAAGAGCGTTCGAAGCCTGCCAAAAGGCAGGAATAGGGTTAACAGCAATGAAAACCCAGGGCGGTGGACAGGTCAAAATAAGCTCCGATAAGGATCTTCAGA
The DNA here is from genome assembly GCA_020052975.1 of Desulfobacterales bacterium. The sequence continues at coordinate 1,741 of JAGVOC010000138.1, read as the reverse complement.
TGGCCGGAAGATTTTTAAAAGCAGGTTACACTGACAAGCAGGCAAAACTCAAGGCTGTCTGGGAAAATCCATATATAGCAAGCATTTGTTCACAAATGCCGAGTATCAATATCCTGATGTCAAATACCGATGCCGCCATAAATAAAACGAAGCTTTCATCTGCCGATAAGGAGCTTTTCAACCGTTACGCGGAAGAAACAATGAACGGTTATTGCAGGGGGTGCACCCGCATATGCGAATCAGCCATTGCAGGAGCACCTCCCGTTGGCGATCTTATGCGATGTCTCATGTACTCAAGAAATTACAGCGACCCGGAAAGGGCAAAAGAGCTTTTTAATAAAATACCTGTTACGGAAAGAGAAAGCATCCTGAATCTGGATTTTTCCATCGCGGAGCTGAAGTGTCCGCAGAAAATCGAAATAGGAAAGCTGATTAAAGAAGCCTGTTGCGAATTGTCATAACAATATTTCCGGCAAATTGTATTTAGGAGCCGTTACAAAATAACCATTACATTTCTGACCATTTTGTTACGGCTCCTTATGCCGTTCTTGCCATTTAAATGGTACGGTTATTTTATTCTAACGGCTTTGTGATTATTTTTATTGAAAACCGGAGTCTTTGAGTATATTTAGAAAATTCAATTTTGATGAACTCGTAAAAAGTCAAAATTCATACGGCAAAGTAAAAAGCTCATTATGCAAGGCGCGCGAATCTTGAGGAATACCGCAAACGCGGGGCCCGAAGGGTGCGTACTAATTGGTACGCTGCAATGACGAAAGATGAAGTGCAACACAGCAGAATGACTTTTTACGAAGCCGTCAATTTTTATTATCCCGTTTTATTATCCGGGAGGCGCTTTTTTTCTTGATTATGTATTTCAGGACATGTAAAAGAGCCGTCTCTTATGAGAATCAACCGGGTTTTTTATCGGCAATACACAAACAGGTATGTTGTTTAATTAAATAAAAAGGGGGGACAAAACATGTATGTGCCAAGATATATGTTTTTTACCAAAGGTGTTGGAATAAATAAGGAAAAACTGTCTTCCTTTGAAAACGCTCTCCGTGAAGCACGCATAGCACACCTTAATTTAGTAACGGTTTCATCCATATTCCCGCCGCACTGCAAAATAATAGATATCGAAACCGGACTTGCCAAACTTGAACCGGGTGAAATAACCCATTGCGTCATGGCCCGTGAACAGATAAATGAACCTGGAAGAAGAATTATGGCAAGCATCGGCCTTGCCCTGCCTGCTGAACCCGGACGGTACGGCTACCTTTCGGAACACCATGGTTTTGGCCAGACTGAAATAGAAGCAGGTGAATATGCTGAAGACCTTGCTGCATCAATGCTTGCAAACACGCTCGGCATCGAATTTGACCCGAATAAGGACTACGATGAACGGCGTGAAGTTTACAAGATGAGTGAGAAAATTGTTGAATCCCAGCATACAAGCCAGGGGGCTCTCGGAGCAGAAGGAAGCCTTTGGACTACAGTTATTGCATCAGCTATCTTCGTAAAATAATGACTTCGGAAAAAGTCTGAAATCCCCAAAAAGCTCATTAAGTGAGCATGGTTGGACTTTTTACGAAACCGTCAATATATGATACCTTTGTAAAAAGTCAAAAAACGACTTTTAACTTGGCGGGAAATCCGCCTGAGGCGGACTCTCCCGCCGCTTGAAGTAAATTCAAGCGGTTCCACCCTCACCCCAGGCCGGGGCTTAATCGCCCTCGGC
>JAGVOC010000415.1 GCA_020052975.1 Desulfobacterales bacterium | reverse complement strand
AATAACTGATGAACTGAGGGGCACATGATAACAGCGATAGATACCAATATCTTACTTGACATACTGATACCTGATGAAGCTCATTTGACGTCCTCGAAAAAAATACTTAATGAATACCTATCAAAGGGACAGCTTATCATATGTGAACTTGTATACGCCGAGTTAGCCTCTCAATTTTTAGATGAGCAGGAATTGAACGATTTTTTCTCAGACACAGGAATAAGGCTGATGCCCTCTAACAAAGAAGTATTGTACCGTGCGGGAAAAGCATGGAAAGAGTATGCCAGAAACAGAAAGATTGCTTTACAGTGCCCCGTTTGCGGTAAAGCTATCCCTATTACCTGTCCTGAATGTAAATCCGCTGTCAAGTTCAGGCAGCATATTATTAGTGATTTCATAATAGGTGCCCATGCTCTTGCTCATGCCAAACTTTTACTGACCAGAGACCGCGGTTTTTATGCGACATACTTTAAAAACTTAAATCTTGCCGGATGATTTATTGTTAAAGGTTCTTCCCTAAAGAATTTTAATGGGATCCCTTTTTACTCCTAAATAAGTCACGAATTCTTTTTACTCACTTCATATTTTTCTGTTTATCTTTTTTCTATCTTTCTGATTCTAAAAATTATCATTCACCACGTATCAGCCATCAAATCGAATAATCAATAATAAACAAGAAAGGAGTATTATGGACACCTTATAGCTTATAGAGGCTAGCTTACAATGGGTTTCCTGCCGACCCAATGCTAATTTTCTATATGAAGTTACGACCACAACGACTATTTCACCACTACTATGTCCACCGCAAGTTGAGAGGTTTGGTACACGACGAAAAATGATGAATATTATTTGAAGCAAGCGCCGGATATTGCTTTCGCAGATTTTCAACTGCTTCATCTAAATTTCCCGTTGGAAAGGATATGAGTATTTAATTCAAAAGCGCATTGAGGGCTGCGTACGTTGCTATCGCTATTCGGGATCATTCATGGGTTATTTATTCAAAACACTTGAATATGCGGGGAGAGGGTTAAGACCAATAACTGAATATTCATTGAACGAGCCTTTATATTCTTGGCAGAAGAAAAGAATCGATACAATTGCACAGAATCCTGAAACTGAAGAAATACTGATATAATTGGAAGGTTGAGACTTTAAGAACATTCATCTATGAGAGGCTTTACAGGGACCTGACAGGGTTTGAAAAACTTGGCAGAGGCAATGAAAAATTAATGGCTTATGGCATCTGAAGATATCGCAAAACAACTGAAGGCAGCTCTTGAGGAGTGTGCTCGCCTGAGAGAAGAGAACAAAAAGCTCAGGTCGCTTATGGCCATCCCGGAAGAAAAACCCAATGTATCTATGGCAGAAAGCTTATCCCCTGAAGACAAGGTTGCTCTCTTTCGCAGTCTTTTTCGTGGACGAGAAGACGTTTATCCCATGAGATGGGAAGCAAGAACCGGAAAATCCGGCTATGCTCCCGCCTGTGCTAACGAATGGAAACGACCACTCTGCGTCAAACCACAGATTAGGTGCTCAGAATGCGAAAACCGGGAACTTCTTTCTGTAACAGATGATGTAATCCAGCACCATCTTACAGGAAAGCGCACTGTGGGAGTCTACCCGATTCTTCCCGATGAGACCTGCTGGTTTTTAGCTGCGGATTTCGACAAAGCTACATGGAAAGAAGATGCCGGTGCATTTCTTAAGACCTGTGAGGAGCTGAGTATTCCAGCGGCGCTCGAACGCTCCCGCTCAGGTAACGGAGGTCACATCTGGATATTTTTCGATTCCCCTATCCAGGCGGTACTGGCCCGGAAGCTCGGCTCGGCCGTTCTTACAGATACGATGGAAAGGTATCCTCAGTTGGGCCTTGATTCCTACGATAGGTTCTTCCCAAGCCAGGACACTATGCCAAAAGGAGGCTTCGGCAGTCTTATCGCTCTTCCGCTTCAGCGCATACCGCGAGAAAAGGGGCACTCCCTTTTTCTCGATAGGGACTTCAATCCTTACCCCAATCAATGGTCTTTTCTCTCAAGCATCAGGAAAATGCAAAAAGAGGAGGTTGAAGCAATCGTAAATGAAGCCCAGCGCAAAGGGAAAATTATCGGCGTGCGAATGAGCCTGACAGAAGAGGGAGATGAAGACCCATGGACACTTCCGCCATCAGGAAGAAAGATGGAGAAGACAATTGATGGGCCTTTCCCTGAGAAGGTTGATATTGTTGTTGGAAACATGGTCTACATCGATAGGAGGAACCTGCCAGCAGGGATGATAAACAGACTTATCCGCCTGGCAGCATTTCAGAATCCAGATTTTTATAAGACTCAGGCCATGCGCCTGTCAACCTACGACAAGCCGAGGATTATATCGTGCGCCGAAGATTTTGACAAACATATAGGGCTTCCCCGCGGCTCTTTGGATGAGGCGCTTGAGCTTCTAAGAGCCCACGGCATTAAAGCTGATATCAGGAACGAGCAGTATTCAGGAATACCAATTGAAGCAAATTTCAACGGTGAGCTTCGCTCTATTCAGAAAAAAGCTGCTTCTGAGATTTTGAAGCATAATATCGGGGTATTGAGTGCACCTACTGCATTTGGGAAGACTACGATAGCAGCATATCTTATTGCAGAGCGCAAAGTAAACACGCTTGTTTTGGTGCATAGAAGGCTTCTTATGGATCAGTGGCATGAGCGGCTGAAGTTATTTTTGAATACGGATTCTATTGGTAGGATAGGAGGCGGACGCGGCGATAGAACTGGCATTATAGATGTGGGCATGATTCAAAGCCTGAACCAGAAGGGTGTGGTTAAAGACATCGTGGCAGAATATGGACAGGTGATTGTTGACGAATGCCACCATGTTTCGGCTTTCAGTTTCGAACAGGTGCTAAGGCAGGTGAAAGCCAAATATATTATAGGGCTTACGGCTACCCCTGTTAGAAAAGACGGCCACCACCCGATCATCATAATGCAATGCGGACCGATCCGTTTCCGTGGGGATGCCAGAAGAGAGGCCCATGAAAGGCCGTTTGAGCATGTGGTTATCCCACGGCATACAAGTTTCAGGATACTCGAAGGAGTCGAGGATGGCATACAGCCGGCTTACGCGGCCATGATGAGGGATAAACAAAGAAACGCTCTCATATTTGACGATCTTCTCAATGCCCTTGAAGAAGGTTGTTCTCCGCTTCTTCTTACCGAGCGAACAGAACATGTAGATGGGTTTGCCGAGCGGCTCAAAGGGTTTGCCAGGAATGTTATTGTGCTTAAAGGCGGAGCAGGGAAAAAGGAACGTAAGGCTTTGGCTGAACAGATTGCCTCTATTCCCGATGGAGAAGAAAGGGTGCTTATCGCCACAGGCAGGTATATAGGTGAGGGGTTTGATGACGCCCGCCTGGATACTCTCTTTTTGGCCATGCCAATTTCATGGCGTGGAACGCTTCAGCAGTACGCTGGCCGTCTTCACCGCCTGCATGACAATAAAAAAGTCGTCCGGATTTATGATTATGTGGATGTGAATGTCCCCATGTTCACACGCATGTACGAAAAGAGGCTTAAGGGTTATAAGGCGATTGGCTATTCGGTTCAAGATGTTAGGGAATTAACCCCTGATTTACCATCAGGAGAATGAAAAAAGCGTTGGTCACCTATGATCGACCACACTTATTCCTGAGACAATAGAATTACTTCGTCATATTCATCGATATCCGTAGCAAATTTCTATCGCCATGGGTGTATGAGCTTGGTTGCATTTAATTCATTAATTTGGTATTATTATTTCCATAATTAGACCAAATATGGAAAAAGTAATCCGCATATTCAAACCCGTACAGAAAAGCTTTTTTCTGCTCGGCCCGAGGGGAACAGGCAAGTCCACACTTATCAAAGATTCCTTCCCTGACGCTGTTTATATTGACCTCCTTCTGCCGGATGTCTTCAGAAGTTATCTGGCCCGTCCCGAAAGACTGCGTGAACTGGTTATGGCCAACCTTGATAAAAAGGTGATCGTCGTTGATGAAGTCCAGAAGGTGCCGGAGATCCTTGAAGTCGTTCACAGCCTCATGGAAGAGAAGCAGGGACGGCAATTCATTCTGACTGGGTCGAGCGCAAGGAAACTTAAAAAATCAGGGGCGGACATGCTTGCAGGGCGGGCGCTTATGCGCAGGATGCATCCTTTTATTGTCGCCGAGCTAAAAAACAGGTTTACGCTTGAAGACGCCGTTGATCAGGGTATGATACCGGTCGTCCTGGACAGCGCCAATCCGATGGATACACTTCAGGCTTATGTGGACCTATATCTGCGCGAAGAGGTCCAGATGGAGGGACTTACGCGGAATGTAGGCAACTTCACACGGTTTCTTGAAGCGGTCAGCTTTTCGCACGGATCGATCCTTAATGTCAGCAATGTCGCCCGTGAATGTGGCGTCGAGCGCAAGGTCGTGGAGGGATATCTTCATATCCTTGAAGACCTGCTGCTCTCGTTCAGGCTCCCGGTATTTACCAGAAGGGCCAAACGCTCAACGACACAACACCCCAAGTTTTATTTCTTTGATGCCGGGGTTTTCAATGTCCTGCGCCCGTCCGGGCCACTCGACCGACCGGAGGAAAAAAGAGGTCAAGCCCTGGAGGGATTGGTAGCACAGCATTTAAGGGCATGGATCGACTACCGTCATCCAGCCGCCAGTCTTTATTACTGGCGTACCAGCGCCGGGACTGAGGTGGATTTTGTTGTCTATGGAAAAGACCTGTTTTTGGCCATTGAAGTGAAAAACTCCGCCCGGGTGCAGCCGCGGGATATGAATGCGCTCAGAACCTTTGGGGAGGATTATCCGGAGGCAAAGAGATTCCTTCTATATCGCGGCCGTGAAAAACTCCTCCGTGACGGAATCACGATACAGCCCTGTCAGGACTTCCTGCTCGCTCTGGCATAATCTGCGGAAAATTATGAAGTACCGAGCCTGAAAATTGTAATGATTTTGTAATAGTCTGGAGCAAATTCCTGACAATTCCGACCAACTCCAGCCAACTCAAAAGAAAGAGAAAAGCCCTTGATAATAAAGAATTATTCCTTAAGATCAAGGGCTTAGAAAAAACAGCCAAAATGACTGTTTACTGACTCAAAATCCGGTGGGGGCAACTCCGTGTGGGTTCAACTCCCACCACCGGCACCATATAATCTACTTCTCCAGGAACTGCTTCCAGTTCATGACAAGTATATTCCCAAGCCTGTAAGGCTCATCAGTATTGCACACGACACAACAAGGCACATCCGGATAGTCTTGCTGAAAAGATTTCAGGCCGGTAAGCTGTGCTGTGGTAATTGTTCTGGACCATTTAATTTCATAAGCGCCGGTAAGCTTT
>JAGVOC010000255.1 GCA_020052975.1 Desulfobacterales bacterium | reverse complement strand
TTCCATTTCCTCAACTCTTGGTGTAAGGTTCATAACCATGATTTCTTTCTTTTCCATCTACCTTTCTCCTTCCCGCCCTACACTAAACTATTGGGGGGGAAGTGTCTCACTTTCATTGGCACAGAGGGCGGGAGCGCTCCCTTCCGGAAAAAAACGCCAACCTGCCTTTTCGAGCAGTTTGTTGATCTTGATACGAGCTGTGGCTTCTTTATTTGTCAATTCGGTTCCTCATTATCACCACGGTTGTTCAAGCGTCACACCCCTGCGATCAGCAGAGCATGTGGCGCATCCACCGGATCGCGTTGTTATCCCGACTCTACGCCGCCTTTTTGAGAGAGATATGCATGCCGACTCTCGTCGCCAGGGTTAATAAGCATTTCGAGGCTAAATCTATCCCATTTGCCCCTGACCAAGTCCGAAACCCTGGATTGACTGATACCGAGGATTTCAGCAGCCCTGGCCTGCGTCAGCCTCCTTGCTTTGACGATCTTCCGGAGATCGGCCATAAGATCGGCCCGCATCTGAAGAACTGCGGCTTCATCCGGAGAATACCCGAGATCAATGAATACGTTTCCGGAAGAATTAACAATGGCGTCGTTCATAAGTTGCCTCCAATCTGCCTGTACCGTCGGCGAGCCAAATCAATATCTTTTAAGAGGTTATAGCCGACGTAACAACTCTATCGGCTATAACTCTTTAAAAGATATTTGATTATTAGCACAACAACCGGCTGAAAGCAAAGGAACCGGAACAGAGATTCCTTTGCCTTGCCTCATGTCTTAAATTGTGGTAGCTGTTTCGCCACAAAAAAATTAAACCTTTGTGTATTTCGTGTCGTTTGTGTTTAAGAACTTAAACAAGGATCAAATTGAAAACAAAACACTGGATCGTCTTCATCACCCTCGGCCTCATCTGGAGTTCATCCTTTCTCTGGATCAAAATCGGTGTGCAGGAGATCGGCCCCACATCGCTGGTTGCTTTTCGGGTGTTATTTGGGGCGGTTACGGCAGGCGTAGTTGCAATCTATCTAAAATCAGAATGGCCGACTGATTTAAAGACCCTGGCCAACTTTGCCATAATCGGGCCCACCAGCCTCGCCATTCCCATCTTCTTCATCGCATGGGGCGAACAAACCATCGACTCAGCCGTAGCGTCTGTTCTCAATGCCACAGTCCCGCTATTTACAATCATCATTTCACACTTCTGGCTTCACGACGACAAAATGACTCCTCAAAAAGTGACCGGCTTGCTCATCGGCTTCGCAGGCATCCTGATCCTTTTCAGCAAAGATCTGCTCGACAGCAAACACAGCAATGTCATCGGTCAACTTGCAGTCGTACTCGCATCCCTCTTCTATGCGGGCAGTGCAGTCTTCACACGCAAAGTAACCGCACACGTGCAAGGCATGTCACGCAATGCGCTTCCCCTCATCACTGCCACCTTCTTCATGTGGATCATCGGCCCAATCGCGGAAAAACCATTTTTGATTCCCGCCCTTCCGATCACGTGGGTCGCCGTCTTTTGGCTCGGCGTATTCGGCTCAGGCTTCGCCATGGTAATGTTTTATTATCTCCTGCATGAGATCGGTCCCACGCGTACATCACTCGTCACATATATCTTTCCCGTTGGCGGCGTCATTCTCGGCGTAATCTTCCTCGGCGAAGATCTTTCCTGGCAGCTAATCGCAGGCTCGGCGCTTATCATCGCAAGCCTTTTTGTGGTAAATTACAAACCTAAAACATCATGAGTGACATCATTTCAAGCCGGAATCATGGGAGCGAGCCGGGAGTGCCCCTGCCGAGTCGGGGATTTTAATCGGGTAACGCCGTCATCAGCTGCCGGGCCGAGCTGCTCTTAAAAAGAATTGCAAAAGCCCTTTAATAGTTGTCCATGACATCGGAGTCATCCGGACCGGCACCTTTATTTTCTTTCTTGGCATGCCCTGATTCCCAGCGTTTGTCGAGATAATACAGAACAGGAACGGTCATGCGGGAGAAGAGCAGAGACGCCACTTCCCCGGCCATAAGAGATATGGCAAGACCTTGAAATATTGGATCAAACAATATAACCGAAGCTCCTACCACAACTGCAGCGGCAGTAAGCATCATGGGCCTGAAGCGTACGGCGCCTGCGTCAATTACGGCAAGATCAAGGGGCATGCCCTGTGAAACGCGAAGTTCAATAAAATCAACTAGAATAATGGAGTTTCTTACGACAATTCCGGCGCCTGCTATAAAGCCTATCATGGAGGTCGCGGTAAAAAAAGCTCCCATCAGCCAGTGCGCGGGCAGTATGCCTATAAGTGAAAAAGGAATTGCCGCCATTATCACAATCGGAGTTGAAAAGGAATGGAACCAGCCCACGACGAGCACAAATATCAGGATGAGAACCACTCCGAAAGCTATTCCAAGATCCCTGAAAACTTCATAAGTTATATGCCACTCGCCGTCCCATTTCATTGAAAATCTGCGTTCGGTTTCAGGAACTGCCGAAGTGTGCTGGATAATTTTATAGCCTTCGGGGATGGTTATGGCATCAATCTTTTTCCTCATCTCAAGTATGGCATAAACAGGGCTTTCCTTTTCACCGGCAACATCGCCGGTGACATAAACAACCGGCATAAGGTTTTTGTGGTATATGCTCCTGTCCATATCGGTTTTGCCTGCTTTTACCAGGCTCGAAAGAGGTATGAGGTTGCCGTCTTTCCGGGAAATTTTTATCGCTTCAAGTTTTTCAATTCCGGCCCGCTCCGAAAGAGGCATTTTCAATAAGATAGGGACGTCCTCTTTTTCGAGAGGCTGATGAAGCAGTCCGGCCTGCCTCCCTGAAAGCGCAAGTTCGAGAGTACCTGTTATCTGGGCAAGGCTTATACCGTGAATGGCCGCCTTTTCTTTATCAACAGACAGGTTATATCTCGGCTGATTTTCTTCCATGTACCAGTCAACATCCACCACGCCGGGAGTCTCTTCAAATATTTTCTTTATATTTTCAGCAAGTTGTCGCTGACGACTGTAATCAGGACCGTATATCTCTGCAACAAGGGTTGAAAGAACAGGCGGACCCGGTGGGACTTCCGCAACCTTTATCCTGGCATTATACTTTTCGGCAATTTTTTGCAAAGGGGGGCGTATGCGCTTTGCTATTTCATGGCTCTGGTCTTTTCGCTGCCCCTTTCCCGCAAGATTTACCTGGATGTCGGCCACATTTGGCCCCCTGCGTAAAAAATAGTGGCGCACGAGGCCGTTAAAATTGAAGGGACCGGCAGTTCCCGCATAGATTTCATAATCGACAACTTCATTTACTGTTTTAATATAATCTCCCATTTCAACGGCGGCCGACAGGGTCTCTTCAAGAGTTGAATATTCAGGCATGTCTATTATTATCTGGAATTCACTCTTGTTGTCGAACGGAAGCAACTTGACATGAACTTTTTCTATCAGTACGAGAGCGCAGGAAGCTAAAAGAAGAGAAGCAACGAGGATAATAAAGACCGAACGCCAGAATGGTTTTTGAATGAGAGGGGTCATAACCCGGCGGTAAAGTTTCGTACTCCATCCCTCTTTTTCATGGCCTTCCCCCTTATTCTCCGTGTGGCTGATAAGTCTGACGGAGGCCCATGGGGTTACAATAAACGCCACAAGAAGTGAAAAAACCATTGCGGCAGAAGCGCCCACCGGGATCGGACGCATATAAGGGCCCATGAGGCCGCCCACAAAGGCCATGGGAAGTATGGCTGCTATAACGGTAAAAGTTGCAAGTATGGTCGGATTTCCAACTTCATCAACAGCCTCTATTGCAACTTTATGCTTCGGACGACCCTTATTTTCAGGAAGCCTGTAATGGCGGACTATGTTTTCAACAATAACTATGGCGTCATCAACAAGAATTCCGATTGAAAATATCAGGGCAAAAAGAGTTATCCGGTTTAAGGTATAACCATAAAGGAAGAATACGGACAGAGTTAAGGCCAGAGTAACAGGGATAGCAAGGGCAACGATACCTGATTCCCGCCGGCCGAGAGTAAACCAGATGAGGATTGACACGGAAACGATGGCAATAAGCATGTGAAGAAGTAGTTCATCCGATTTTTCTTTTGCCGTTTCACCGTAGTGCCTTGTTATGGTCATATTTATGTTGTCGGGGATAATTGTTCCCTTTGCATCTTCGACTCTCGCAAGGACCCTGTTTGCGACTGTTATGGCGTTTGTCCCTTTCCTTTTTGCCAGAGTAAGGGTGACGGCCGGCTGTATTCCTTCAGGCAGGGCATTGCCTGAAATCTTTTTCTCTTCCGCAGCGGGGCCAGTTCCAAAAAACACATACTGGCCGGGTTCAACCGGTCCGTCTGAAACAGAGGCTACATCCTGGAGAAACACCGGTCTTCCATCATGAACAGATACCACGATCCTTTTTACATCTTCAGCGTCTTTAAGAAATCCGCCGGTATGAACAATAACCTGACCTTCCTGTGACGGGTAAGAGCCCGGATCCGATTCCTTGTTGGCGGCGCATATCATGGAAAAAACAAGTTCAGGATCAAGTCCGAAGGCCGAAAGCCTGACAGGATCAATGCTCACTTCAACCTGACGGCGTTCTCCACCGATCATGGTTGTTATTGAAACATTATCTTCGCGTTTTGCAATATTTTCAACTTCAGCAGCAACACGCCTTAACGTATAATGATCCGCATCTTTTCCCCAGAAAGTTAATGCAAGAATAGGCACATCGTCTATATAACGGGGTTTGACAAGCGGAGGAGAGACAGAGCATGGAATCCTGTCCATGTTTGCCATGAGCTTTGACTGAAGCCGGACAATAGCCCCTTCTTCGTCCTGCCCGACAAAAAAACGGACGATAGCCATCGACATGCCGGGGCTTGATGTTGAGTATATGTATTCTACACCGGGAATTTCCCATAAAAGCTTTTCCATGGGGGAGGTAACGCGCTCTTCCACTTCTTTTGCGCTTGCACCCGGCATGGCAACGAAGATATCAATCATGGGAACAATGATCTGGGGCTCTTCTTCCCTCGGCAGCGCAATAACCGAAGCGATTCCCAGAAGGATAGATGCAATAATTATAAGGGGAGTCAGCTTCGATTCAATGAAAAAATTGGCTATTTTTCCTGCTACGCCGGTCTTCAGGCTCATGGGGAGGCCTCCACGCTCATTCCGTCAGCCATATTTGGCGGTGGATTCGGTAAGAAGCGGTCTCCTATTTTTAAGCCGGAAAGAATTTCCACAGATTTGTCAAAAGATTTGCCGGTGCGGATAATCCTGTAATGGGCTTTTTTGGCATCATCAATAACATAAATTCCTGTTAACTGACCCTGGTATACCAAAGCTGAAGAAGGAATCAAAAGCATTCTCACTTCTTCTGAAGGAATCTGAACCCGGGCATACATCCCTGTGTGAACATTATCATGCGCCTGAAAATTAATCTTGACTAAAAAAGAACGGGTTTTGCTGTCTGCCGCCGTGACTAAAGCGCTGATCACTCCTTCAAGAGAAAGATCATCAGCGGCCGGGATGATGATATTGACTTTTTTACCGGTACCCGCATTTTGCACATAACTTTCCGGAACAACCAGCTCAATGTAATATCCTTCTCTTCCTTCAATGCCGAGCAAAGGACTTCCCGGGGAAGCAAGATCTCCGGCTTCGACCATTTTGGCTGTAACCAGAGCGTCATAGGGTGCAGTGATTACAGAATCTTTTTTAAATGACTTCGCGGAAACGAGGGCGGCTTCGGCCTGTTTGATTCTGTGACCTGCAGCCTGAACCATTGACTCGGCCTGTGAAAGGGCGGCATCAGCCTGACGGGTTCGTGCTTCTACTTCCTCAAATTCCTGTTTGCTTGCCGATTCCTCCCTGATAAGATTAAGATAGCGATCATAAGTGGCGCGGGCAAGCTTGGATGCAGCCCTTGCGGAATCAGCTGCCGATAAGGAAGCGGCGGATTCCTTTTGAGCTCCGGCCTTTGACTCTTCTGCCTGTGACAACTGAGCATTTACCTGGCTGTCATCTATAAGGACGAGGATATCGCCCTTCTTTACAAAATCTCCTTCCCTGACATTGATGGCCTTAACAGCTCCCATAAGCTTGCCGGACAGGATGCCTGCGGTTTTGGCATGGACTGTCCCCATCGCTTCATATAAAAGAGGCAGGCTTATATATTTCGCCTCTGCAACAGGGGCTTTGACAGCAGCAGAGCCATCCTTTTCAACAGTACCCGGTTCGATTTTGCCTTTGCAGCTTAAAAAGACCAAAGCTAATATTAATATTACGGCATGAATAATTTTTCTTTGAAGCATGTCAGACTCCCCGAGTTGCTTTTAAAGTTCTTCTCCCAAATAGTTGGGAGAAAGGGTTCCAGGATTCTCCGCCTGAGGCGGAAAGGGTTCAAGCGCATTTCTTCCATACCCTTCTGAAATATTGCTCGGGATAGACAGGGCCGTCCTTCTCGTTTGAGAGGTCAAGCCGAAGCCCTCATTTTTGGGAAATGTTTTCGTGACACTCGAATCCCCGAACCCTTGACCCCTATTACAATCGTTACTGCAAGCTGTCGTTAATAATCCCTGCTGCCAGTTGAAGCTGTGTTGTTGAAATATTGTAGTCATGCAATGCTTTTAAATGGTTTGTACGGGCTTGCTTAAGCTCTGATTCCGCGTCCATGAGATTGACAATGGTAAATAAACCGTTTTCATAGCGCTTTCGTATTATGCGGAGGTTCTCTTCAGCCTGAAGAACGGATTCCCGCGCGACCTTTATCCTTTTCCACGAGCTCTGAGCCTGGTAATATGCCTGCCGAACCTGTATGTTTATTCCGAGTTCAAGTTCATGTTTGATTGCCCTGATTTTTTCCAGTAATGCGCGGGCCTCCATTGTTTTTCCTGATATGCGTTGTCCGCTGTACAGGTTAAGGCGCATGATCGCACCAAGCATGTAGTTATCGGCTGTGTCGCTGAAATCTTCCGAATTAACCTCGTAATTTCCTATCAAATGGAAGCTTGGCAAATGACCGGCCAGAGATTTGCTGACTTCTTCTTCAGCCATAGATTCCTGTAATAGCAGCTGCCTGAGATCCTTCCTCTTTGCGAGAGCAGTATCAACCAGTTTATCAACATGTTCTTCTGTTCCGGCTTCCTCATAAAGCCTTGTTGTGGTTTCAAATGAATCGCACGGAGAAAGGCCCATAACTGAACAAAGCATTGCTTTTGCGATTAAAACATTGCTTTCGGCAGAAAAAAGCTCCTGTTCCAGCTCGGAAACCCGGACCTGTGCCCTTAGAAAATCACTCTTTACTGTTAAACCGTTTTCGAACCTCGACCTTGCCATATTGGAATGAGTCCCCGCAGTATCAAGAATCTTATGTATAAGATCGAGATGCTCATTCGCAAGAAGAAGGCCAAAATAGGCCGTTGCAGTCTGGCCAATGACTTCCTCACGTGTTCTTTCCATCATAAGGAATGCGGCTTCATTTTCCAGTTTTGCCTGCTTCAAGCCTATCCATGTCTGCCCGCCGTCAAAAAGAGTCCAGTCAATGGTAACGCTTGTAATAAAATTGTTTATGTCATCGGGGTTGTTCAGTCTGTCCGGATCGAAGTCTGACCGGGCAATATTTTCCTGGTTAAGTTTTGTCCCGAAAGCCCACATCGGGTTGGTTGTCCTGTTGAAGGTCTCATTTAAATATATTTGTGGAAGAAGGCCGGAGCGGGCCTGTGTTATCCGGGATCTGGAAGCTTCGGCCTGAAAGAATGCAGCTTTTATTTTCGGGTTGTTTTCAAGTGCTTTCTTCACAGCATCAGAAAGGGATAAATAACTCTTTCCTTCTTCTGCATCAGAAGAAAAGATAAAAACAAAATGGATCAACAAGGCAAATATTAAACAAAAGAGAGATGTTTTGATAAAAAAGAATTTCATGCAACCACTCCGTATTTAAAACTAATTAGTTTCCATCCGGAAATGACCCTTTTGTGCGATCTCGGCGTCAATCTGCTGGATTTCTTGTGCGGCATACATTGCGTATGCCTCCGCGCAATCCTTTGATTTCCTTGAGCTTGCCCAAAATTGCCTATTTCCGAATTGGAAACGCAATAGTGTCCATAATTTGTTTCCTGATTAACACTAATTAAGATTTCTGAATATTGTAAGCATATTCGGATGATGAATCTCCTCGTTCATATCAACCATGTGGCAAAGACTGCAGTTTTTATTTGCTCCGATGGGATAGCGGTTTTTCTGATACATAAGAGGCTGAAAATTATCTCTTTCATCTCCCAATATATTTGTGGCCGGATATTCCGCATGTGTTATTCCATGGCATGCCGGACACATGATTCCGACCTCGTCTGAACGCATTTTATATAGAGATTTTGAATCTTTGGTCCACATGTTCTGGGGTGACTGGTCGGTATCCGGAGGATTAAACCCGGGATGGCAGTTCAAACAGTCAGGCTGGTTTACCCATGGTTTTCTTGGTTCAATCTGTGTAACAGAATCCGCAAGCCTTGGGGAAAGATGTTTCATCAGCTTTTCCGCACTTTTTTTGCCCTCATTTTTTTCATATACAAGAAGACTTAAGGCATGATCTTCCATTTTCCCATGGCAGTTTGAGCACTCAATGCCGATATTGCTGTGAATGCCTCTGTAGCTTTTTGAGAATCCGGATGAAGGATGGCAGTTGCTGCAAGGATCAGGGTCATTTTTAGAAATATAATTGGCATGGAATCCATGTATAGAGGCTGAAAGGTTTAAATATTTTGTCTTGATATCAGTACCGGCCTGATCTTCGGAATGACATTTTGAGCACATTTGAGGATTACCTGTTTGTACAAGCTCTTCAAGATTAGTCCGGTTGGATCGGTCATGTGCTCTTATTATATCAAGGGCCGTTTCATCTGAAAGCCCGGTTACACCTTTTTTTGCCCAGTTTCCGCCATGGCAGTTACGGCACCCCATTTCTGTTGATGCCGGGACAGAAATTCCGGTTGAGCAAAGTATTTGCCCGGTTTGAGCATCTTTTGCCTCAATGTATATAACGGGAAAAGGAATATATGACCCGTCTTTTCTGTAAGGAACAACGGGGATATCGGCTGCTGAATATGCCATAATGTTTTCGATATAATCCATTTTGCCGTCCGTTTTATTTCCCGACAAGCCTTCGTTCTCATTTATCTGACGGCCGTAAAAAGCCTTTGAATATTTCCAGAAATCGATTTGAGAAGAAGGAGTGTCAAACCCCCCCTCGATTCTGTATGTTAAATTTATGTTGCCTGTAATAATTTCAGGTGTTTTTCCCCTTTTAATGAGCTGTGCGTATATGGTGTTTCCGGGGTTGGATAAACCAAAAAAGCGATTGTTATCCGAAATGAAGCGCATTCCCTGCCCTGTCCAACCGAGTAAAACATATTCGTCTTTAGAGGGATCAAAAGGAAATGTTTTTGTTTCAAGTGGGGATATTGAATACCTGGAAGGCATTTCATCCTTTCTGCCGTTAAGCTCCTTAACAATATAGGCTGCAAGGGCCTTTATCTCTTTGCCGGTTCCCGGAAAAGGAGGCATATATTCATTTATCTTTCCCATGCCGGTTAACATTGACTCCATGCCGTAAAGGGAAAATTTTTTTGTTGCTGTACGTATGTCATTTACAAAGCCACCGACGGAGTGGCAGGAAATGCACATAAGTCTGAAGATTTCCTTCCCCGCCATGAGTTGATTCTGATCATTGATCTCTTTATTCAGAGCCCATCGCGAATTTTTTAATATCCCGTTATTGCGAATGAAATCAATCTCTTTTGCCGGAATAGAATTGGAATAAATATCTCCGTATATTACATACGGCCTTCTTCCGGCTTCTCTGATCCATTCGAACGAGCCCATATATAAAAGACCCATTATTACAAGGCTCCAGGTCACAATAATTTTTAACGGAGCGGAGATGCGAATTGCCATCAGAACACCGCCTGTAAAGATAAGCGGCGAAAGAAATAAAAAGGCTTTTATAAATGGCGGGATTTCAGGTGAGCTTTGCAGAATCATCAGTTTTTGCGGTTCGGGAAGGGAATTAATATACCACCTTGCGGAGGCAAGGAGAAAAATAAAAGGAATAATCAGCCATCTGGCGCAATAGCCTTGCATTTTATTCCTCAAATCATTTTCTTTAATGACGGAAGAAGTAACAAAGCCGAAAAGCCCCGCAAGCATGAAGGCCATGAATGTCCTGAAAAAAAGGGACGGCCAAAAAGAAGGATTGAAAAAACCGTCCCAGAAGCTTTTGCTCGAAAGCCACTCTCCCGGAGTCAGCATAAATGTGATAATGCCATTGATTACAAAAAGCGAAAGCCAGCCGAAAACAAAATAAAGCCAGCCGACAGCAAGGTGTTGCCTCTTGTTCATACTCCCGAAGGTATAGTAATACACGAAAAGGGCAACAATCTCTCCGAGAAAAAAAACCCATTCCGTAGCAAAGCCGAAAACAAAATTATGTATGAGGATAGATGTGGCAGCAGGGTTTAACAGAGAAATGGTAAACCATATACCAACACCTGTAATTGCCCCGAAAACCATGGAGACAAGAAGAAAGAACCGGGTATGCTTTCTGGTATATTCCAGAATACCGAAAGAGTTTTCCCTGTAACCTTTCATTTCGGTCAGGACAAGGAATAGTCCGCCGCCAACAGCGAAATGAGCAACATAAACATGAATAACTGCAATGAAGGCGATAAAAAAGCCGCCCCCAAGGAAATCAAGCTCCCAGACAGGATAGTTGATTATATAATTGTACGGCATAAACTTAGCTTTTTACGAGCTCGTTAAGATGGCTTTATCTGAAGCGCACATCTGATAATATAAATGATAATAACTGTGCTGACGATCACGGCTGCCAAAAACATTATCATGGGAGAATACTGATAAATTGTTTTAAGATTTTCGACGGCAAAATAAGGTTTAAGATAGGCTGTCCTGATCATATCCCTTATGATTACCATAAAGATGATGCTGATTATTGTAGCCCATGCTGCCGGCCACACCTTTTTTATAAAGCCGAAAACAAGAGATGTAAGTCCGGCAAATAAACCTGCAAGGAAGACAGCAGAATGAACAATATCTCCACCCATGAAAAGAAGCATTATATCTCTCGGCAAGCTAATTAATAACCAGATTCCGTCACAAAACTGGAATAAGGTAGCGTAAGTAAAATATTTCATGCCTCTGGTAATATTTATGTCTGAATGACTTACGCCGTTTTTCTTTTTTCGTTGCCACGTAATCGCAATAAAAAGGCCGCTTACTGCAATGGATGCAATTACAAAGTGAAAAAACCGCGGGAAAAGAGTTGGTTCTGAAAGATTAAGAATTGTTCCTGACGGATTGGTAAAATATCGAGTCCATGAACCCGGGACAAGCATCAACGTCATGTTGTTTGTATATAAAAAACCTGTAACCAGAAGAAGCAAGGCCGTTAACCCTGCAGCATACTTGCGGGTTCGTCCGAGGCGTTCGAAATTGAATTTATATATATATGCTGCATAATAGGCTGTTATAAGGAGAAAAATAACCGACAACCAGTATACAGCCATAAGAATGGAACTTGTGTAAAAGAAGTTCCCATAAAGAACCTGCAAAAACAACAGAGGGGCTACACCGAAGTTAATGGTAAAGGCTATTATAAAAGTGTTTTTTTGAGAGATCTCTTTTTGAAGATAAATCAAACTGCTGTCGGATTGGCGATTAATACCGCTGATAAACGCTATTATTGCAGACCCCAGCATAATATTCATCAGAAGAATGTGGGCTGTAAAAGTTGTAATGAGCAGGACCTTGAACCATGCCCAGTGAACGGGTATTATGTCAGGGGCAGGGATAAGAGACGCCGTATCCATAATAAAACACTTCCTTTTGCTTACAAAATGATGTTCTCAAACTAACCTTCATGTCCGGGGCGGACACAACGAAGCATGAGAATACAGGAGCCAGAAGTCAGGAGCCGGAATAACCATGGTATTGTTTTTCTTCTGTATTCTGTATTCTGACTTCTGTCTTCTCATATAAAGACAGTAAGGCGCAACGGTCTTTTATTATATCTTTTATCGAAAATTCGGTAAATTTGCCTTCAACAAATATCTTTAACTTTGAGTCGTCATTTTTTATAGGCGATAGAATGCTTTCTGTCTGAACAGGATTTATTGCACATATAGCCCATGCTGCAAGTCCGCGCAATATTGTATCTCGTGAATTGATACAGGGAATAAGAAACGGCATGGAATCCTTAACAAGCTCAGGCCTTACGCGGGCAATTCGCCCGATACCCCATATAACTCCCTGTTGGAGAATTTCATTTTCAAGATAGTTTCCGTTTTTATTGATGAAGGAGATTAAAATACGTGCATATTCTTCTCCAAGCTTTTTGTTTTGTGCGATTATTTCACCCATGGCTTCGGGTGAACCCCAGCCGATTCCGCCGGATTCATCGTTTAAATTCCACATGAGGCGGCGCATGACTACACGTGCCGATTCGATATCGGCATCTGCAATAGAAGAAACCGTTTCTCCCATTGCGGTGACTGCCCGCCATTTAATCAGTTCATCGGTATTATAGAGACAGGAAAAAAGATGATTTACAACCTGTCTCCCGGGAAACCTCCGAATTTCTGAAATCCGTTCATTAAAATCATTACCGGACAGAATTTCAAAGATCTTTTTTTTTAATCTTTTTCCTCCGGTTCGGTTTATATCCATGCTTTATATCATTGTTCCATTCGGGTCTGGCAGGGGTAATGGGCTTGAATGCTTTTCACTCGAACCCTTGAATCCTTGCATCCTTGCCCCCTAAAGCTATCGCCTTTAGGCGATAGCAGTTTGCTTTCCGTCCCAGGAAATGCAATCTGAAGGACAGTTTTTAATAGCTTCGTCAACCTCTGTTTCAGGATAGACCGGAAGCTCGGAAATTTCGATATAACCTGCGCTGCTCAATTTGAAAACAGATGGAGCAACCTCTACGCAGATGCCGCAAAGTATGCAGTCGCCAAGTTCAACAACCGGTGTTTTCATTTGCTGTTTTTATCCTGTTATTGCTTTTCCTATCTTCTTTCCCAGTTCAATGCACGCTTCAAGGGATTGATTATCAGGCACGTATTGAACCTTCAAACCGGGATCGATGATTTCGATATTCATTGATTCAAGTTCATTTTTAATAAGATTTACCGATTCTCCGCTCCAGCCATATGATCCGAATGCTGCCCCGATCTTATTTTTCGGCTTAAGGCCCTTCATGTATGTGAGAAAATCGCTGACGGTGGGAAACAGGCCGTTATTTAATGTGGGAGAACCGATGATAATTGCCTTTGCATCAAGGACTTCGGTCATTATATCGCTGCGGTTCCATTTTCTCAGGTGCATTGGCCTTGCTTCTATTCCCTGTTCACTCAAGCCTGCAACAATTGCTTCAGCCATCTTTTCAGTGCTGTGCCACATGGTATCATATATGATCACAGCTTTATTCTTTGCCTCCTGTCTGCTCCACTTAACATACGCATTAATGATCTTTCCGGGGTCTTTGCGCCATAATATGCCGTGATCGGGGCATATCATATTAAATTCGAGTTTGAGATTTGTTACGTGCTCAACCAGTTTTAAAATCAGCGGGGAATAGAGCAGAAGAATATTAGCGAAATATTTTTTTGCATGGGGCATGATGGCATCCCCGATCAGGTCATCGAACTTTTCCATTCCGGCATAATGCTGGCCGAAAGCGTCGCTTGAAAAAAGAATCTTCTCTTCTTTAAGATAGGAGAACATGCTGTCCGGCCAGTGAAGCATTCTTGTTTCAAGAAAAGTTATTGTTCTGCTCCCAAGGCTAAGCTCTTCCCCGTTTTCAACCGGGCGGTAATTCCATTTCTGTCTGAAATGGCGGGAAAGATTTTTTTGGCCCATTTTGGAGCAGAATAGAGGCTTTTCTTCTCCGACTTTGTGCATTACACGGGGCAGGCTCCCGGAATGGTCCATTTCCGTGTGATTGCTGATAACATAGTCGATTTTTTTAGGATCTATTATTTTCGATATATTATCAATAAGTTGATCGGCAAATTCCGCTTTAACAGTATCTATGAGCACTATTTTTTTGTCCAGAATCAAAAAAGCATTGTAGCTTGTCCCCAGGTCGGTTGTATATCCATGAAAATCTCTGATATTCCAGTCATTAACACCGACATCATAAATTCCTTCTGCAATCCGGGTCGGGTTCATATTCTTTTCCTGAATTAATAAGGTTATTCAAAGTGATGCCCTTTTCTTTAAGATGCGGAAAAGGGCATCGGGTTAAACAGATTACTCTTTTTCAAAATCATCTTTTGAAGCGCCGCATACCGGGCATTCCCAGGTATCCGGCAGGTCTTCAAATTTTGTGCCTGGCTTTACGCCGTTATCGGGGTCGCCTGCAGCAGGATCATAAACGTATCCGCATACTTTGCATATGTACCTGTCCATCATAACCTCCTTGTTTTACTTTTTTCGTTTAGAGTTGGTCTTTCAGTTCAATTACCTTCTTTTCTATTTCATCACGCACATTCCTCATGAATTCAATTGGTTTGTCGGCAGGATCGGGAAGTTCCCAGTTTTGTCTTATTGCCCCGGGCACAAAGGGGCATTCTTCTCCGCAACCCATAGTGATAATAATATCCGGTTTTTCCTTTGAAATTGCCTGCTCTATCGATTTTGGCTTGCGAAAGCCCATGTCTATCCCCTTTTCCTGCATGGCCTCAGCCATAAGCGGGTTGACTGCATCAACAGGAGTGCTGCCGCCGTTTAAGGCATCTATTCTGTCTCCTGCAAGATAGCGGGCAAAAGCGCTCGCCATCTGGCTGCGGCATGCATTTTCCATGCAGGCAAACAAGACTTTTTTTCTGCCGATATAGGGCTTTAAGAGATTGCCTGCAGCTTCCCTGACATCCTCTGCAACAGAAGGATGTGCTTCCATATCGCCCCGCTTTTCTATCCTGCGGTATGTTAAACTTCCTTCGAAACCGGCGTCAACAGCATCGAAAAAATATTTGGCCGTAAGCTTCATACCCTCAAACAGATTAGTTCCTTTTGTTGCTCCGAGGGCAAGAAGAAATCCTTTTCTTGTTTTATATCCCGGATCGTTAAGTTTAAGCCTGTATTTGCGTGCCCATAATGTCTGGCTCCGGTCTATAAGAGCCTTAGCCTGGGCCGGGGCGCTGTAAAAAAATATAGGGGTGGCAAGAACAATAATATCGGCCTCGCGAAAAAGGGGATAAATTTCATTCATGTCGTCATCTATGGGACAGGTCCCTTTCTTTTCGCACACACTGTATTCCATGCAGGGTAGGATCTTCTTTTTTGCAACCTCAATTACGTGGGTCCTGACCCCGGCGTTTTCAACTTCGTTCATGAAAGATGAAAGAAGAAAATCGGTATTTCCTTTTTTTCTGGGACTGCCCATTATGCCAAGCACTAACATTATGAGATCTCCCTATTTTACATGACAGCCCTTGCAGGTCGCAGGCCCGGCCTTTAATCCGGCATTGGTTTTTTCACGATGGCATTTCTGGCACTGGTTCATGACTTTTTTCTTTTCAAGTTTTCCCTCGTCTTTCAGCTTTTGGACTATTCCCGCCGTCTGGGGGAAAAGGTTATGGCACAGGTTGCAGTCGCCCAGAATATTTTGATGGACAAGATGCTTGACAGTAACACTTCCTGTTGTGCCGCCCGGAAGAATAATCTCATTTGCCCCTTTGTTCAGCGCCCATAAAAGAGTTGAAACAAGGAGAAAGCCTGCCATTAATATAATAACTTTTGTTCGCCTTTTCATAATCGGGTTCCTTTATGAACTAGTATGATTCTTCATAAGCAAGATCTTCTTTTATAACTTTTCCCCTGAAAAGATAATAAGCCCACGCTTGGTAGGCAATAACAGCAGGAATGAAAATAATGACCACAACCAGCATGATCTTTAAAGTAAGAGGACTGGATGAGGCGTTATATGCTGTAGCGCTGAACTCAGGGCTTATGCTTGACGGAAGCATATTGGGATACAACCCTATTATTCCGAAAAAAACAGATCCCATAATTATGATTGAAGATGAAAACCACGCCCTGAAAAAATCTTTTCTTTTAATAAAAAACCTTGAAGCAAAGAGAGCTGCAATAGTTAACAGGATGTCTAAAAACAGAATGGGGTTTGCCAGATAATTATTATACAGCTTCGTAAAAAACCAGCTTGCGCCTAAAAAGAGTAATGCGGTAATCAAAAGAAACGGCCAAAGAATAAGAGCAGTTGACTTTGATCTTTCATGAAGTTCACCATCTGTTTTAATGGACAACCAGACAGAGCCGTGAAAGAGGAAAAGGAGTAAAAACAACAATCCCCCAAGAATTCCGTAAAAGTTAAAAAGGTCAAAAAACGAGCCATGTGATACACCGGACTTGTCTATCGGAAGCCCCTGGAATATATTGGCAAATGTAATTCCGAATAAAACAGCCGGAACCAAACTGCCGGCAAAAATAGAAATGTCCCAGATATTCCGCCAGCTTTTTTTATCAACCTTGCCCCTGAACTCAAAAGCGACTCCGCGAAGGATGAGAGCAAAAAGAATGAGCATCAGGCCCGAATAAAGGGAAGAGAACATAATGGAGTAGGCAAGCGGAAAAGCGGCAAAAGTGACTCCGCCTGCAGTAATGAGCCAGACTTCATTACCGTTCCAGAGGGGGCCAACAGAATTTATCATTATTCGTTTTTCGAAGTCATTTTTTCCAAGAAAAGGGTACAATATTCCAATTCCGAAATCAAAACCATCGGTCATAAAGAAAATAACCCAGAGCAAACCCCAAATAAAAAACCATATTCCCTGCAGATCCATTGTTACCCCCAGATTCTGATGGCTTCGTGAAGAGACAGACGCATAACACCCCCTTTTGCCCGATTTATTTAAAGACTTGGTTTCTGGTCTCTGGTTTGTAGTTTCTGGTTGTTTCTTTTAACCAGGAACCAGAAACTATGAACCAAAAACCTAAGTCTTTATTATCGCCTTCCTTGAACTTGAGCAAAATTGGATATTCTTCAAAGGTCTCGTAAAGAGACGGATTTATTACAAAGTCATCTGCAAAAATCAACCCAAACTCATACAACAGGGTCCTTTTTAGCATTTTTGATTATCAGATAAAAACCTGCAATCCCCAGCAGTCCGTAAATAAGTATAAAAGCTATAAGAGAAATAAAAACCTGTGAAGATGCCAGAGGCGATACTGCATCAGATGTTTTCATAAGGCCATGGACGATCCATGGCTGCCTTCCCACCTCCGCCAACACCCATCCTGCTTCGATGGCGACATACGGCAGCGGAATAGACAATACCATTACCTTTAAATATAAAGGACTTTCAAGCAGTCTGTTCCGTCTTAACCATCCGATAATTGTAAGAAGGATAAACAGAGTTCCCAGACCCACCATTGTTCTGAAGGAAAAGAGTGGGATAAGCACCGGTGGTCTTTCTTCTCTGGGGAAATCCTTAAGCCCCTTCACTTCGGCGTTTATATCGTGGTAACCAAGAAAGCTCAAAAGCCCTGGGATGGCGCCGAACTCTATGAAGTTTCTTTCATTTTTCTCATCAGGAATTGCAAAAAGAGTGATCGGCGCTCTCGTGGTGGTTTCCCAATGGGCCTCCATTGCTGCCAGTTTTGCAGGCTGGACTTCTGCCACGTGAACCCCGTGCGTATCCCCTTCGATGGCTGTGAAAATGGAAAAAATAAGCCCGAGTATTAAACCGATTCTGAAAGATCTTGTAAAAAATTGGACGGATTGTTTCTTAAGCAAATGATACGCGCTTACACCCATTACAAAAAAAGCACTTACAATATAAGCTGCACTGATTGTATGAAGGAATTGGAGAATGGCAAATTTCTGGAAAATAACAGCGGAGAAATCTGATAGTTCAGCCCTCCCATTCCGCAGGACATAACCTACAGGATGTTGCATCCAGGAATTTGCGATGATTATCCATACGGCAGAAAGGGTTGAAGCACCTGCAATAAGCCACATTACGGCAGCGTGGGCTTTCGGGGAAAGCTTTCTCCAGCCAAAGATCCAGATGCCTATAAGGGTTGATTCAAGAAAAAAGGCGGCTGAAGCCTCAATTGCGAGGAGAGATCCGAAAATATCCCCTACAAATGCAGAATAGCGCGACCAGTTGGTCCCAAACTGGAATTCGAGAGTAATTCCGGTGACTATTCCAAGGCCAAAATTTATAAGGAAGATCTTCCCCCAGAATTTGGTCATGGAAAGATATATCTTGTCTCCGGTTCCGGCATATCTGGTTTCCATTATCGCAATCATAATGGAAAGACCGAGCGTGAGCGGGACAAACAGAAAATGGAACATGGTCGCTGTTGCAAACTGCAGGCGTGACAGAAAAACAATATCCATTAACGCCTCCTGGAGAACTGTTTAGAGTACGTGTTAACAATAGCTGAGGGGAACAAGTGCCTTTACTATGAGACCTCTGCATAACACCCTCTTTTGTCCGATTAGCGCTATATTATCGCCTTCCTTGAACTTGAGCAAAATTGAATGTTCTGCAAAGGTCTCACTATAAGGGACATGCTGTTATCATCAAATGCGAATCAGAGCATTGAATAGAAAATCTATGCTTTACCCTCAAGTGTACATTGAGTAAAATCAATATCCTTGCCGCATGAATTGCATTTTTTCTTTTTGTCGAACTCGTCCGAAAATATTTCGGTTTTTTTCCCGCAGGCAGGGCATTTGCAAACAAAGGATTCAAGGTGTTTGAATTGCTGATATCCTGGGCAGTGCTCTGGTGTAGACATAGTTTCCTCCGTAAATTATGTGGTTAAAATTATTAAAGCCCGAGTTTTTTTGCTATTTCACGGCCATAATCCTGGGCCATCTTTATTCCTCCCCCCAGGGAACTTGATTTTAACCTGAGGGAACCGCTAACCATATCCATATTGAAAATATTCTTCATTGTGTTAAAAATACGATCCGGCGCTTCGCCACTCCATCCGAAAGCGCCGAAAGCTCCGCCTTTCTTCTCTGCAAGATTTGCTTTTTCTGCGAGGAACAAAAAAGTCTTCATACCCAGCATCATATCCCCGTGATATGTTGCTGATCCGAACACATAGGCATCATATCCGTCGAGAGCGCTTTCATTTTTTATTTCATTAACATTAAACAGAGAAACTTCGGCGCCTGAAAAGCGCAGGCCTTCTCCGATAAGTTCAGCAATCTGCTTTGTTTCACCTGTTCTTGTTGCAAAAACAATAAGAGCTTTTGACATAATAAAATCACTCCATTCTTAATTGATGCTCTCGTAAAAAGCCAAAATTCAGACGGCAAAGTAAAAAGCTCATTATGCAAGGCGCGCGAATTTTGAGGAATACCGCAAACGCGGGGCCCGAAGGGTGCATACTTACTGGTACGCTGCAATGATTCACCCTGTTGAATCGGCCCTGCCGTCTCGCGCAGCGATAATTCAACAGGGCAGGGATGAAGCGTCCGCCGCGGCGGACAGAATGACTTTTTACGAAGCCGTCCTATTTGATCCTGGGGTCAACCCCCTCAATTTTGCAGTCCGGAGTGTAGCATGTGTTGTCAAGAAATTCACATTTTTCCCTGCAAGACGGGCATTCGTTTGGTGGTGCGTCAGCCTCAAGCGTATATCCGCAGTTTTTGCATTTCCAGCTCGGCATAATATCACCTCCTTTATGCTTTCCACAGACCGTGAACATTGCAGTATTCACGCGCAGTAACTTCTTTGGCGTCTATTGTAAAAAAGGCTTCAGGAGCCTGCCCGGGATCCAAAAACTGCCTATATATTTTCCCATCTGCAATAATTTCAATCCATTCTATAAAGTGCTTTTCTTCCATGGGATGAGCTACGCTTCCAACTTTTACTTTTATCCCCCCGGAAGTTTTTTCTATAACAGGCACATGTTTTTCCTTTGAAGCATCAACAGTGTTTTCAACCATCAGCTTCATTGGTTTGCCGCAACATACAAGTTCTCCAACACTGCCGTGCAAAACTTCAACTATATTGCCACAAACCAAACATTTATAAACTTCAAGTCTTTTTGCCATGCGCTACTCCTTTCTTTATAAGATTATATTGATACTGGGTTATGTTGTAGGAAATTATTGAACCTCCCCGCTGCTTGCTGCGGAGGGCTTCAATGCCCCCGCTTTTCCGGTCACTGGAATCATTGACCCCTTGAATCATAGGATAACCAACTCATTCGGAGATGGTCCATTATTAAAAATATCTTAGTAATAATAATTCCTATTAATTTCTTTGCAAGTAGTTTTTTTATAAAAAAATGTGTTATACAAATAAAAAAACAAACCGGAAGATGAATCTATAAGGGGTCAGAGAATAAACAGTAATATTTTCTGGGAAAAAATGTTTTACGATTTTTCTTTGCATTATATCATGCAGGTAAATATATTGCAATAAATAGGTGGTTTCCATCAGGAAATGGCCCTTTTGTGCGTTCTCGGCGTCAATCTGCGGGATTTTAGGTGGTTTAGTAAACAAATGTAAAATTGGCGATTTGTTATGGCAATCAGGAAAAATATTTAAAGGAGGATATCATGAGTTTCGGATCTTTTGAGGAAGTTGTAACATACGCAATTGAAAAAGAAAAAGAGGCCGCTGCGTTTTATGATGAAATTTGCAGTCAGGAGAAATTTTCCGGTGCCAAAGAGATGTTTGCTGGTTTTGCCAATGAGGAAAGAAAACACCAGAAAATGCTTGAAGGCATATTGTCTAATAAGGAGAAGATATCTGAATATAAGTTTGAGTGGATTCCGGATTTAAAGCGCAGTAATTATCTGGTTGATATGGAATATGAAAAAGGCATGCATTATAAGGATATATTGCGAATTGCCATGAAGCGTGAAGAAAAAGCCCTTAAATTTTATAATGATGTTGCCCACGAAAACAAGAACGAAGAGTATGCGAAGATGTTCAAAATCCTTGCCCAGGAAGAGGCCAAACACAAGCTCGGACTTGAAAAGTTGTATGATAATTTCATGGCTGAACAGGGTGATTAAGTTTGACGGCTTCGTAAAAAGTCATCCTGCTGTGTTGCACTTCATCCCCGCCCTGTTGAATTCTCGCTGCGCGAGACGGCGGGGCCGATTCAACAGGGTGAATCATTGCAGCGTACCGACAAGTACGCACCCTTCGGGCCCCGCGTTTGCGGTATTCCTCAAGATTCGTGCGCCTTGCATAATGAGCTTTTTACTTTGCCGTCTGAAGTTTGCCTTTTTACAAGTCCATGAGTATTAATAAGCTATTCAATTTTGGCACGTTGGAGGCGCAGGCTGTTTCCGACAACAGAAATACTGCTGAATGCCATTGCTCCTGCTGCAAATATAGGATGAAGCTGTCTTAAAGAGTCAGGGAAAAACTCAAACGGCTGCAGGATACCTGCTGCAACAGGTATAAGTACTAAATTGTAAAAAAAGGCCCAGAAGAGATTCTGTTTTATAGTATTCATTGTTGCCTTGCTGAGTTTTATGGCTTTGGCTGCACCAAGCAGGTTTCCGCTTGAAAGTATAATGTCGGCTGTTTCAATGGCGACATCCGTACCTGTTCCTATGGCGATTCCAATATCGGCCTGGGCCAGCGCAGGCGCATCATTTATTCCATCCCCAACCATTCCGACCTTTTTGTTGTTTCCCTGCAGATCTTTAACTCTTAAAGATTTTTCTTCGGGTTTTACTTCAGCGAAAACATTTGAGATATTAACCGTTGAAGCTATGGTCCGGGCTGTCATAAGATTATCGCCTGTTAACATAAATATTTGCAGACCCTGTTTCCGAAGTTGCCTGATCGCCTCAGCAGCTTCCGGTTTAACCTGATCCGCAACAGAGATAAGTCCGTATATATCATCTTCCTGCGCAACAACCATTACTGTTTTACCCTCTGACTGCAGAGAGAGAATTTTATTTTCGGATTGTTGAATATTTAACCCGAAAGTTTTAAACCATCCCGGTTTTCCTATCATTGTAAATCTATCCTGAATATATGCCTGCACTCCGAGGCCGCCTGTTGCCTTAAACCCTTTTAGCTCAAACAGGGTAATATCTCTTTGTTTTGCCTCTTCAACAATTGCCTTTCCGATAGGATGTTCCGATCCTTTTTCAACTGATGCTGCAATTTGAAGAAGCTCATTATCCTTATCGCAGAAGGGTGCGAAAGGAATGATATCAATAACGGCGGGTTTTCCGGTTGTAATAGTTCCGGTCTTATCCAGTACAATTATATCAAGCTTTGATGCCATTTCGAGGGACTCGCTATTTTTAAAAAGGATCCCGTTTTCGGCTCCCTTGCCGGTTCCGGCCATTATAGCTGTGGGCGTTGCAAGTCCGAGTGCGCATGGACAGGCAATTACAAGAACTGCAACAAACCTTATCATGGCCGGAACAAATTCGCCTCCAAACCACCACCAGATAAAAAAAGTTATGAATGCGGTTATCAGAACAAAGGGAACAAAAACTGACGAAACACGGTCTGCTACAGCCTGGATTGGGGCCTTGCTCCCCTGAGCTTCCTGAACAAGCTTAATTATCTGAGCAAGAGCAGTCTCTTTGCCTATGCGGGTTGTCCTGAACTTTAACAGGCCTTCTACATTTATTGTTCCCCCGATAACAGTATCATCAGCATACTTATCAACGGGCAATGGTTCGCCGCTTAACATTGATTCGTCTACCGAGGATTCTCCTTCTATCACAACTCCGTCAACCGGAATTTTTTCGCCCGGCCTGACAAGAATAATATCGTCTTTTTTAACAAGGGAGAGAGGGATTACTATTTCTTTACCGTCTTCTAGTATTGTTGCGGTTTTGGGTGAAAGTCCAATCAGTTTACGGATTGCACCGCCGGTTTTTCCCTTTGTGCGGGATTCGAGCATTTTGCCAAGTTTAATTAAGGTGATGATTACAGCAGATGTTTCAAAATATACATGCTCTCCAAGAATTGGAAAAAGAAGGGTTGCAATGGAGTAAAAATATGCCACGGATGATCCCATAGCTACTAAAACATCCATGTTTGCACTTTTGTTTCTTAAACTTTTATATCCGCCAATATAATAGTCCCAACCTGTATAAAACTGGACAGGAGTGGCAAGCGCAAAAAAGAGCCAGTTTACCCAGGATGCATGGCTCCACATTCCTGTAACATGAAAATCCCGCGCCATGCTTAAAAGAAAAAGAGGAATGGTAAAGACGAGCCCTGTAAAAAACTTCCTCGTCTGGTTTTTAATTTCGGCATCGCGTGCTTCCAGTTCGGAGTCTTTTTCATCTGATGATGTATCCGGAAGTATTGCCCCATAACCGGCTTTCCTTATAGCCGAGATAATATCTTCAACCGAAGCTGAAGCGGAAATATATTCAACGGAAACCCGTTCTGTTGCGAAATTTACTGAGGCTTTCAGTATTCCCGGGACTTTCCTGTTTAAGACTCTTTCGATATTCATGGCGCAATTGGCGCATGTCATCCCAGTAACAGGAAGCTCGATTTTGCTTGTAATAGCCTTGTAGCCGAGGCTATTTATCTTTTCAGTAATATCGCTTAATGAAATCTCTCCGGGTTCAAAAGTAACTGATGCCTGTTCGGAAGCAAAACTTACCGAAGCCTCTTTTATGCCTTGTAATTTTTTTAATCCTCTTTCTATGTTGGCGGCGCAGTTTGCGCATGTCATCCCGGAAACAGGTATTGAAAGCTTCTGTTCAGCCATAATCTTTATCCTAAACATTAAAGAAGTAAGAAGTCGGACATGCCTACATGTTTCATTTTACTGGAAAAGAATGGTTGTCAGTTAATGACCCAACTAACCCCCAAGCCCGGCGCTTGCACAACGAAGCATGAGAATATAGGAGTCAGGCGCCAGAAAATCCATGGTATTGTTTTTCTTCTGTATTTTGTATTCTGACTCCTGTATTCTCATTTAAAGGTCATTGTGCAGGATAGTTGATCTGCTTTAAGGTGTTCAATATTTTATCGAGGGTTGCAGGCAGCTCCCATTCCACGGTTATATTTTTGCTCTGGGGGTCCCCTTCAACCTTTTTAACGCCCGCAAGTTCCGATAATTCATTCTTAATAGACATAACACAATGGCCGCAAGATATGGCAGGTATCATAAAAGTTTTCTTTTCCATTTCCATCCTCCGGAATAATTGATTAATGTTTTAGGTTCTTCCCCCATTTAGTGATATGCTATTTTCCGATTTTACAATCTCCGCACCCGCAGACAGGGCATTCCGGAACTTTATTGTTGCTGCTCTTGTCATCAGTATGCAATATCCTGTCTATATAGGTCTTAAATGCATGACCGCATTCAGGGCACAGGGCATCAACTTCATCCTGTTTCTTGTTTTCCATTTTTATATCCTTTTCTTAAGATTCTTTATGGTTTAATGCGCATTCATTACAAATCCCTATAAACTCAAGCCGGTGGCCAATAACGGTAAAGCTGGTCAATGGTCTTATTTTTTTTTCCAGGCCTGTTTCAAGGCTAACAGGAGCATCATCAAGCCGATCGCATTTAATGCATCTGATATGATAATGATTTTCAGGCGTTCCGTCAAAACGTTTAAGCGTGCCAACGGATTCAATCTTTTGTATCGCTTTTAGCGCGGATAGAACCTCAAGATTCCTGTAAACAGTACCAAGACTGATGCGTGGAAGTCGTTTGCG
Organism: Desulfobacterales bacterium; assembly: GCA_020052975.1. Next base: position 6,274 of record JAGVOC010000255.1, on the reverse strand, counting down.
AACCATTTCATATATTTCATCTGCTCTCGGGTGGGTTTTGACCTTTTTCAGCTCTTCAAGTATTATCTTTCGCTGACGAGTCATCCTGTGGTTTTGCCTTTTAAGCAAGTTTTGTTCTCCACTTTTGATTTAAAAAATGAAAACCAAACTACCTATCATATAACAATCGTTGCTTTTCAATGACTATAAATGAGTTCATTCGGAGTCCACCGCAAATTATCACGATTGTTTCTCCGGTATTTTTAAAAAATCGGCTCTTGGTTAACAAATAACAATTAGAGATCGAGCCACATGTCAGCTTCATTGCCGCAATGTGAACAGGTCGCGGATCCCTTAATTTTTTTAGAAGCTTTCTGCTCATTTATTTGAGAGCCTGTATCTGCCGGAAGCGAACAGGTAATTACCATTTCGGCCTCGTTTCCACAATGATCGCATTTACAAACCTGTTTTTTTATAATTTCTGCCATATTGTCCTCCTGTTTATGAGTGGAACAGCATGTTCGGGAACTGTTGTTTATTGGAAAATGGGATTTGTTGAGTTAAATGTCAAGAAGGAAGTTACATAATGACTGTATTGAAAAGTCGATTTAATGATGCTAATGGGAAAACATATAACGATATATAATCTGAAAGTTCGATTGATATATCGTCAGCTTAATAGTTTTATAAGTTATCATGGTGGTATGTCTTGTGGAGGCAGGGATGGCAGGAAGAGAAAAATTCGTTATCATAAATGATAATCCGGATAGGAGAATTCGTGCTTCAGACGGCAATACTCTTCTTTCGAGTCTTGCTGAAAACGGCATATACCTTCCTTCGGCCTGCGGTGGAAGGGGGATCTGCGGGACATGCAAGTGTGTCGTTAAAGAGGGCGGAGGAGAGATATTGCCTGCCGAACTGAGACATATCGGTGAAACCGAACGGAAGAACCTTTTTCGCCTTGCATGCCAGATTAAAGTTAAAGAGAATCTTAAGATAAATTTACCCGATCAGATATTCAGCATAAAAAAGTATAGCGCAACTGTAATTTCAAATGAGAATGTCGCGCCGTTTATTAAAGAGCTTATACTTAAGCTCGATAAGGGCAAAGAATTGAATTTCAAATCAGGAGCATATATACAAATTGATATTCCAGGATATGAACTTTCTTTTAAGGAATTCAGCGTTGACGGCAGATACCGTGAATCATGGGATAAAGTTAATCTCTGGAGTCTTAAAGCAAGATCTGAAGAACCTATATTCAGGGCTTATTCACTGGCAAATCCGCCTTCTGAAAAAAATGTGCTCAGATTCACGATACGTATAGCAACTCCACCTGCAGGGAAAATTGAAATATCTCCCGGAATAAGTTCGTCATATATTTTTAACCTGAAAACCGGGGATAATGTAACCTTAACTGGTCCTTATGGAGATTTTTTTATTAAGAATACCGACAGGGAGATGTGCTTCATAGGCGGCGGAGCCGGCATGGCTCCAATGCGCAGTCATATACTGGATCAGCTTCTTACGGTTAAAACTAAACGGAAGATTACTTTCTGGTACGGGGCAAGGACGAAACAGGATATGTTTTATACTGATGAATTCAGGGAGCTTGAAAAGAAATTCGGCAATTTTAAATATCATGTTGCCCTTTCCGAACCGAAACCGGAAGATAGGTGGGAAGGATTAACAGGCTTCATTCACCAGTGCCTGTATGATAATTATCTTGTTTCACATAAAAACCGGTCAGAGATCGAATATTACCTTTGCGGGCCTCCGATGATGATAAATGTTGCGCTAAAGATGTTTGAAGGTCTTGGCGTTAAACCGGATATGATAGCCTACGACAAATTCGGATAGAAAAAATTTTCAATAACGGATAAAATTTATAAATCAACCATTTGCAGAATTACCCAGAAAGGAAAAGACTATGGATTTCAGCCTATCAACAGATCATGAGATTTTGCGCGATTCGGTTCGAAAATTTGCCGAAAATGAGATTAAGCCGGTAGCAAGGGAACTGGACAAAAAAGAAGAATTTTCCTATGAAACAATGCAGAAGATGGCTGAATTGGGGCTTTTCGGCATTTTTGTTTCGGAAAAGTATGGCGGACAGGCAATGGACTACCTTTCATATATAATTGCGGTTGAAGAGATTGCAAGAATTGACGGATCGCATGCTGCAACTGTTGCAGCCGAAAATTCCCTTGGTATCGGGCCTCTATATTATTTCGGAAACGAAGAGCAGAAACAGAAATATCTTCCCAGGCTTTGCAAAGGAGAGACTCTCTGGGGTTTTGGATTGACCGAAGCAAACGCAGGTTCGGACGCTGCAAACTCGAAGACAACGGCTGTGCTGGATGGGAATGAATGGGTGATTAACGGAAGCAAAATATTCATTACGAATGCGTCCACCAATATCTCTGCAGGTTCGACAGTCCTGTGCCGGACAGGCGCCCGGGATGACGGCAGGCCTGAGCTTTCCTGTATCCTGGTTGAAGCGGGAACGCGGGGATATGCGACAAAGGTTATGCATGACAAGATGATGTGGAGGGCATCAAATACCAGTGAGCTTTATTTTGAAGATTGCAGGGTCCCGAAAGAAAACCTTCTCGGTCCAAGGGGGCAGGGATTTTACCAGATGATGCAGACTCTTGACGGGGGCAGGCTCTCAATAGGAGCAATGGGGCTTGGGGGGGCTCAGGGATGCTTTGACATGGCGCTTAAATACAGCAATGAAAGAGAGCAATTCGGTCAGCCGATAGCCCGTTTTCAGGTAAATGCCTTTAAACTTGCCGATATGGCTGTCGAGATTGAATGCGCCCGTCTTCTGCTTTACAAGGCTTGCTGGCTGCGCGACAATAACATGGCTTTTTCAAAAGAGGCTGCAATGGCAAAATTATATTGTTCTGAAGCAATGTATCTGTGCGCCAATCATGCTGTTCAGCTTCATGGCGGGTATGGTCTGATGCAGGAGTACGACGTGGAGAGGTTCTACAGAGACCAGAAACTCCTTGAAATAGGTGAAGGGACTTCAGAAGTGCAGAGAATTGTCATAGCCAGGCATGTCGGAGCAATATAGCCCGTCATTAAACAATGACGGCTTCGTAAAAAGTCATTCTGCTGTGTTGCGCTTCATCTTTCGTCATTGCAGCGTACCAAAAAGTACGCTTCATTCCCCAAGATTCGCGCGCCTTGCATAATGAGCTTTTTGCTTTGCCGTCTGAATTTTGACTTTTTAAGAAACCATCAAACAATGGGGATTATTTATAATCCATGGGAGAAAAAAATGGGAGAAAAAAAACATAAACATGATCAAAGCGCCGAATATTTTAAAGAACTGACCGGAGATATTGCAGCGGCAGCGCCGAAAGAGATGGATGAAATTGGAATAAGAATTAAAAATATTCGTGAAGAGAAAGGGCTTTCCCTTGATGAGCTGTCAAAGCTGACCGGATTTGACGTAGAACTTCTTTCGAATATGGAAGGAAATAAAATTCAGCCTCAGCTCGGCACGGTTATTAAGCTTTCGAAAGCGCTTGACAGCGCATTCGGCAGAATCGTTTCAGGAGTTGGAGACAAGCTTTACTCGGTTACCAGGAAAAATGAACGGACGAAAATATCCAGATCGACTTCCCACAAAGGTGAAAAGCAGGTTTATACATATATGAGCCTTGCACCCGAAGTTAAAGGCCGCCACATGGAGTCTTTGATTGTTCAGCTTGAGGAAAATCCGGAAGATGAGATGTCGGTCCATGACGGGGAAGAGTTTATTTATGTTCTTGAGGGGTTGGTCGCTTTAAAAATCGGAACCGATTCTTTTATTCTTGAACCGGGAGACAGCGTATATTATCTGTCCACCACTCCTCATCTTATTGCGGCAAAAAAGGGTAACGCGACAATACTCGCCGTGCTTTATGGTGGCTGATTAAACCGGTTGATTTTATACTACGCCTTTAGCAAGTTAGAAATTATTTCCTGCGTTTTTCTACCCCTCAAGAGGGTACTGAAAAGAGCGGCAGGAAATAACTCACTTATCCCGTTTATCGGGGTTTGGCATTGGAGAAACTTTCTCTCCGCCAAGCACATAGCCGCCGTCAATCCTGAGGACGCTTCCTGTCATGAAGGGGGCGTCCTTTATCAAAAAACAGACAGCCTTTACAACGTCGTCTATTGTTCCCGTCCTTTTAACAAGAGTATGGTCTATGATAGCTTCTTTCTGAGAATCCGTCAGCAACCTCCAACCTCTTGTCTTTTCGCCATGCCTTGTTTCGATGATACCAAGCATTATTTCATTAACGCGGACTTCGGGAGCCCCGAGGCGAGCCCATGTTTCGGTCAAAATTGATATTCCGCGGTTTGCTGCAGAGTATCCTTCATTGAAAATAAAGCTGGCAGGACCCGATCTTCCGACTATACCTGCAATGGAAGAGAGATTGATTACTGTACCGTCACCGGAAGCCTTAAGATACGGAAGTGAGCAATCAAACACCCACTGCTTTGCGCGGAGTGTTGTCGATATTTCAAGATCCCACTGATCGCACGTATATGGCCCATGCACTACCGGCCATCCTCCCCGCTCAATATTGTTTATCAGAATATCAAGGCGTCCGAAATGTTCAATGACATTATCCACAAGACTTTGTATTTTATCTGTTTTCAAAAGATCGGTTCTTGTTATAAGATATCGGGAGCCGAGTTCTGAAAAATCATGTTTCAATTCATCGAGCATCTCTTCCCGGTCGAAATAATTCAGGGCAACATTAATGCCCTCTTTTGCAAGCGCAAGGCCTATACCCTTGCCGATTCCACTTATTGAACCAAGCACCAGGGCAACTTTGCTTTCGGTTTTCATGCTCCGAAAATCTCCTTTTACGAGTCCATCAGACGTTATTGTGAAAAAGTTTCCGCTTGATCCATGAAAAAGCAAATTCCAACAGTGCCGTGTCTTCCTGTTTTAACGCTTTAACGTCGGAATCGCTTAAGGAGTCGAGTTCTTCTTCATTTGAGAAAAGATATGCTTTGAATGCATCGAGATCATATAATGCTGTCCTGAACAAATATCCGGATTTAATATCCAATTCACCTGGAACTACCTGATTTTCCAGGCTTATTATCTCCATGAGCATATCGTTCATTCTGTTGTATTGTTCAATATCCTCTTCTATTATCCATTCGCGCACCGTCTGTTCTTTACCATTATTGAAACCAAGGCAGTGCGTTTCTTTTATTGTCATATAATATTCCGAGAGTTTTCCCGATTCCCTGTTGCGTGAAACAAGCCTTGCAAGAGGATATGTCCGGCATGATGAAGGCCGGTCTTTGTAAACAATGCATCCTGATGGCGTTACAAAAGGGCATATTGATCCGGAAGCAGAATCTGTTTTTAATGTTGTTACCGGCAGGCCTGTTTCAGGTCCGGTATGATGAGATGTATATGTTTTTAAAAACATGCCGGAAGATATTCCGAGACTGTTCTTAAGCCTTAGTATGTCATAAGGGGTTAAGTACTGATTTAGATCACGGCAGCATTCGTTGAAGCAAGAGCGTCGGCTTGTGCATGAGAAACGAAATTTGTCATCCGGTGAGAGCGGTATAAAATTTTCTTCCATTATCTGATATTCTTTCTTGTTAATATTTTGTAAATAGGAGATAGCAGCCTTTCCGCTTTTATTAAGTAAAAGCATTCTATATGGTTTGAACAATTTGGTAAAGCAAGAAGCAAAAAAATTACCGGAATCAGATTTACCGGAAAGGATTCTCTCTATACCACAATATATAGTAGGTAAATTCAGGATGTAAACAAATTGTTGTGATATATAGAACCTTGTAAATATTTATATATTCTGATTTTTTATCGGCAAAAGTCCTTGACAATAAAAATACAGGATGGTAATACTGAACTTTGATAGAATGGTTAAATTAACATACTGATTTAAAAGAAAAAAGCTTCAAGCTCTGTTTATAGACAGGCTATAGGAAAAAGGAAAATTATATAAAACAGATACTATCGGGCTTTGCTTTAACCGGCCCGGGATATGAAGGGAGGTGCTTACAATTTAGAATAGTTTCACAGAACGCGAGTTGATGGTTTGGAAAATGAATTTAATACAAACAACATTAGGAGGGATTATAGATGCCATCTTATGTAATTGCTGAAAAATGTGACGGTTGTAAAGGTGGGGACAAAACAGCATGTATGTACATTTGTCCCAATGACCTTATGGTTCTTGATACGACTGCTATGAAGGCTTATAATCAGGAGCCCGATCAGTGCTGGGAGTGCTTTTCATGT
>JAGVOC010000378.1 GCA_020052975.1 Desulfobacterales bacterium | reverse complement strand
CCACATTGCCCTTCGCTTCGCCAGCTTTTAGCTGGCTTCGCTTCGCAGCCCTTTACTGCCCCGGGCTAAAGCCCGGGGATAGTCGGTCTGATATTATAGTGTTTTACTTCATCCGCCCTTGTATCCCTGAAGTGCCATTTATCCTGCCAACCTTCTGCATAAGCTCCTTCAATCAACCCAGCAGCAGCAAAAGTTATACCACCTACTATAGCCGCATTCTTCGCTGCAGTACCAAAACTTTCACCAGCAACTAACCCACCAGCTAAGGTTCCTGCAAAAGCAGGAACGCCCATTTCAACACCGCCTATAAAAAAACCCTCAAGGAATGAAGTTCCTTGTGAAGCTGCAGCTGCAGTCGACATACCCTCAATCATTGGTGCTAGGGCCCAAGCTGCAAAAACTGCAATAGCTATTCCAGCGACAAAGGCTCCAGGATTGCCAGCTATGGCTTTTCCAATACCACTGAAGAAATCCCCAACACCATTCCAAAAATTCTTCCACCAACTATGTCCCGTAGGATCGAAGTAACACAATGACTCAAATGAGACCTTTTGCCACAACCATATACCTTTATATAGTCTACGACAAACTTAAGCATTGGCTGAAATGTGCCATTATTGAGTCCAAGAGAATCAGAATGAGCTCCAACCGGCTATACAGCATTGGCAATATCTTGATATTTCTCAAAGAACAAAACAACTCACCATTTACCGCACATTTTCAGAACATGGAAAACATAACATATTGTTCCAGTTTTGTCAACTATTATTTTCCATTAATGGAATATATTATATTTCTCTTTACAATACTAATACAAAAATACCGTTACTATAGCAAAAGGATACTGTACTATTTTAACTATGCACGATTCAATTTTTTTTTACTTTTAACGGGTTCCTCACCGAAGGGATATATAAATTATCACTAAAAATCATAACCTCTTCACCCTTGCCCGCTTTAGCCGCGCTGTAGTTAATAGAATATCTTTTTTGACGTAACCCGTCATAGAGTTGAGTAATCTCTGGCGTGTAATCATAAGATACTATCCATCGGTGCTTCTTGAATCCTCTAACGCGCTTTGCGACAACGGCATGATCTTGCACATTGTAATGATTAACGTACAAAGCTTTCCCTTTTTCATAATATGGCGGGTCTAAATAAAATAACGTTCGTTCGGGCATTGAAGAGGAAACTTTTTGCAAGAGTTCACATGCATCTAAATTATAAACCTGAATTCTATCCTTATAAGACGCTATTCGTCTGATCCGATCAATAAGCGTTGCCTTATTAAACCGCGCATCAATCTTCCATGCACCCGTCTGATTAAGACCACCAATGACGCCCCCGCCAATGATCCCAGATCGATTGGTTCTATTCAGATAAAAGGTAGAAAATCCCAACTCGAGCAAAGCGCAGGACTGCTTTCTTCGCTGAACCTCTCTTTGCTTCTGCCAAGTCGGCATATCAAGCTTTGCCTTCTCAATCAAAGTGCACAGAGCATCCGTCCTATGTACTACGGAATACCAGAACGCGTATATTGATCTGTCGAGATCGTTAATAATGATCTTGGCAACATACTCGTTTAATAGCAAAGCCAAGCCGACCGAAGCTCCTCCCGCATAAGGCTCAACATAGTGGCCATCACAAAGCAAGTTCTTCCTAAAGACCAACTTCATAAAGTCAGCCAACTTGCCTTTTCCCCCGGGATATCTTAACGGTGAATAAAAGTCCATTGCCCGCTACTCCCAAACCTTGCATATAAACGGCTGGATATTATCCCAGCCAGCCTTTAGATCGTTTGCCAACGGCGTAAAATATCTGTTATGCACATACGCATTAAATGTTTCTATTGAAAGAACATTGCTTTGGGTGCTAACCGCTGTACGAATCCCCTTCAACTGATGCTTTGTAAACATATTCGTTCTCGCGAAATAGTCTGCGACAGCAGCAACTTTGGAATTAAGCGTCTTATCAACGTCAATCTTGGCGAACTCCTTTTCGTGCTTATGCCCATCTACAAAAGCATCCATACTTAACTCGACAAACACACGAAACAACACTCCTGCGGCGTTGGGGTATTGTTCGCAATCAAGACTCTTAAGTTCAGAATAAATTTTATTCACCCGCTGATCAGAAATTCTCAAAACGCAATCCTTTGGAATCAGCCAGCGCCTATCATACGATATCGGACGCTTCCGCCCCGTAGCAGTAATCTGAGACGTTATCTTGCGAGATGCCAATTCCCATGGAGCGGCAGCCTTATTGGCTTTCTGCGGAATATCTTCCTGCTTAAACGTTTCGATATACTTTTCACGGTCAACTTTTGTATATATGTCCTTGACCTTGATCTTGCCTTGTATCAAATCTCTTGCAATCTTGGTCATCCCCTTTGCTACTTCGTCATCCGCTACTTTCGTCTGCAATCGCCCATCAACAATGCTGACACCTATCAATTCCTGTACGCTTTTATCACGCAACAACCTATCGATGTTCGTAGAAGGCAACTTCTTAAGATTGTCTTTCACGTCTTGAGGAACGTTTTTGTTCTTTCCCAAGAAATCAATCGCCTGTAACGCGACCGGAGACTTCCCGCTAATTCTTTCATCAAACCGCGCCGTCTGTTGCGAATCCCAACGAACGACACCTACACCATCATTTTCACCTGTATGTTTAAGCTTTATCCACCGGTTAGCCTCTTCGGCGGTGGGAAAAACGACGCAATCTACTTCGGCAATCTTAATTGAACGAAATTTATGACTAAGCTCTTTAACTCTCTTATAGACAGCTTTATGTTCTTTAACCAGATCGGGCATATGTAATAATTTCAGAGCCACCACGCGCCTGTTACCTTCCAGCACATTATAATGCCCCTTCTCTCGCTCATGTGGCGCAACAATCGGCAACTCCGACGGGTTGAGCCCATACTGCACGATATCTTCTGCCAAATTAATAATCTTCCTCTTTTGCTCTTTTACCATCAAACTGATTGCCTCCGGCTGATTGCCGACCATTTCATAACGCGGATTTTCAATGTTGACGGTCAAGTTCGCAATTGGGATCTTTTTATAACTGTGCATAAGACTCTCCCTTTTCAGCTAAAATATTTCTGCATCAGCGCGTTAAACTGATTGTCTATCTCTACCAGGCCTTCTTGCATTTTCTCAGATAAAGCTACTGTCTTTTGTGCTATCTGAGAAAACTTATCTTGAAGCTCTTTGGGTGCGCGGATCAAATCGTACTCTCTCAAATGATCAAGAGTAAGTCCTTCAGTATTGGCACCCCGGGCAACTCGAAGTAAAGCGTCTTGACCTATACGCAAATGAAACAATAAATACCACGGGTTCACCTGTTTAGATGTTACAATGCCTTTAATGTCCTGATTGAAACATACTTCTGCCCCCGCAATCATAACGGGCAAATATCTCATTAGAATCTTACTCTTCACAACGATTAGAAGCGTGCCTGCCTTTACAAGCTTAGTAGCACTATTGTCAATTGCCTTCTTACTAACCCTTTCTTGGGTGTCGTGAAGAACAATCCCCTTCATATCTTTTGAGGACGCCCACTTGTATTGCCCTTGATAATACCCCGGGTTTGCTCTACTCGGTGTCCCTCCGCCACAAAAATTAACAACATCTCCGAGCTTAACAACCGAAAATTTTTGTTTCTTACTCAAAGGATCGCCGAACATCTCAAGAAATGTAGCACGAAGGAAATCATTAACCAGTTGAAGTCACTGCTGTCCGGTAAAACTTTTAGAAGAGCGTTAATTGCGGGTCATCCCGCTTGAGTCTTAAAATAATGTTAGATGTGGCCTTTAACAGCTCAAT
>JAGVOC010000317.1 GCA_020052975.1 Desulfobacterales bacterium | reverse complement strand
ACCTCCCCGGCCCCTCCTTAATCAAGGAGGGGATTGAACTCTTCACTGAAGGGGCACAAACGTTGTAAAATGGGGGAAATTGGTGAATGGAATGGATAATGGAGATTTGTCGGTAAAGAGCAGGGTAGCAGAACTGCTGAAGAGGAGAGAACATGTCCTCCTGGTGGAATATTGCATCAGGGACCGGCGTTTCTGGCAGGCGGTCCGGTTCCGGCTTTATGATATGGATGAACCTGTGCGCTGGGCTGCGATAGAGACTGTGGCCAAGGTTATGGAGCAGTGGTGGAAGGCAGGGCGGGGAGAAAAGGTGAGGAATTATATCAGGACCCTTTTCTGGTCGATGACGGATGAGTCAGGCGGGATCGGCTGGAGCTCCCCCCAAACCGTAGCAGAAATCATTGCCCATATCCCGGAGTTTATCGATCCCTATGGCAGGATGATGATTGCATATGCTATAGACGAGCCTCCGCTCGTAAAGGGTGGTCTCTGGGGGGTTGGCCGTCTCGGGAAGCGTATTACTGAATCCGTAGATTTTTTTCAGGATAAAATATTTGAACTTTTTAAAAACACTGATGCGGAGATACTCGGGCATCTTATCTGGGCGATGGGAGAGGTTGGACACAAGCCGGCTCGCCCGTTTATTGAACAATTGCAGTGGTATGATACTGCGGCAACTATTTATTATAGCGGAAAATTTATTACAAAGTCCCTGAGAGAATGGGCTGAAGCATCCATAAGCAAAATAACCGGAAAAGCTGGAAATTAAAATCTCCATGATATTTCAACACAGCGCGGCAAATTATATAATAATCAGCATATGCTTATTATTCGGCGCTAATTATTAGTTAGATTAATCGATCCATTTGATTTATCTATAAAAATTCTATACTTGACAAAATACAGTGAGTTGATTATTATTAAACACTTTTCTTAAGTTTCACCAAAAGAAAAAGGCATATTTCTGTCTACAATTTTTAGTGAATATTCATTCATAGGAAGGGGGTGAATAAGTCAGACTGTCGGTTTCGTTTCGTTTGCCTGAACGTATAAAAAACTCAAGCAGTCAAGGAGGTAAGTAATGGGAATCCCAGGACAAGAGAAGCTGTGGGATAAAGAAGAAAAAGAGCATAGAAAATATGATGATGTAAGAATTTTTACTGATGAGCAGTTGAAGAATTATACAGAAGATGAGCTGAAGAATTACAAGCCCATGCATGAAACTAAGATGTTGGACGAGCTGGAGAAAGGTCCCTGGCCCAGTTTTGTGAGCGATATAAAAAGAGAAGCGTTGCACAGACACAAATTGGGGCAGGACAGTCTCATGATTCCCGCTGAAATTTGCGATGATTTATTGGGAGTTGTGGAGCTTTCCTATAAAGAGGGTGAGACCCACTGGAAACATGGCGGTATCGTCGGAGTTCTCGGTTATGGCGGAGGTATCGTCGGCCGTTATTGCGACCAGCAGGCGACATTCCCGAACATTGCGCATTTCCATACTATCCGTGTGAATCAGCCAAGTGCGAAATTTTATACCACTGATTGGTTGAGAGGATTCTGTGACATAGCAGAATACCGCGGAAGCGGATTAACCAACCTGCATGGTTCTACCGGAGACATGGTTATTCTCGGTTCAACTTCGGAGCAGCTGGAGCCTATATTCTTTGACCTGACCCATGAGCTTGGTGTTGACATAGGCGGTTCAGGCGGAAACCTCCGTACGCCTTCCGATTGCATTGGTAAGGCACGCTGTGAGTTCGCGTGTTACGATACCATGGACATGTGTTATGAAATGACTATGGAGTTCCAGGACGAATTGCACAGGCCCGCTTTCCCCTATAAATTTAAATTCAAGTTTGATGGTTGTCCGAATGGCTGCATTGCCAGTATCGCCCGTTCGGATATGTCATATATCGGCACGTGGAAGGACGACATCCGTATTAATCAGGATGCGGTCCAGGAATATGTTGCCGGAAAGATCCCTGTTGACGGCGGAGGATTTGCCGGAAGAGACTGGGGTAAATTCGATATCCAGAGAGAAATAATCGACCTCTGTCCTACCCAGTGCATGAAATGGGATGGGAAGAAACTCAGCATCAACAATCCGGAGTGCAACCGCTGCATGCATTGTATAGACGCTATGCCGGAGGCGCTGAGAGTAGGTTTAGATCAGGGTGTGAGTATCCTCTTCGGTGCAAAGGCCCCGATCCTTGAAGGCGCACAGATGGCATGTTTGACTATACCTTTTATGTATGTCAACAAACCTTATACTACTCAAAAAGATCTTGTCAGAAAGGTTTTTGACTGGTGGACTGAGGAAGGCAAGAACCGTGAGCGCATAGGTGAAACAATCCAGCGCGTAAGCCTGAAGACATTCATAGAGGTGCTCGGGATCCCGCCTATGCCGCAGATGGTGAAAGAGCCTCGTTCGAATCCGTACGTCTTCTTCAAGGAGTCGGAGGTTCCCGGTGGATGGGACAGAGACATTAACGCGTACAGAAGCAGACATCCAAAATAATATAAAGGAGGATATCTTATGTCTAAAGAAAGACTTGGTTATTATAATCCCAAAAAGCCCCAGGAAGGCAGGATTACCGATATCGGACCCAGTCACTATGGGCAGATGCTTCCGCCTGTCATCAGAAGGAATTACGGGAAATGGGTTTCCCACAGGATACTGGAGCCCGGTCTTCTGGTGCACGTTTCCGAGACAGGTGAAAAGGCTTTTACTGTGAGAGCTGCTGCCCCACGACTCATGTCAGTCGAGCACATCCGTGAAATCTGCGATATCGCAGATAAACATTGCAACGGTTATTTGAGATTCACGACAAGAAACAACATTGAATTCATATTGGACGATGAAGCAAAGGCAAAAGCGCTCAAGACAGAACTCGACAGCAGAAAACATGTGGGAGGTTCTTTTAAATTCCCGACAGGCGGAACAGGAATGAGCATGTCCAATATCGTTCATACCCAGGGATGGGTGCACTGCCATACCCCTGCAACCGACGCCTCCGGTCCGGTCAAGGCTACTGCCGATGTGTTGTTTGATGAGTTCAAAAACATGAGACTGCCGGCGAAATTGAGAATAGCCCTGGCATGCTGCCTCAATATGTGCGGCGCAGTGCATTGTTCCGATATCGCACTCCTCGGCTATCACCGCAAGCCGCCTGCAATCGATGATGACGCTATTGGGAAGGCCTGTGAGATTCCGCTGGTCATTGCAGCCTGCCCGTTGTATGCTATTAAGCCGGCAACAACGGCGGAAGGCAAAAAGACCGTAACAGTCAATAACGAAAAATGCATGTACTGCGGTAACTGTTACACCATGTGTATGGGCTTGCCCTTAGCTGATAGCGAAGGTGATGGTATCGCTATTCTGGTCGGCGGTAAGATCTCAAACCGTATCAGCATGCCGAAATTCTCGAAAGTTATTATCCCGTGGCTGCCGAACACCATGCCGCGCTGGCCCGAAGTGACTGATGCCGTCAAGAATATCGTTGAAGTCTGGGCAAAGGATGCGAACAAGTATGAGAGGATCGGCGACTGGGCCGAGCGTATCGGCTGGGAGAGATTCTTTGAGAAGACCGGTATCCCGTTCACCGAGAAGAGCCTGGACGATTACCGACTTGCTGTTGATACTTACAGAACATCGACTCAGTTTAAATATACCGACCATGCATGGGCTGTATCCAAGGCCGTTGGCGGTATATAAGAAAACGAAGAGGAGTGGAAAATAATGGGAAGAGATGAAGACATCAGACAGGCTATCATAGACTACGCATCGAAAGGCGCCAAAAGCAAATTCTATTTCAAGGATATGCTCACCGGTGTGAAGAAGACAATCCCTGACGCCGGTGCATCAGAGGTTAAAAAAATAGCATCCGCGATGGTGAGTGAAGAGGTAATGGAGTTGTTGTCAACAGGAAGCTCTACCATGTACGGTTTGAAAGGCAGAGGCATATCTGTCGAGAAATCAGGCGATTCAGGAGGATAGAAACTCGCAGAATTCAGGCGAGTACCTTGTTTCCTGAACGACTGATTTTATTTGGAAAAGGATTAAGGCAAAGGGTGGCCATATATCATGGCCACCCTTTGCTGACTTTCCGGCATTTTCAGGAAGAGTTTTTCATCCAGGGTTGATCCAAGAAACACCTGCCTTTGCGGCTTAAACTTAAGAGAAAGAACATAATATGGGAAGATAAATTTATGGATGAACTGAAAAACATAGAGCAATTTATTCATGAACAGAAACTCCGGTTGATAGAGAAACCGGACTGTGCCGCGTCCCTTTATAATCTGGGGGTTGCCCTGATGAGTCAGGGGAAGTTCGATGAAGCGATTGATGCTTTTGAAGAGTCAATTGCCCAGGGCGTCAGGATGTTTGAGGCTTTTGTAAATCTTGGCTACATCTTTTTCAAGGACGGAGACCTGGAAAAGGTTGCGAAAGCAAATCTCCGCGCGGTCGAAATAGAACCCCGGTATGCCCGGGGATATGCAAATCTCGGTTTTGCCTACCTTCAGATGGGGAAAACCGATGAGGCCATAGAGGCGTTGGAAAAGGCGCTGGAGCTGAATCCTGACATTGTACAGGCAATGTGCAACCTCGCAAATGCGTATCTCCAGAAAGATGATATTGACAAAAGTCTTGAAATGAACAGGAAGATGCTGGAACTCGCGCCGGACTTCGCCCTTGGCTACAACAACCTTGCGAATGTGTATCATCTCCTCGGTGAGATGGAGAAAGCCATCGAATATTGCGATCAGGCGATTGTACTCGGATTTGAGGTCCATCCCGATTTTCTGAAACTTCTCGAACCGCACCGGAAAAAAGCGAAAAAGAAGACTGCAGGCAGCACAAAGACCAAAACAGCAGTGAAAACAAAAATTACCACGAAATCTAAAACCAAAACCAAACCTAAAACCAAAACTAAAACAGAAAAGCCTTCGGGCACAGGAAAAGGGAAAAAGACAGGGAAAGCCGGGCCGAAGAAATGATTGAAGAGCTTTTTTCAGAATACGCAATACTCGCCCGGAAAGCAGATATCCTCTTCAAGACCGTCCAGGAGAAGTATCCTGACAGTGTGCGTTGCAGGATCCGCTGCTGCGACTGCTGTCATGCCGTTT
>JAGVOC010000278.1 GCA_020052975.1 Desulfobacterales bacterium | reverse complement strand
TCGTAAAAAGTCAAAAAACGACTTTTTACTTGGCGGGAAATCCGCCTGAGGCGGACTCTCCCGCCGCTTGAAGTAAATTCAAGCGGTTCCACCCTCACCTCAGGCCGGGGCTTAATCGCCCTCGGCCTGTTGATGGACTTTTTACGAGCCCATCATTTTTAATGGCTTTTGAAGCTTATTATTAGCTGAGAGTTTTCATGGGCATACATAATAAAACCATTTCTTGACTTTTATTCCTGCAGCCTGTATCTTAACTACAACTATCCACTTTCCATTGATAACATGGAAAATCCTTCTTTATTCTCTATGTGAGATCTTTGAAGAACATCCAATTTTGGCCAAGTACAAGGAAGGCAATATTTAGGGCTCAGGTTCATGGTTTATGGTTACTGGTTCCTGGTTAAAAGAAAAACCAGAAACTACAAACCAGAAACCAGAAACCAAATCTTTAAATAAATCGGGCAAAAGAGGGTGTTATGCAATGGTCTCTATGTATGCCTTTCATTTGATAAATGATTTGCCATCGGAAAGTGATAGATCTGGATAGAAGCTACCCGCAGCAAGCAGCAGTCCGCCTTCGCCTTAGGCGGATTCGACCGTAGGGAATAGTGTCTGTTTTAATTCGCTCGCTGTTTCGGTTCAATCAATCATTAATCAGTTAATTTAATTCAGGGAGACTTATTTATGGACGATTTTCTTCATAATCTTAGAACGGGTAAACGTTTTGACAGGAACCGGAAACCGCACGACGGTAAATTTCCAAGTCCTGACAGACAGAGGAACAGAGATTCAGGCGATGGGGCTTTATTAAAAGCTATTTCAGGAGAGCATATCCCGGCGTTAAAAATGATAATGGAAGGGATTGCCAATAACCAGAAACGGATAGCCGATGCTGCTGAAAGAAGGGTTGCTGCCGAAGAACGTAAGGCTGATGCTATGGAAACAATTGCAAAACATATTAAAGAATTATTTTCAGCCGGCAGCCGGCAACAAGAAGAGGACCTGCAGGTAACGGAACTGTTACCTGAAAAAGAGCCGGCTCCAAAGAAAAAAATCAGGACAAAAGTTCAGCCGGTAAATAACCTGAATTAACTCTGGTTTTTCTTTTTGCTCAATACAGCATCCGTAAGATATTGAAATACTGCCGGTCCTTCCCCGGCAGCTTTTGCTTTTCCGGATGCTGCCATATGCAGCAGTTCGGTTTTATCTTTATCCAGAATGCCAATCTTTTCATCAAACAGCTTAATTGTATTATGAATTATACTGTAGATAAAAAACGGTCCGAAGCGAGTTTCTCCGGACTCTGTCATGTTGGATTGCCCGATAATGATATTATTGCTGATCATGAAGACTTTCGGTAAAGGAGAAAAACCCAGAAGTTCTGAAAAGAGTTCAAGGGTTTCTGTGACGCCATCCGCATATCCTCTTTCAAGAGAAGCAATTCCGTCTTTTTCAATTTCCTGCAGGTCTGACTTGTCAAAAGAAAGATCAAACATGGCAATTAATTCATTCTGAAAAAATCTAACTGAATCACCTTTTTTGCAAATAAGGACATCCGTATCGTTTAAAATCTTTCTGGCATTCCTGATGCTGAGCATCTCTTTGAGCGTGGGGCTTTTACGCAATACCACATCGTCTACAGTCGTGTTGTAGAGTGGAAGTTCGTTGTCGAGAACAAGTATTTTTTGAATGTTACTCCCGGTATACTGGGTAAAAAGCTCCAGATCTCTTTCCCTTCTTGGATGATAGGTGCTCATGGCAAGAATTCCGCGCATGGTTTCTTTGTCTATTTTGCTCCCGCTTTCAGGTGTTCCCATTGACCCGAGTACTTTGAGCGACATTTTATCGATCCGTATTTTATTTAATAGGTTTTCCTTGAACGACATGGGTACCCTCCATTGATTTTCATACCGATTTGTTCCGTATATGTTTTCTATCACATGAAAACATTTTAGTAAATTGAAGCTTTAAAATAGAGTTTTTCTCCCAATTCTTGGGAGAAAGGGGCCCAGGATTCCAAGGTTCAAGGATTCAAGCTCCCCGCTGCAAGCATCGGGGAATGCGCTCGCTTTTCCGGTCACTAGAATCCTTGAACCCTTGAATCCTAATGCAATCGCCAACTCTTTTGGAGGTGATCCTAAAATAGATATTTGACCTTGAAATATTTTATTGTATAGAATAAAAAAATACTTTCTAACAGAGGAGGGGGAAAATGCCTGAATACGTAAAGTTAATATATGATGGAAAGACATACGAGCTTCCAATAGTTGTCGGCTCAGAGGGGGAGAAGGCGATAGACATTTCAACGCTTCGCCAGACAACAGGATTGATAACTCTGGATCCGGGGTTTGGAAATACCGGAAGCTGCGAGAGTTCAATTACTTTTATGAATGGAGAGAAAGGGATTCTGCGTTACCGGGGGATTCCTGTCGAGCAGCTTGCCGAGCATTCCATATTCACCGAGACTACGTATCTATTGATAAACGGTGTTTTGCCTACAAGAAAACAGCTTAATGCTTTTTCCATCCTGCTTAACGATAATTCCCTGATACATGAAGACATGCAGTCGTTTTTCCAGAGTTTTCCAAGAGCTTCCCATCCAATGGGGATTCTTTCTTCGATGGTAACGGCTTTAAGAAGCTTCTATCCCGAGATAAAAATATCCGAAGAGGAAATCAACCTGACTGTTACCCGCCTCCTTTCCAAAATCCGAACACTTGCAGCAATGTCTTACAAGATTTCAAGAGGACACAAGGTTGTTTATCCCCGTTCTGATCTCTCATACTGTGCCAATTTTCTTAACATGATGTTTGATAATCCTGTAAAACCATACCAGATTGACGAAGATATTGTAAAAGCCCTGAACGTTTTCTGGATTCTTCATGCGGACCATGAACAGAACTGCTCTACATCAACGGTCAGGATGGTCGGAAGTGGGAGGGTCAATCTCTATGCCGCCATTTCAGCCGGTGTGGCCGCGCTATGGGGCCCCCTGCACGGCGGCGCAAATCAGGCTGTTATAGAAATGCTGACAAAAATCAAGGAAGAAGATGGCGGAAAGGTTAATAGAGCGGTTGAAAGGGCGAAGGATAAAAATGATCCTTTCAGGCTTATGGGTTTCGGGCACAGGGTCTACAAGACCTATGACCCAAGGGCCAGAATCATGAAAAGGACATGTGACTTGGTGCTTGAAAAACTTAAAATTATCGATCCGTTACTTGATATTGCAAAGAACCTCGAGGAAGTTGTATTAAAAGATAATTATTTTGTTGAGCACAATCTCTACCCCAATGTTGATTTTTACAGCGGTATTGTTCTCAGGTCTCTTGGAATACCGACCAATATGTTTACGGTCATGTTTGCAATAGGAAGGCTTCCCGGCTGGATAGCCCAGTGGAAAGAAAGCGTTGATGACCCCAACTGGAGATTAAGCCGTCCGCGGCAAATATATGCAGGCCCGCCTTCATTAAATTATGTTCCTATAGATGAAAGGTAATAGCGGGTGTTATGCAAAGGCCTCTTTTAATCGCCACGTGCTTAATGATTTAGCAGGAGCTTCTAAAACACTCCAAGGGGTCTTGTAAATGTGAATTTTGCCGGATCAACCGCCATTTTATCCCATGCAGTATGAATATTTCCCCCAAGTGCCGAGAACGGAGACGACAGCACAAAGACGGTGAAACCTGCAACAAGGGTGACAAACCCTAGAGGCCTCAAAAGAACGAAATCTGCAACCATGGCTCCGGCATCCGGCGGGCCCTGTTCCATATGTGTTTGGGCAAGCACTTCTGAGCCCAGAGGAATAATTAACATCGCGGCGATTGTAAAAAGTACCGTGCACTTTTTTAATATTTTATACATTGATTCCCCCTTTCAGTTAAATTCATTTTATCATAAATTAAACGCGTCTTTCCACATCTTTATCCATTTTCTGTTATATAAACCCCGGCAAAAACAAAAATCGATCCAATTATAAGATTTATGCCGATATTTTCTCCCAGGTAAAAAGCGGCTACAATATATGTCATGGGAGGAATTGTGTAAAGATAAACTCCCACCTTCTGGGATTCTGTCCGCTCCAGCACGACAAAATAGAGCATGGTTGCAAGGAATGAGCATTATCGGTTGTTGCAACAGAGCGGGACATTGACGTATATAATTTTTCCTTAAAATGTGTTTTATGCTATATTATTGCATAGAACTGTTAAGAAGCCAGGAGCCAGAATCAATTAGCCAGAATCCAGAAGGCAGAATCCAGAATTCAGAAGCAGGAATAAAAAGAATGACCATTCTTTTCTAACTCCTAACTCCTGACTCCTGACTCCTGAATTGTTACATTTAAAGTAGCTGTATTCTAACAGCATTTATAACTATTGAAAAGGGTAAAATGGTGAAAAGCCCCAAATTTATCGAAGTTGCCGTGGCGTTGCCGGTTTGGGGCACCTTTACATATCTGGTTCCGGACACCCTGTTGGATGTATCAGTGCAGGGTAAAAGGGTTCTTGTTCCGTTCGGACAGCGTAAAGTAACAGGATATGTTCTTGAAGAGACAGAAAACAAAGATGATAAAGAAATAAAGGCCATTTTAGATATTCTTGATGATAACCCCCTTTTCCCTCCCTCAATGATCCATTTCTTCAAATGGATTTCGGATTATTACATGCATCCTGTCGGCGAGGTGATAAAAACCGCGCTTCCCGGCGGCTTGAACCTGTATGAAGTTTCAAATCTTTTTATAACGGATAAAGGGAAAGAAGCCCGCGACAAAAAGCGGCCCGCATCCTCTGAAGAAAGAATACTCAGCCTTCTTATAGAATCTCCTAAATGCGTAAAAGACCTTTGCGCGGAACTAGGAGATAAGGTCCCTAGTTCTCTATTCTGTTTAATGGAACAGAAGGGATGGATTGAAAAAAGAAGAGAAATAAAAGCAGGAAAAACAAAGGTGAAAACGGAGCGTTATATATCCCTGACAGATGATGAACCAATTCCGGGATCCCTTTCAGAATCGAGGATTAAAATCATCGAGACCCTTAAAGTATCCGGGGAAGTTTCTGTGAAAAGGCTCAGGGAGACAGTGCCGGGGGCTGCAAGGTTAGTCAATTCCATGGAAAAAGAGGGCCATGTCAAAATTTTCCAAAGACCTGTATACCGGGACCCATTCGGAGAGACCATCAGCCCGGATATAGCTCCTGTCCCGACTTTCGAACAGGATGGTGTGATTTCAAAAATAGCAGGCTTTTTAGGGAAGGGCTTTTTTTCATATCTTTTATCAGGTGTGACCGGGAGCGGCAAAACAGAAGTTTACATGCAACTTGCATCTCTGGCTGTAAAGGAGGGGTATTCTGTTCTGGTTCTGGTTCCTGAAATAGCTCTTATTTCACAGATGGAAGGCCGCTTCCGTGCGCGTTTCGGCGAATGTGTTTCAATTCTTCACAGCGGCCTGTCGGCTGGTGAAAAATATGACCAGTGGCTTCGCATAGCCGGGGGAAAAACACCTATTGCAATTGGGGCAAGGTCGGCCATATTTGCGCCTTTTAAAGATATCGGGTTGATAATTGTTGACGAAGAACATGACTCCTCCTACAAGCAGGAGGGAGGGCTGCGTTATAACGCACGGGACCTTGCTGTTGTGAGGGCAAAACTTGCCAATTGCCTGGTTCTTCTCGGTTCTGCCACTCCTTCAGTGCAATCATATCATAATATCTCCAAAAGAAAAATTACGGAAGTAAGACTGACAAAAAGAGTTGAAGATAGAAATCTTCCTGAAATTTCAGTGGTAGATTTGAAGGAAACTCGTGATTCGCGGGGTATAAGGAGATATATTTCAGAAGAGCTTATCTGCGGAATGAAAGAAGCGCTTGCAAGAAAGGAGCAAATACTCTTATTTTTAAACAGGAGAGGTTTTGCGGGTTTTCCGGTCTGCGGGAAATGCGGGGAAGTGCTTAAGTGTAAAAACTGTGATATTCCTCTTACCCTTCACAGATTTGCCAATGCATATAAGTGCCATTATTGCGGTTTTACAAAAGCCGCAAATTCAAGCTGCACAACGTGCGGGTCTTTTGAGATAAAACCCCTCGGGCTTGGAACCGAAAAGATTGAAGCGGCAGCAAAAAGCCTTTTTCCGGAAGCAAGAGTTGCAAGAATGGATTCCGACACAACAGTCCGTAAAGGTTCAATAGTTAAAATATTAAAAGGCCTTAAAGAAAAAACAATCGACATTCTTGTAGGAACTCAGATGGTGGCAAAGGGGCATGATTATCCTGATATTACACTTGTTGGTGTCATATGTGCGGATCAGTCTCTTGCTTTCCCTGATTTCAGGTCAGGCGAGCGGACATTTCAACTGCTGGCCCAGGTTTCAGGCAGGGCCGGCAGGGGGAGTTCTCCCGGAAAGGTAATACTCCAGACATATAACCCTGAACACTTCAGCATTGTATCGGCAAAAAATCAGGATTACAGGGCTTTTTATGAAAAGGAGATTTTATTTAGAAAAGCATTGAATTATCCTCCTTTTTCGAGAATGATCCAGATCAGGATTTACGGGAAGGACAAAAAGAAGACCGGGGAGTATGCAAAAGCAATCGGTGATCTTTGCATGAGATTCAAGAAAGAATTTAATATGAATTCGGTGGATATTCTTGGTCCTATCGAGGCTCCGGTTCCGAAAATAGCGGGCCGGTTCAGATGGCAGATTCTCCTGAAGGGTAAAGAGATAAAACAGCTTCACCGGTTGGCCCGGACCATTATAATTGAAAACGTACAGAAGGGAAACAGGGATGTCGGTGTAATAGTGGATGTGGACCCTTATTTTATGATGTAAAAATGAGACCTTTGCATAACACCCCCTTTTGCCCGATTACTGCGTCAGGCTCAAATTTCAATCCTCGAAATACTCAATGTATTCCTGTGGTTGAAGTTTTCGCCTTCCTTGTACTTGGCCAAAATTGTATGTTCTTCAAAGGTCTCAAAAAGACGGCTTCGTAAAATGACAAAGGTATTTCTTGACATTTTTATATAAGATTCTATTTTCTGCTCTCTGGGAAACAAATTTTGGACACAATCGAGTTTCCAGTTCGGAAATCGGCAATTTTGGGCAAGCTCAAGGAAATCAAGTGATTGCGCGGAGACATACGCATAGTATGTCGCACAAGAAATCCCGCAGATTGACGCCGAGATCGCACAAAAGGGCCATTTCCGGATGGAAAATAAGGAGTTTTTATGAAATATAAGTCTACAGTTGCATGTTTATCCATGATTTTGCTTGTTGGTTTGTCTGTTGTTTCTTACGGAGGAACGGAAGAAGGTCAGGCAAAAGCCGTTATCAGCAATAACGTTTTCGAGTTCCAACCGGTTTTGGACGGAACCGAAGTTATCCATGATTTTGTTATTCAAAACACCGGGAATGCCACGCTTGAGATAGAAAAAATTGAAACCGGCTGAGGCTGCGCGGCTGTTTCCTTTCCGAAACAGCTTCCCGCCGGTGGCGAGGGAAAGATCACAATCAAGGTTGATACTGCAGGATATGGCGGAAGACCGATTAAGAAAGACATGGTCGTACACACAAACGGCATCAACAACGGGTTGATTCATCTTACTGTTTATGGATTTGTTGAAAAGTTTGCCACAGTAAAGCCTGAAAGGGTATTTTTAAACGGTCCTGTTGGTAAGAGCCTTTCAGTAACAGTGGTTATATTTCCTGAAGAAAAATATCCTTTTAAAATACTTGAAACTTCAGCATTAAACGGTATTAACATACGCGTTAAACTTGAAAAAAACCCCGGGGCAAAATCAACCCAATATTTCCTGACCGTTAAAAGCACGGCAAAAGTTAAGGGCAAGTATTTCGATTTGATTATTGTCAAAACAGATAACAAGATTCATCCTGAAATCAGAATCCCTGTTCTTGGTAACATATTATGAATGATTTAAAGGTGGTCGCTTTTGACTGCGACGGTGTTATGTTTGACTCCGTCCAATCCAACATGGATTACTATAACAGCATCCTGAATCATTTCGGAAAACCGCAGATGACTTCCGAGCAGTTTGCCCACGCCCATATGCATACGGCAAACGAAGTCCTTGACAATCTGTTTGATGACCATGAGACACTTGAAGCTGCATACGCGTTCCGGAAAAAAATGTCATACTGGCCGTTTATTAAAGGGATGAAGATAGAACCGGATTTAAAAGATCTTCTTGAAAAAATCAGGCCGAAATATAAAACCGCTATTGCTACAAACAGAAGCGATACAATGCAGGGAATTCTTGTGGAACACGGACTTGCCGGATACTTTGACTTTGTTGTTTGCGCCCTTGATGTTAAAAATCCAAAGCCTCACCCGGAATCCCTTATAAAGATCGTGGAACATTTCAACATAAAACCTTCCC
This sequence comes from Desulfobacterales bacterium, assembly GCA_020052975.1. Next base: position 9,153 of record JAGVOC010000278.1, on the reverse strand, counting down.
AGGCGATTTATGTGGGGGATTCGGTGCTTGATGAAATGGCCGCAAAGGGTGCTGGCGTTACGCTTGTTTCATACAAAAACAAAGATCTTTCCGCCCGGTACCATATTTCAAGATTAAAAGAGCTTGAAGAAATTCTTCTTGATTAAATCGAGGGGGTTTTACTGATTTCCGAATCCGTTCTGGCCGCCGCAGTCAGGGCACTGCCATGTAATTCCGTTGCAGGACATTCCCCAGAAATTTTCCTCCATACAGTCCTGACAGATTGCAAATCCGCACCTGCATCTCCAGCAGAAAGGAGCTGTTCTGTTGCAGCAGTTGCAATTGCTTTCTTTGGCTTTATCCCGTTTTTGCCTGTATGCAGATTTAAGTGTTGAGGCTGTCATTTTTTGTTATCCCGTTCCAGCGAATTGCCGGACCCTTGAAACCGATTTTATCGTGAATTGGCATTAAATGGTTGCAAAATAATTGTCAAGATATTATGTATTATTTAAAATATTTATGTCGTATCTGCCGGGCGGGTCAGCCATGAATCGCGAAGATAAAAGATAGATCGACATTGCCCAGCCCTGAGGATATCTTGTTAGTAGCGGAGTTATCCGGAAACTGTAGAATAACCTGTTCGATTATCGTAACAACCTGAAACACCTTCTCTTGATTGACCCCAAAGGAGGAGAACCAAATGCAAATTTACCACTACTCCAAGTATCGATGGCAAACGGATCACCAGGTACTGCGGTATCGTTACAGGAGAAGCCATTCTATGCGCCAATCTGTTCAAAGATCTATTCGCCGGGTCGGCATTTTGTTCTACGAGAAAGCCGGAGATTAAGGCCATGCCTGAGCATTAATTAAGTTTGAAATTTGATGTGTTCCATATGGATACTTGCTTGGAAAAATTGAAAATTTAAGCTATACTGACCTGAAGAACAGATGGGGGAATTAAATATGGCAAGAATAACGGTTGAAATAGATGATTCCAAGGCCGCATTGCTACAGAAAAAGGCCGAGAAGTTCGGCTTGTTGCCAAGTCAGTTTGTAACCGCTTCGATTGAGGATTTAATCGGTCAGCCTGAATCGGCATTTGACGAAGCCGTGCAGAAGGTTCTTTCAAAGAATAAAGAACTTTATAAACGGTTGGCCTGATGCGCCACCATAATTAATCAACCCCGCACTAAATTTGATCGCACAGATATTTATCCGGAAACTTTAGAATTATTTACTGAGCGTCAAGCGACTAAAAAACTTCTGACATAAGTCCATGAATATGAAGAAGGATAAAAAGCCTGATAAAGATGAATTGCGAGTAGAGTATAAGCGCTCTGATTTTCCCGCCGGCTTAGTACGAGGCAAGTACTTAAATCGTTTAAAAGAATCTTCCAATGTAATTGTCCTTAAGCCAGAGGTTGCCGAAGCATTCCCCAATGAGGAGGCAGTCAATAAAGCCCTCCTCTCTCTTATTGATATTGCTCATAAAATAAAACGCCCAGCAAGGCGTTCCACCGAATCGCCCAAAAAACGGGCTTCCCGGTGAACTCGACGTTAGCGATTTGAATGAAGGCATCACATAAATCTGACTCAAACTAACAACAGACGGCAGAAAGCTATATTCTGAATGCAATTGAGGCTAAGCTTGGCCTGCGTTTTACTGCTGACCCTGAATATCCTCTACCGTTTCATGGAAGAGATAGACGGCCTGCTCCTGCCCTACACATTCGATTTATCCCTGTTTCATAACATCAGCGACCCGGACGTGATTGACCATATCCGGCGGGTTGGCGTTTTATTCTATGAGAAAGCCGGAGAGAGAAGCCGTGCCTGACCGTAGCTTATAGGCATATTTGTCAGGGAGCGAATAATTATTCGGGGGATATAAAAAATACAATATCGCTATGTATTAATTTGGTTTAAAAGTTTAAGACGTCCCATAGAATGCTCCCAGCTTTGGGAATGTTAAATTTTAGATATCAAATAGTTAACTTGGCCCGACCCCATAAGGTTTCAGCAGTTGCAATTGCTTTCCTTGGCTTTATCCCGCTTTTGCCTGTATGAAGATTTAATTTTCGAGTCTGTCATTTTCTGTTATTATTCCACAGTCTTTCCTTGTTATCCCGTCGGGGAATTCTCCTAAAAAGTGTTAGTCCTCCAAATTACATGATAACTTGGAAAAAGATACAAGTGCAGATAATACTTGTCAAGACTATATAGATAAAATATATAAGAAATATAAGATGATAGCGAAGTGCACGCAGAATCTTCTCCATTGTAAAGTAACTCGGAAACTATGCACTAACTCGTTGACCTCCACAATAATCTGGAAAAACATTGAGGAATTTGATAGGCTTCTCTTATTATGGATACTCATAAAAATACACCGCATGCAGACAATCAAGTCGCTAAAGCGGTGGCCCACTACTGGCAAACAAGGGCTGCCCAGCGGAACAAGCAGAAAACGGGTGGAAGGGCCGATCAAGGCCTCCGCAGTGCCGTCACCGGCGGCGCTCAGATGGACGGGTTTATTGACCTCTTCACCGGACTTGTCACACAAGCAGGAATTCCCCTTCATTATGTATTTCGAAAGAAGGCAGTTGAACTTCCCGGTTTTTTCCGCCCAACCAAAGAATGGGACCTGCTCGTCATACACGACCGTATGTTGATCGCTGCCATTGAAGCTAAATCCCAAGTGGGGCCATCTTTTGGCAACAATTTCAACAACAGAACAGAAGAAGCAATGGGCAGTGCCCTGGACCTTTGGACGGCTTTCCGTGAGAGAGCATACATTGAAAGTCCTCAACCATTTCTTGGCTATTTTTTTATGCTGGAAGATTGTGAGGCATCCAATCGGCCTGTGGGTGTAAAGGAACCTCACTTCAAAGTGTTTCCCGAGTTCCTCGGTGCATCGTACATGCGCCGGTATGAACTGTTCTGTCGGAAACTCGTATTGGAGCGCCACTATACCGCCTCTGCCTTCATAACCTCTTCAAGTCATGAAGGTCTTAACGGCATTTATAAGACTCCTGCTGATGATCTTTCAATCGAACGTTTCGCCAAACTACTTGTCGCACATGTGGCGACCTTTTTGTGAGCCTATGAAGTCAACCACATTACACCGACTGATTAATGATGATGCAAGGGACTTATCTTTCTTGGAGGACGAGTCGGTGCACCTCGTCGTCACATCCCCGCCATATTGGAACCTCAAACGCTACAACGAAAACCCCGATCAGCTCGGTCATCTTCAGGATTATGAAGCATTTCTGGCCGAGTTAGAAAAAGTCTGGGAGCACGTATTACGTATCCTAGTTCCGGGGGGACGGTTGGTCTGTGTTGTTGGGGACGTCTGTGTAGCACGACGCAGCTTCGGACGGCATCTTGTGTTTCCCCTTCATGCCGATATATGTGTCATCTGCCGGCGTCTTGGTTTTGATAACCTCAATCCAATTGTGTGGCACAAAATTGCCAATGCCTCATACGAAGTTACAAACGGCTCAAAGTTCCTCGGCAAACCCTATGAACCCAACGCGATCATAAAGAATGATATGGAGTTCATCCTCATGCAGAGGAAGCCCGGTGGATATAGAAAACCGACGGAGGCACAACGCGAGGCGAGCAAACTAACTAAAGAAGAGTTTCACCGTTGGTTTCAACAAATATGGAACATCACCGGAGCTTCAACAAAACACCACCCAGCACCGTTTCCTTTAGAACTGGCCATGCGGTTGGTGCGAATGTTCTCGTTCGTCGGAGATACTGTACTTGATCCATTCTGTGGCTCGGGCACAACGATGGTTGCAGCTCTGAGAACGGGCCGTAACAGTATTGGCGTTGAAATTGATCCCGAGTATTGCAGGATGACGGCGCGATACCTGAAAGCCGAAAACTCTGGTCTTTTTTCGAGCGTAAAGCTGCTCTTTGAAAAGGCCAACATAGAGCAGACATGCGTCGTAATGGAGGATCAATCGTTGTATGAGATTAGACCGGCAAAGAAGAAACTGGGATAGACAGAGAATGGGGCCAAGTCTATTTAGAACAGAATACCCTTCCCGACTTTTTCACGCTTTTGCCTGTATGAAGATTTAAGCGTCGGGGCTGTCATGTTCTGTTATCCCGTTCTTGCGTATTGCCGAATTCTTCTTGCTACCGGCAGGAAAACTATCCTGCGAAACCGGTTTTACCGAGAAATGGAAATAAATGGTTTAAAATAATTGTTAAGATATTATGTATTATTTAAAATATTTATGTCGTATCTGTCGGGCGAGGCAATCATGAATCGCGAAGATAACGGATAGATTAACTTTGTCCAGACCAGAAGATATCTTGTTAGAAGTGGAGTTATCCGGTAACTTTAGAATAACCTGTTCGACCATCGTAACAACCTGAGATACCATCTATTGATTGACCCCAAATGAGGAGAACCAAATGCAAATTACCACTACTCCGAGTATCGATGGCAAACGGATCACCAGGTACTGCGGTATCGTTACAGGAGAAGCCATTCTGGGTGCCAACCTGTTCAAAGATCTATTTGCCGGAATCCGTGATCTCGTTGGCGGACGGTCGGCAACCTATGAGCGGGAACTGCAGCGGGCGCGCGAAATAGCTTTACAGGAACTCCAGCAGCGCGCACAAGAGGTTGGTGCCAACGCCGTAGTCGGTGTCGATTTGGACTACGAGGTACTTGGTCAAAAAAATGGAATGCTAATGGTTTCGGCAAGCGGCACGGCCGTCGTTGTTGAGTGACAGCGCTTAAACAGAGCTTGGAGCTAATGCTGTAAAGCCGCTTAGCTTACACTCGACGTTTATGTGTGATATAAGGAAAAAAGAAATGATAGAGATAATCAAAGCGGGCAACCGTCATTTTTCTGATTTTGGATGGCTGAAAACTTATTGGCTTTTCTCGTTCTCCAGCTACTTCGATCCGCACAATATCCAGTTCGGAGCCTTGCGGGTATTCAATGACGATATTGTTGAGCCCGGAACAGGTTTCCCAACCCATCCACACAAAGAAATGGAAATCGTGACCATTGTCCTTCAGGGAGAGATGACCCATAAGGACAGCATGGGCAACAAGACCGTAATCAGGCCCGGGGATGTACAGCGCATGTCAGCAGGAACAGGACTCACTCATTCCGAGTTCAATCTCGCGGACGAACCAGTACATTTTTATCAGATATGGATCTTCCCGGATAAACATGGACTTACTCCGACATATGATCAAAGGACTTTCAAAGCCTCCGACTGGAAGAACAACCTTTTTCCTGTGGCTTCCGGTCAGGGAAAAACAGGTACAGTCACCTTTCACACTGACGCAACCATCTACCGCTGTGATCTTGACAAGGGAAGATCTGTTAGTTTTGAGAATACCCCGGAGAGGCGAATATTTGTTTACCTTGCAAAAGGCTCTATTTATACCAATGAACAAACGCTGTCCGCCAACGACCAGGCACGAATCGACATCGAAGAACTACTCATCCTGAAAGCAAAGGAATCAGCTGAATTCATCATGATAGACGTTCCTTCCTGTAAAGGGTGGGGCTATGCCGCCGAGACACTCCGGGGCGAAAAGAAGTGAAAGCTGTACGTGGTATGATCAAGTGCCAGATTTCGATCGTCATATCAGAATTTTAATGCGTCCTACCAACTGGATTTTTAACGGTACTTACAAACCAACTTGACAACAGTTAACATACAGGTTAACATACAACCATGAAACGAACAGTAATTTTCTATACGACTATCGATGGGAAATGTCCTGTTCGGGAGTTTCTTGATTCTTTATCCGGCAAAGTTGCCCAGAAATTATTATGGACTCTCAAACTTTTAGAGGATCTGGAATTCCTGCCATCCGTATATTTTAAAAAGCTGGCTGGTACGGATGGGATATGGAAATGCAGGGTTCAATATAGCTCTAATATATACCGGATATTTTGCTTTTTTGACACCCATTCAGTGGTTATATTGACGCATGGTTTCATAAAGAAAACCCAGAAAACGCCAAGACAGGAAATTGAACGAGCCGAGAAATACAGGAAAGATTTTTTAAGCAGAGGGAGAAAGATATGAGTGATTTAGATAAATATATAGTTAACAGAAAAAAGAAAGATAAGGAATTTGCAGAAGGCTTTGATGAAGGCTACGAACAGTTCAAAATCGGAGTTGTATTGCGCCAGGCGAGAGAATCCGCAGGACTGACACAGGAAGAACTGGCAAGACGTCTCAAAACAAAGAAGACTGCTATTTCCAGAATAGAAAATCATGCTGAGGATATCAAACTTTCCACTTTAAAGCGGGTTGCCAATGCACTGGGGAAAAGATTACAGGTTCATATAGCCTAATGCAGCGACCCGGACTTGATTGATCGTATCCGGCGGGTCGGCGTTTTGTTCTACGAGAAAGCAGGAGAGAAAAGCCATGCCTCAGCCGTAACTTGTAAACATATTTGTCAGGGGGCGGATAATTATTCAGGGGATATAAAAAATACAATATCGCTAAGCAGTAATTCGGTTTAAATGTTTAAGATGTCCCATAGGACTACCCCTGCGCTGTGGAGGCTGAGAGGAATGTCCGTTCCAACGTCAAGAAAAAGGGACTACAATGTTACTCAAAAATATAAGGGTTCGAATCAATTCTCGAAAATACGATTCTGTCGAGCAATTCTTTGCAATCTTTTGTTATAATTTTATGCATCGATTCCATAAATTCTGCTGTGGCGCCTGGATGCAAGATAATTTCATCTACAAGAGTGATTAAATCTATATTAGACAATGTAAATTCTTTTATGTTTTTATGAAGTGATACATCAATATCTGGCATCATGGGGCTATTGGGATAAAGACTGAGATAATCTTCATCCATTAATATAAGCCTTAACTCCTGCTCCGTTTCATAAGGTCTGTGTTTCTTAAATAACATGTCTATTAGAAGAGCTATGATTCCACCTTTGAAAATAATAGGAGGGTTTTTAATGATTTCTGCAGATATATCATTAAAATCACAATAACTAATTTTCTTGGCAATTATCTTATCAGAATTTTCGAGTGCTTTTTTCAATTTATTGAAAGTTGTTCTTATTGCCACACCCTTGCCTGTTTCTGTATAAGCTTTCCACATCGGGTTAAGCTCATGATCACTAATACACCAACAATTAATGAATAACCCTTGCTTTCTATTTTCATAAACTCTCTGAAATTCCCTTCTAATGTTGCGCAAATCGAGGTTTCTATCCCCCGTAATGGCTGTTCTCCCTATTGCCACAGGCTTTATTCTTCTATCGTTGATCTTGAAATTAGAAAGACTTTTATAGAAACCAGGGCCGAACATTCTGCTTTTAAGAAACTCGAATTCTTTTTTTGTAAGCGTTCCTTCCAAAGAATCTGCTGTTTTCAATTTATCCGCTCTAACAAAATATAGTGAAGATGTAATTAAGAGATGTTCGAACTTATCAAGATTCATAAATCTGATTAATCCTAAATCATCTTTAGGAATTGCGAATAACGGATGTTTAATAATCATATAATCTTGTCTTTTAAGTTGGATAATAAATCTCTTTTTGAATGGGCAGTATAGGAAAAGGGTCTTGTTGTGTCAAGATGGGATTGGTCACAAATGAGTATTACCTTCTGAATTCCTGTGTAATATGGGACGTGTGTAATACGTAATACGGATAATACGAGACGTTCGTGCAGAAAGTGCTTGGCTATTAATATTAAATATAAGAGATTCAGAATATCTCAAGATTAGCAAAAATAGACACTTCGGATGCATTGCGTCATATCAGTTGCCGGGTATCGGCACAGAGATTACTTCCAAGCTGTTAACATAAATTGATTGCTGAAACGGCTAAAGGCTTCTGACCCGATTCTTCAACTCCTCCGGAAGATGTATCTGAAGCTGGTTCTTTTCCAGAAAATCATAATACCCGTATACTTCTTTGCCCATGAATTCCATGTGAACGGCGCCGGTCGGGCAGTTGTTGACGCACCCCAGGCAGGCAATGCACGCATCCGTATTCACATGATTTTTTTCAAGATCAATGGCGTTCACCGGACATTTTTTAAGACATGTGCCGCACTTGATGCATTTCGATCCGTCGATGGTATGATTGGATATGAAAAGCTTGGTCGCCCATATGGAGGGAGAATTTTTGATCAGTTCCCGGAAGTCACAGTCTTTTTCGATTTCCAGGCCCTGCCCCTGGTGCACGCGGTCTAATATCAACCTGGCATACGTTCGCATCCTGTCATAGGCTATTTCGTCCGGAAGGTGTTTGTATTCCAGCACTCGCGCTTCATTTCCGTATGACCAGGTGATGGCAAAGGTGGACATGTTGCCGAAGGTTTCTATTCCCACCGGGACACCGCCTTTTTCAGCCAGCAGATCCGCCAGGGTGCAGACGGTATTGTGCTGGTTGCCGCCTGTACCGCCGAAAGTAACATAGGAGGCAAAGGGCTTGCCGGTTATTGCGGGCAGATTTTTGAGCCAGAGTTTGAAATTTTCCGGTACATCATAATAGTACACAGGAGAACCGGCGACTATCAGATCATAGGCGCCGATAGATTCCGGGTCAAAATTCCTGTAGTCGGACGCTGTGACGTTCAGTCCCTTTTTTGTGAATGTTTCCGCGATGAGTCTTCCGGTTCTTTCGGAGTTTCCGGTCTGACTGTACCAGATCACGGCCGCGGTTTTGGGATTGGTGACGGTCATTTCCGTTCCGGCATGCACCTTCGCCGGAAAAAGAGATGTTGAAGTTGAAAGCGCCAGCAGCGCCAATGAACCTTTTTTCAAAAAAGTACGTCTGTTGTCCAAGAAGTTTCTCCTCCTTATTTTTAATTATTGATGATTTTAGCGGCAAGCGCTTCCGCCTGCTTCATGATGCTTTCCTGTTTTACGGCATCACCTTCGTCGTTCACGCCGGTCACCCGGATAAGGTGGTTGTCTTTGAATCCCAGGAACTGGAAAAAGAATTCATACTTTGGGTAAATATCATTGAAAAAGTTATCTCCGGGCTGGGCCTGGGTCTGGATAAATAGAAGCTGTTTTCCAGGGGAGAGGCGGCTGGGCACGGGTTTATTTAAAAAATCAGGCACGTAATATGAATAGGTACGGTCAATGAACATTTTCATCTGCGCGGTAACGTCCGCGAAATAAACAGGGGTG
>JAGVOC010000052.1 GCA_020052975.1 Desulfobacterales bacterium | reverse complement strand
TTTTATACTGGTAGGGTTTTTTCGGACTGTTATGGTGGATGGCCTTGACAAACCCATCCACCATAACATTGGGAAACAAAAGTGCAAGGCTTTTGAATGTTTATAAAAAAGTGTTTGGAGAGGAAAACACATGAGTAATTTATCTTTAGTTTCCATAATTATTCCCTGTCGTAATGAGGAAAAATATATCGCCAACTGCCTTGATTCTATTATTGCTAACGATTATCCAAAGGAGAAACTTGAGGTTTTGGTCGTTGATGGAATAAGCGAAGACGGCACAAGAGAGATAATCAAGGAATATGCTCAACAATATACAAATATTAAATTTTTGGATAATCCCAAAAAGATTGCACCGACTGCTATGAACATTGGTATCAAAGAGGCAAAAGGTGATATAATTATAAGGATGGATGCGCATAACGGATATCCCAAGGATTATATCTCAAAGATAGTTTATTGGCTTGAAAAGAGTGGCGCTGATAATGTTGGCGGAATATGGATAACCCTTCCAGCGGTAGAGACAATAAAGGCGAAAGCTATTGCTTTTGCCCTATCTTCCTCTTTTGGTGTTGGAAATGCTATGTTCAGGATAGGTGTAAAAGAACCTACTTATGTCGATACGGTTCCTTTTGGTGCTTATAAAAAAGAGGTGTTTGATAAAATCGGTTTGTTTAATGGAGATTTGGTTAGGAATCAAGATATAGAGTTTAATTTACGATTAAAGAAGGCTGGTGGTAAGATTCTTCTTGTCCCAGAAATTATAAGCTATTATCATGCTCGTTCTAATCTAAAAGATTTATTTAAACAAAATTTCTGGAATGGTTTTTGGGTAATTTACAGCATGAAGTTTGCTGAACGATCTTCTTCAATAAAACACCATATCCCTTTCACTTTTGTATTCTCTTTGCTTGGTAGCTTTGGTTTATCTTTATTTTACACACCTACCTTTTATCTCTTTACCTTTATTATTAGTATTTATATGCTTATGAACATATTTTTCTCCTTTAGACTATCTATTAAAAACTCATTAAAGTTCTTTCCTTTCCTCATGTTAACATTTTTCACATTGCACTTTTCATATGGGATTGGCTCTTTGTTGGGGATTGTAAAATTAATTATATCTAAATTGGAGCAATTAAAGAAGGAAGTGTCCAGATGCTGAATAAGATCGAACAGTCCATGGTAGATGATTTTAGTACCAGTCTCCTTGAAAAGCTAAAAGATGAGGTGGTATCGATAAGGCTTTTTGGCTATAAGGCTCGTGGCGATTATCACAAGGATTCGGATATAGACCTGTTAGTAATCTTACGGCATAAGAATAAGAAAGTGAATGAAAAATTGTCAGAGGTGGAATGGGAGATACTTGAGAAATACAATTTTCAGTCATATCTTTCTGTAGCAGCTTATTCTCAAAAAGAATTTGAGGGGTTTAATAGATTGGAAACCCCTTTTTCGCAAAATGTAGCTAAGGAGGGAATATCCTTATGGGATATAAACCAGAGAACAAAAAGAGCTTGATATCTAACTACTTAGAAATAGCACAAGAAAGACTGAGAACAGCAAAAGCCGCATTAAGCATTGGCAGTTACAGAGATTCTATCCCAAGGTCTTATTATGCCTTTTTAGATGCCGCTACTGCTTGTCTTATCACTAAAGACTTAGTTCCTCAATCCTATGCAAGTGCCATTACATTGTTTGGTTTGCATTTTGTTAAAGCAGGAATAGTGGAATTAAAGTATGGACGGTGGTTTAATAAGATTGAACGGGACAGACTATCGGCTGATTATGAACATACAAAAGAATTTACGAGGGAAGAAGCATAAGAAGTGTTAAATGAAGCAAAAGAATTTGTAGCTGTTATCCAAAATATATTACCGGGGTTATGCAATGAATAGAAACAATAATCAAGCAATTCAAAGATATGAAGATGCATTCAAAGACTATCTAAATGTTAAATATGCCTTCTCTTTTTGGAAAGGCAGGGTAGCGTTATACGCCATTTTAAAAGCCTTGGGGATTGGAGAAGGCGATGAAGTCCTTGTGGAGGGATTTACCTGCGTAGTAGTTCCTAATGCAGTTATTTATACTGGGGCAATACCGATTTATGTAGATATTGATAAAAAGAGCTACAATATGAATCCAAATCAGGTTGAAAGCAGGATTACACCCAAGACAAAGGCCATCATTGTCCAGCACACCTTTGGTTTGCCTGCTGATATGGATGCCATACTTAAGATAGCCAAAAGACACAATCTGAAGGTTATCGAGGATTGTGCCCCTGCATTAGGAGCTACTTACAAGGGCAGGAAAGTGGGCACATTAGGTGATGCTGCCTTTTTTAGCAGTCAGTGGTCAAAGGCAATTTCAACGGGCTTAGGTGGAGTAGCGGCAACAAATAATCCGGAAACAGGGAAGGCAATTGAGAACTTCAAAAAAGAGTGCGTGCCTCCATCTTACAGGGAAAGAGCAACCCTATTTACGCAGTTAAAACTATATCATCTTATGTATAACCCAACATTGCATTGGTTTGGGCTAAAAACTCACCGATTATTGTCAAAAATGGGTGTCTTTATCCCTTCTTCCACAAGTCAGGATCTACTCAGTCCTCAAAAATCCAAAGGACATAAAAAATTATTTACTAATTCCTTGTCCGTGATTGGGTTAAAAGAATTAGAGAAGTTAGATAAATATAATGAGCACAGAAGATATATTGCCGGACTATATGATAGATACTTAAAAGAAAACGAATTGCCCATTGCGTATTCTACTAAGCCAGAAGGACATATCTATTTGCGGTATCCATTATTTGTCAGGGATAAAGAGGCTATTCTGAAAGCTGCCCAACTCCGAAATATAGAAATTGGTGATTGGTTTGTCTCTGTGCTTCATCCCTTAACAGTTCCTTTGAACATAGCCTGTTACAAAGATGGAGATTGTCCTGTAGGCGAAGAAATAGCCAGACATCTTATAAATCTCCCCACTCATTCGGGGATGGATGAGCCGAAAGTTTTGAAGGTGGTGGAATTTTTAAGGAAGATGCGGGATAAGATGTAAGCAGACAATGAGACAGAGAATCTCCTCTGAGATGCTTCGTGTTTTAAGACAGGATGGCATCATTCTCTGGTATGACTTTCACATGGACAATCCAAGAAATCCTAATGTCAGAGGGGTAAAAAAGCAAGAAATCAAACAGTTTTTCCCAAA
>JAGVOC010000227.1 GCA_020052975.1 Desulfobacterales bacterium | reverse complement strand
GTGTTGCGCTTCATCTTTCGTCATTGCAGCGTACCAATAAGTACGCTTCATTCCTCAAGATTCGCGCGCCTTGCATAATGAGCTTTTTACTTTGCCGTCGGAATTATTACTTCTTTCGAGTTCATCATGTTTGTTTTACGCCAATCAAATCTTTTCACTTGAACCCTTGCATCCTTTTTTTCATCATTCCGAAATTTTCTGACAATCCGGGCATACACCGAAGAAATCAAGCCTGTGTGATACGATCTTATAGCCTGTCTCTTCAGAAAGCTCCTTTGACATTTCATTTAGCGATGAAAGATCCGGATCTGTAATCGATTTGCATTTCACACACATGATGTGCGGATGAGGGTGGGGATTTTTTCCGTCATACCGGTTGCTCTCATCACCGAATCCCATCTCCATTACCTCGCCGAGTTCTTTCAACAATGAAACGGTTTTATAAACAGTGGCAAGACTCGTTGTGGGAAATTTATTTGTTACTTCGCGGTAAATTTGCTCCACTCCGGGATGCTCACAACTGTTTGCCAGTATTTCCACAATGGCGATCCGCTGAGGGGTTATCCGAAACCCGGATTGTTTCAGCCTTTCAACCATGTAATCGAGTCTGGAGGTGCATGTGCTCATTCTTTTTCTCCTATTGATTTCTGCGCCAATCAGTTCATTAACTCTTTCTGAAGCCAGTCTTTTACCGCACCTTCAATTGCATATACACCTTTATTATATGCTACAGATTTTTGGAATTCTTCCTTCGTATTCTCAGGAAGCTCAAATTTTGCCAGTTCAACCGCTTCTTCCGAATTTCTGCGGATCAGGTACACAACAGGATTTTCTCCCCAGTTATTGACCACAAAATAATGGCTTACGTCATTTTTTGAACGGATAAGATTAACACCATGCGCCCAGTTGTTTCCCCATTCAAGATATAAAACAACCGCCTCTTCGGGAGTCATCTGCCAGTCAATTGCATTAACAAGATTTATATCCTGTCGGATTTCATTCAGCTTCATCATAATAACTCTCCCCAGTATTAAATATCTATTATTTAGTAACATGTCATTAAAGCATAAGGTTTTTTCCCAATTTTTGGAATAAAGGGGTCAAGGGTTCCAAGGTTCAAGCGTTTGTTATCTCTCTGAAGCTCTGACAGGTCTTCCTTATTAATATAGCCCAGATCCCTGGATAATAATATTTGCTTCTCTTTCATTATAGTTTTTTAGCAGTTTACTTGAACCCTTGAATCCTCGACCCCTTGAATCCTCGACCCCTCGAACCCTTTGCATTCTTATTATAACCAATCATATATATTTGTCAAATGATTATTTGTTGATATTTAATATTTATTAATATTCATTATAATTTATAGGATCAAAAAAACCCCACACTGATTATATGCGTTAAAAAAATATTGACTCGGTAAAATTACTGGGCTAAGTGCAATTTATGGTTATATTTAGTAACTAATGGTTCGTTTACAGCGTTTATAGAAGGACAAGCGTCATGAAGGAACTAATATCAACAAAAGAGGTGGCCGAATTACTTGGTGTCAATGAGAAGATGGTCTATGCCCTTATTACAGAAAAGGGCTTGCCTGCAACAAAAATTACCGGGAAATGGTTGTTTCCCAGACATCTTGTGGAGCAATGGATTGAAAACCATACCCAGAACTACCCTGAATCGAGGGAAACACTCCCTCCATACCACGGATTACTCATAATAACCGGAAGCAACGATCTTCTGCTTGACAAGACCATCTCCCTCTTCAACAGCCTCTATCCGGAGCATGTTGCGGTTTTCGGAAACTTAGGGAGCATGGGCGGTTTGAAAGCGCTTCGGCGTAACTTGTGCCACATAGCATCGAGCCACCTGCTCCAGGAAAATGAAAACGATTACAATTTTCAATTTGCATCAACAGAGCTTGAAAATATGCCTGCGATACACAATTTCTGCAGGCGCGAGCAGGGACTTGTTGTTCAAAAGGGAAATCCGAAAAATATAACCGGGATTACAGACCTTGCTCAGCAGGACATACGTGTCGTCAACCGGCCGCTTGGAACAGGAACAAGGCTCCTTTTTGACCGGGAATTAAAAAGAGCAGGGATAGACGGCGAAAAACTCGACGGATACCGCAACGAGATTGCAAAGCATCTCGATGTCGGAATCGAAGTATTGACAGGACGGGCTGATGCGGCCCCCTGCATCCGGCCTGTGGCTTCACTGCTGGGGCTTGATTTTATTCCATTGCGCTGGGAACGCTACGATCTTTTGATTCAAAAAGAGCGTTTTTTTGACAAGGGGGTTCAGTTGTTTCTGGGACTGCTTCATGAAAAGCCCTTCCTTGACGCTGCAAAACAGTTTGAAGGTTATGACACTAGTATCAGCGGGAAAATGGTATTTCCCCATGAAAACCAGAAAGATAAGAATGCATGATATTTCTGTCCGGAATATCGAAATATTTAAAATAAATTAACACAAGAAAAAGGAGCTTTATAATGAAACGGAATGTTTTTATTACTTCACTCACAATGATTGCAGCTTTTTTGATTTTGTCCGGCGGCACTGCATTCAGCTCTGATGTGAAGTTGCTGAGAATGGCAACAACCACCAGTACAGACGACACCGGCCTGCTCGATTATCTGAAGCCTTACTTTGTGAAAGAGACCGGGATTGATATCCAGTGGGTCGCAACAGGAACAGGCAAGGCCCTGAAGCTTGGAGAAAACTGCGATGCCGATGTTCTTCTGGTTCACGCGCCTGACGCAGAAAAAAAATTCGTGGCGGACGGTTTCGGTCTGAATCGTAATGTGGTTATGTACAATGATTTCGTTTTAATCGGCCCGGCATCTGATCCTGCCGGTGTAAAGGGCAAAAGCGTCAAGGAATGCCTCAGCGCAATTTCAGGCAAAAAGATAAAGTTTGTCAGCAGGGGCGATAAATCAGGAACACACCAGGCCGAGCAGATTTTATGGAAGGCAAGCGGACTTCCGGTTCCCGATAAAGAGCCGTGGTACGTGCAGGCCGGCCAGGGAATGCTTACGACAATTCAGATTGCGGCTGAACAAAACGGATATACCCTCACGGACAGGGGAACTTACATCAAGTATGAAGATACAATGAAAGGCAATCCGCCTTTAAAGACTCTGGTCGAGGGAGACGATCTGCTAAAAAACATTTACAGCGTCATAGTCGTAAACCAGGCAAAATGCCCGAATGTCAAATCGGATCTCGCAAAAGCATTTTCGGACTGGATGAGCAAGCCTTCAACCCAAAATCTTATTACCGGTTTCAAGCTTTCAGGGAAGCAGCTTTTCTTTATTTCTTCAAAGTAATATGCGGTGATTTTATAAATGATGCGCTCGTAAAAATCTCAAAGTCGTCACTCCCGTGAAAACGGGAGTCCAGAACTAGCTGAAAAAACTGGATAGCGCGGGTGCTTCACTACGAACCCCGCGTCCGCGGGAATGACATAAAAAAAGCAAGCTCTTACTTTTTACGAATACGTAACGATGGTGTCAAACAAATGAATTTTCTTTTAGACGGACTGCTCCAGGCAATACAGTTGCTGATACACGGAGATGGTGAAACCTATTCGGCCGTATCTGCAACTCTCAAGGTATCTACCTATTCGATGGTCGTCAGTCTGCTTGTCGGCATTCCATTGGGTTTTTTGCTGGGCCACCATGATTTTTTATGGAAAAAGCATATCAGAACAATAACGGATACCCTGATGTCGCTCCCCACCGTCCTTGTCGGCCTCCTGGTCTATGCCTTTTTAACACAGCGGGGTCCGCTGGGGCAGTACGGATTGCTCTTTACCCTTGAAGGGATTGCCATCGGCCAGGCAATCCTTGCGCTTCCAATAGTGATTGCCCTGACTGCGACAGCCGTTGAAAGCATTGATGAGAAACTAAGGGTAACGCTGATATCACTCGGCGCCGACAAAAAACAGGTTTTTTATTCTACAGTCTGGGAGGCCCGCTACGGCCTCCTGGCAGCCGGGATGAATGCCTACGGCAGGGTGCTGACAGAGGTGGGTATTGCAATGATGGTTGGTGGAAATATCAAATGGCATACGCGTACAATTACTACCGCCATTGCGCTTGAAACCAACAAAGGTCAGTTTGAGATGGGTATAGCGCTTGGCCTCATCCTGATGGCAATAGCCGGCATAGTTAATTTTTCGCTCTCATTCCTCAGGAACCGTTCATAACCATGCATACACCTGTCTATCATCTGTCCGGCATTAAAAAGTTCTATAACCGGCATCCTGCTGTTGATATTGAAGAACTCTCTCTTCATGCAGGTTCAATCACCGGACTTGTCGGACCGAATGGAAGCGGAAAGAGCACACTTCTCAGCCTGCTGGCCTTTATGGATAGCCCCTCAAACGGAACCATCTTATTCAATGGCCGGAAGGCTGAACCGTTTTCTGAAGCGGTCAGGTTTCGCGTAAGCCTTCTTGCTCAGGAGCCCTATCTTCTGAAACGCTCAGTCTTTGATAACATTGCATATGGATTAAAATTGAGGAGAGGCGACTCTTCACGGTATCCGAAACAGGTGAACGAATCCCTGGCCCTTGTCGGGCTTTCTCCTTCTGAGTTTTCCGGCCGTCCCTGGTACAGGCTTTCAGGCGGAGAGGCACAGAGGGTGGCTCTGGCTGCACGTCTGGTCCTGAAACCGGAAGTTCTGATCCTGGATGAGCCAACAGCCAGCGTAGATGCCGACAGCGCCCGGCAGATTATGGCATGTGCGCTCACGGCTTCGCGGGAATGGGGCACAACCCTTGTTATCGCAAGCCACGACTGGAAATGGCTTCATGAAATATGCGGCAATGTTATTCAGATGTTTAAGGGAAAGATCATTGGAAACGGCATGGAAAACATCCTGTTTGGCCCCTGGAATCAGGGGCATGACGGTTACTGGGAAAAAGCGCTTGAAGATGGTCAGCGGATTCTTGTATCTGAACCACCCGTCCCTTCAGCAGCAGCAATGATTCCGCAGGACCATATTTCAATCAGTCTCACCCCGCTCGGCATTAAACCGGATGAGCACTTCCTCCATGGAGTTCTTTCACAGATATCGCTTCAACCTGTCGCAAATACAGTAATGATTAACATGAGGGTAAGCAACCAGACCTTTTCGTTTCGGATTCCTCTGGACAAGGCGCGTGAGATGGACCTTTTTCCCGGGCAGAACATGTATATTGCTTATCCCCTTACGGCAGTTACCTGGTATTAAGCAACAGAAGCCTGCGGTCATAGTGAAAGAAAACAGCAATAATGCCGGCAGTCTTGATCATTTTAAGAACATTCACCCTTCCCTGTTACGACACGAGACCTTTGCATAACATCCTGATCCAAAGCCATATAAAACTCTCGACACAGCCTCTGAAGGGCGTGGCTTCCTTTTTTATGAAACCACCACCAAAAATTTAAGAAAAATAATTGAACACCACTATATATTGGGGTCATATTTTGCTTGACACACAATAATTGTTTGTTTATAAAGATTAGAAGATGGAGATGGAGAGAACAAAAAGCCTTGTGGTTCAGGCTTGTCCCGGGTTAGGGGAAAAAAATATTATTATATTAAATTTATTCTTGACACATAACTATTGTTGCTTTAGTTATTCGCACAAATAATTTTTCGATTGTTAATAGTTTCAATTAATTTACAGATTTACGGCAAAATTTGGATTATTTTAAAACCGGATCGAATTTATAATTCATCTGGGAGAAGAAAATGCAAAAAAGGTCATATTCAGCAAGGCGAATTAACGTAACGGAAAAACCCGGGCGGCTTTCAGGTTTTTCTTCCCTACAGTCTTGCAGCAGCCAGCCAGAACAAAACGAGACGGATGAACCTCCGTCGCTGTTTAAGCCTTTGAATGCCGGTATTGGATTATACGGGCTATCACGAATATACACTCGTCCTTTCAGATTGGTCAATTCCCGGCCACTATCATTTCTTTCAAAAACGCATACGCTAAAAGGAGGGAAAGGTTTCTTCTTTTCGGGGTTAGTGAACGAATTAATAACAGAGTCGATTCCCTGCGGTGGAATCCGCCTGAGGCGGATTACTGATTGCAGCTGGGGGCTTCAAAAAGAGGGTTTTATTGTCAGGGATAACAGGGGACGTATAAAAACTATTATTTTTGGTAAAAAAAGGAGCACATAAAATGCAAAAAAACGCACGCTTTTCACGGCGCGGAGAAATCTCCAGAAAGGCCATGAAGATTCCGGATATTGTATCAGCCCAATCTGGTGACAGACAGACCGACCAGAATGAGACTGATGAACCTCCGTCGCTATCTCTTTCTTTGAATGAAGGAGTTTTCGATTCCGGAAATATCGGACCCGAATTACTCCCCGTCCGTACTATTAAACGTCCGCCCTCAAGAATTTTACGCAAACAATTTGTTTTTCGCTCAACGCCTGCCGAATGGAACGACTGGCAGTGGCAGCTTAAAAATCGTATCAGAGATCTTGATACCCTTTCAAAAATTATTACGCTTTCAGAAGAAGAGAGAGAGAACCTGGAGTCTAATGGCGGAGCCTTGCCCCTTGCTATTACTCCGTATTACGCAAGCCTTCTCGACAAGACAAATCCGATGCATCCGTTAAGGCGGGCGGTTGTGCCGGTTAAGGCTGAACTCTGCAAATCTCACGGAGAGGCGGAAGATCCCCTCGGAGAAGATGCCGACAGTCCGGTTAACGGTATTGTACACAGGTACCCCGACCGCGTCCTCTTCCTTGTGACGGATTTCTGCTCAACATATTGCAGGTATTGTACCAGATCCAGAATTGTCGGGCGTTCCGCAGAAAAGCATGCCGAAGGTTCAAACTGGAAGGCGGCAATTGATTACATCCTGGCTCATACAGAAATCAGAGATGTTCTCATCTCCGGCGGTGACCCTCTTACTCTTTCGGACGAAGCTCTGGAATGGCTTCTTTCGAGCCTTTGCCGGATACCTCATGTGGAAATAGTGCGCATCGGGACCAAGGTTCCTGTTGTATTGCCCCAGCGTATTACTCCAAAACTGGTCAGGATGCTGAAACGCTACCATCCCCTCTGGATAAACATTCATTTCATGCACCCGGAAGAACTTACCCCGGAAACGAGCGCGGCCTGTACCAGGCTTGCTGATGCAGGGATACCTCTTGGAAGCCAGACGGTTCTTCTTAAAGACATCAATGATAATGTGGAGACTATGAAACGGCTTTTTCACGGGCTCCTCAAAATCAGGGTGCGTCCTTATTATCTGTACCAGTGCGATCCGATAGTCGGTTCTTCTCACTTCCGGACGCCGGTGGAAAAAGGGCTTGAAATTATAAAGGGACTCAGAGGGCATACCACCGGTTTGGCTATCCCGAGCTTTGTTATTGATGCCCCCGGCGGCGGCGGCAAAATTCCCCTTTTGCCGGAGTATGTAATGGGGCGGTACGGGGATGAAATTGTTCTTAAAAATTATGAGGAAAATATTTTCCTTTATCCTGATACAAGTTCAAAAAGGCGGTTTGAGGAAGGCGTTTACTGATGCTTGTAGGCATTACTTATGATCTGCGCGATGAATATATTGAGATGGGGTTTGGGGAAGAGGAGACTGCGGAGTTTGATCGTGCAGATACCATAGATGCCATTGAAAATGCGTTGGCTGGGCTTGGTTACAGGACTGAAAGGATAGGGCATGTTAAGAAACTCGTAACATGCCTGTCAGAAGGGAAAAGCTGGGATATCATATTTAATATTGCCGAAGGTTATCACGGCATAGGAAGAGAAGCACAGGTTCCCGCCATTCTGGATGCTTTTCAAATCCCGTACACTTTTTCTGATCCCCTGGTTTTAAGCCTGACGCTGAACAAGGCAATAACCAAACGGATTGTAAGAGACCTCGGTATACCTACTCCTGATTTTGCCCTTGTAGAAAAATTATCGGATATCGATTCTGTTTCGCTTACGTTTCCACTTTTTGCAAAACCTGTTGCAGAAGGAACCGGGAAAGGAATCAGTGATACATCAAAGGTCGGGAACAAGGAAAATCTTCGTGCTCTTTGCCTCGATCTTATTGACAGATTTAAACAGCCTGTGTTACTTGAAACTTATCTCCCCGGGCGTGAATTTACAGTCGGGATTATAGGCACAGGGGATGATGCAAAGGTTGTTGGGGTTATAGAGGTCCTTTTAAACAAGCAGGCTGAAGAAGGAGCCTATTCGTATATAAACAAAAAAAAATACGAAGAGCTTGTAACCTACCGCCTTGTGGATGATAAAATGGCCCGTGATGCTGCGCGTGTCGCGCTTGATTCTTGGGTTGGACTCGGATGTCGTGACGCCGGCAGGATAGACATAAGATCGGATACAGACGGAAAGCCTAACTTTATAGAGGTTAACCCTCTTGCGGGGCTTCATCCTGTACATTCGGATCTTCCTATCCTTTGCAGATTGTCAGGCATTAGTTTTGAAAAGCTTATAGACGAAATAATGAAATCGGCCTTGAAGAGGGTTGCCTGTTCAAAAGAGGTAACTACTCAGGTAGATAGGCTATAGGCAGTTAGCCTGTAGGAGGAAATTATGCGCAACGACTAACAGCCTTCAGCCTACAGCCTAAACAACCTGAGTAGTAACGAAAGTTCTATTTGAAATGAGAAAATACCGTGGAGATTTTTCAGAAGATCGGGAGCTGTTATAAAGCATGAAAAAAAAGATCGGTATTTTGCATCCATATATTCATGAAAAGGCAACAGAAGATGAGCAGGACGTGCTGGAGCAGGTTGAAGGTATTTTAATTGCCTTGAAAACGCTCGGTTTTGATCCTGTTCCGGTGAAATTTGATCTTAATCTGGAAGCTGTCGGCATTACACTGAAAATGCTGAACCCCGCCTTTGTATTCAATCTCGTTGAATCAGTTAACGGGCGCGGAAGCCTTATTCATCTGGCTCCTTCATTTTTAGATTACCTTGGGATTTCCTATACCGGATCCAAAACAGAGGCCATGTTTCTGACCTCAAACAAGGTGGTTTCGAAAAGTTTTCTTGTCGCCTGCGGGATAAATACTCCGATGGCTTACACTCTTTCTTCCCTTAAACATGATATTCCTGTTAAGGGGAGGTTTATTATAAAATCTGCATGGGAACATGCCTCTATCGGTTTGAGCCAGGATTCTGTTATTTCGGTAGAAGACGCTTCCGAACTTATTTCTGAGCTGAAAAAAGCCCGGAAGAGGATGAAGGGCGAGTGCTTTTGCGAAGAATATATAGATGGGCGGGAATTTAATGTGGGATTGCTGTCCGGAGAAAACGGAGTCGAGGTTCTTCCCCCAGCAGAGATTCTTTTCGTTGACTATCCGTCCGGCAAGCTGAAAATCGTTGACTACAGGGCCAAATGGAAGACCAAATCATTTGAATACCTTCATACAGACAGGTCCTTTAATTTTGGTCCTGAAGATGAGCAGATAATTAAATCTCTGAAAACCATTGCTGTAGAATGCTGGAATCTGTTTGGTCTGAAGGGATATGCCAGGGTAGATTTCAGAGTTGACGGATCAGGAAAACCGTGGGTACTGGAAATCAATGCAAATCCATGTCTTTCCCCTGACGGGGGATTTGCAGCCGCATCGGCTCTGGTCGGATTGGATTATCCGATGATCGTGAAAAGAATAATCGAAGACATATGATAAAACCTTGGTCTTATTATATCTGATATATTTGGAGTAACATTTTTGGCCATTCCTATTAATCCTCTTTTTGATATCGGAACTCTGACCTTCCGCGAAAATCCTTTTCATAGTGATCCTGAAAAAATCAGAACAATAGTTACAGAGACAGGCTTTTTTTCAGAAGATGAGATCGGGATAGCAGTTGAGCTTGTGAGTGAAAGGCTTTCACGAGGCGCTCAAAGCGGGTATTTTTTCCTGTTTGCAGAAGAGAAGGATAATCTTATCGGCTATACCTGCTATGGGCCTGTTACCGGTACCCAATCGAGTTTCGACCTTTACTGGATTGTTGTTGATCAGCGTTTTCAGGAATGCGGAATAGGAAAGCTTCTCAATTTATTGACAGAAGATGCTGTCCGGAAAATGGGCGGAACGAGACTATATGCTGAAACGTCTTCAAAAAAGCAGTATGAACCAACCCGCGCATTTTACCGAAAGATGGGATATCACGAGACCGCATTTCTGGAAGATTTCTACGCTCCGGGGGACGGCAAGGTTATTTTCGTAAAAAGGATTGAGTGAATTGCCTGACTTAAGCAGGAACAGGATCCCTGAAAATGTAAAAAAAATCCACTTGATCGCGGTTTGCGGAACCGGAATGGGCGCACTTGCCTGCATGCTCAAGGATATGGGCTATGAAGTAACCGGCTCCGACCAGAAGGTATATCCCCCCATGAGCGATTTTCTTGCCGGAAAAGGGATCGACCTTTTGGAAGGATTCAGCGGGAATAATCTGTCCTACCATCCGGACCTTGTCGTTGTCGGTAACGCTGTCAGAAAAGATAATCCCGAGGCTGTTAAAATGGAAGAGATGGGACTATATTTCTGTTCCATGCCCCAGGCTCTTAACCGCTTTGCATCAGCCGGCAAAAAGACCCTTCTTGTAACAGGAACCCACGGAAAGACCACAACTTCTTCAATACTTGCATGGATACTCTATAAAGCAGGCCTTGATCCCTCTTTTATGATCGGAGGAATTGTGAGAAACTTCGACAGCAATTACAGAATCGGGAATGGAGATTATTTTGTAGTCGAAGGCGACGAGTATGACACGGCTTTTTTCGACAAGGGGCCGAAGTTTCTCCATTTTGATTCTTCTATAACGGTTCTCACAAGCATAGAGTTCGACCATGCCGATATATTCAGGGATCTTGAGCACGTAAAACAGGCGTTCGGCGATATGATGGGAAAGATAGCTCCCGGCAACCTGCTTATAGCATGTGACGGGGATGAAAATATAGACAGCCTCATCAAAAGCAGAGATTGCCTGACGGAGAGATACGGGAGAAAAGAGAATTCTTCCTGGAGGCTCGGTTCGGTTCTTGTGAAACCGCCCTGGACTTTTTTTGATGTAATAAAGAAGAAAGAGGTTTTCGGAACCTTTAAAACGAAGCTTGTGGGAGAGCATAATCTGCTTAATGCTCTTTCGGTTATTGCCGTGGCGGATCATCTATCGGTATCTGCTTCTGCCGTATCCGAAGCGCTTGAAACATTTGACGGCACAAAAAGGCGGCAGGAGGTTCGCGGGGTAAAAAGAGGAATTACAGTCATGGATGATTTTGCCCATCATCCGACCGCAGTAAGAGAGACAATCAAGGCCGTGAAACCATTTTACAATTCAGGGAGGATAATAGCAGTTTTTGAGCCGAGAACCAATTCGAGCATGCGCAAAGTCTTTCAGGGTGTGTATTCGCTCTCATTTGACGGCGCCGATATCATCTGCATAAGCAAGCCTCCTCTCCTTGAAAAAATTCCTCCCGGAGAGCGTTTTTCATCGGAACGGCTCACCGAAGATCTTAAAAACCGCGGCAAAGACGCCCATTATTTCGGCGACACCCAATCAATTATAGATTTTCTCGTCAAAGAGTCGAAAACAGGCGACCTTCTCCTTATAATGTCAAACGGCGGATTCGAGAATATCCATGAAAGACTACTGAAAGCATTATAAATTTTAAACCGAAACAGCGAGCGCATTCCCCGCCGAAAAGCTGTCTCCATCTACAACTGTTCAGAAGTAGTGAGGTATTACAGATGTTGCATTAATTACCGAGATAAGCTCAAGGCTGAAACCGGCAACAAAATTTATGTGACAGGATAAACATAATTAACATGATAATTTGTGATAGCTGACGTTCTTGTCCCTCTCGCCTTCCGCCTTATAAATATTCATTTTTTGATGAATGAGTTTAACAGGTTAATATGTCCACTATTCTCTCTCAATGAACTGGTTGACAATAGAAGCCTATAGATATACATTTATATTGTGTATATCAAAAACATGATGGGGCACCCATTTCACACTCTCTCGATTTTACGATTAGAGAATGTATGAAATAAAAAAAAGGAATCAATCATGAATACAGAGCGTTTGCTGCTTGATACCGATCACAAGGGCAACCTGAAAGGATTGCCGAAATTTCCTCCCAACAAACAGGTGGAAGTCATTTTTCTGATCGTTGATAAGCCGGAGCAAAAAAAAATTATGCGTCGCTCTCCACATCGGGATATTGCCGGAAAGATCCGGATAATGGGCAATATTTTTGACACTGCTTCTGAAAAAGACTGGAATTTGCCCGAATGATTATCCTGGATACGCACATCTGGTTGTGGTGGGTCAATGAGAACAGCGATCTCATTGGTCAGGTCCGAAACGATCTGATTCAAAGCGCTGACATTGTCGCTGTCTCTGCCATAAGCTGTTTTGAAGTCGCATGGCTTGATGCACATGGTCGAATTGAATTACCCTGCAGCAGAACGAGTTGGTTTGAAAAGGCGCTGGAAGGGTCCGATATCAACCTGTTGCCCATAACCCCCGCTATTGCCAGCATTGCAGTGGATTTGCCTGAACATCACAGCGATCCGCAGGACAGAATCATCATTGCTACAGCTCTTAACCGTGATGCGCAACTGATGTCAGCAGACGGAAAATTCTCCCGATATAAAGAACTTGTCGACAGACTGTTATAACCCGTAACCGTCACAGGTCTGTTCTATATTCATACCCTCCCGCCTTATAAATTTACTTTTTAATGAATAAGTTTAAAAGTGTACCACGTGCCCTAAATACTATCCGGGCGGATAATAGCGGTTTTTGAGCCGAGAACCAATTCGAGCATGCGCAAAGTCTTTCAAGTCTTTCAGGATATATACCCGGTTTCGTTTGACGTGGCTGATATCGTCTGCATAAGTAGGCCGCCGCTTCTTAAAAAAATTCCTCCCGGTGAGCGGTTTTCATCGGAACGGCTTGTCGAAGATCTTAAAAGCCGCCGCAAAGACGCGCATTTTTTCGAAGACACCCAATCAATTATAGATTTTCTCGCCAAAGAATCAAAAGCAGGAGACCTCATCCTTGTCATGTCAAACGGCGGATTCGAGAATATCGATGAAAGACTGCTGAAAGCATTATAAATTTTAAACCGAAACAGCGAGCGCATTCCTCGCCGAAAAGCTGTCTCCACCTACAACTAAATAGGCACGGCAGACAAACCAACACGAAGATTTCCGTTTAAAATAAATAAAAAAGGCAGAGCCATCGCTGACTCTGCCTTTTGTTTTAAAGATTCATAATTTGGTCTATTTTTTCAACTTTCTGCTTATACCTGCCAGCCCAAAAAGACCAAATCCGAGAAGCAGCATTGTGGTGGGTTCGGGGACCCCAGTGGCGTAACTCACGTTGTCAAGAAGCCAGTAACCTTGGTTGCTGGGAACCCCCGTGATGTCCAGCTCTGTGATACCGTAGAGGTTAAGGGCGTAGGTTTGGATTCCCTGGCCGAGGGTGAACGGAGACCCATTGATAAGAATGGTCTCGGTCGCATTGTTATCATACCAAGAAATGCTCATATCAAAGCTAATCACATCGAATGCGCCACCACCCGTTTTGGTAATAGCAAGATAATCCCCGGTACTGAACCCTGAGAAAATCGCACTATTGGTCCCGTTGCCGTTCGGGTTACCGGCAAAAACATATAAATACGAGCCTTGGTTAGTGAAAGTCAACCCCTCATCGGAAAATGATTGGGAGTTACCGAATTCCTGCCCCAAGATGCTATTGGCATAGGAATCATCGAAGGTAACGACATTTGCATTGGCTTGGGAAACAATCGCGACAGACAACAATAAACTCAAAATAAGCAATCTCTTCATAAGACCTCCTCCATGTTGTTTTTTGGCAGATTAACAGTTTTCTGAAAATAACAATCACTTTCCGTGCCACAATATTTTAACTATGTATCTTACATAAGCAAAAACCATTCCTGAAAACCATCTATCTGCCTTGAACTTTTGAACAACCTTCACTATTCCATGATGGATTAAGGATTTTCCTGTGTAAAATATATTTTCTCCTCAATAAAACGAAACCCCTGTTGCCCGGGACAGAATCATGAATCGTAATAATATCCGACAGTAAATGATAGTATTTCGTGGTGTATGGTCATCATATTTCACTTAACCATATGTAATGATATAACAATATGCCATTTCATGAGTTTGTAAAGATATCCGACACGAAGAGATGAATGAGGTGGTATATGGCCATTTGATTAACAGTAACAATGTGTTATTAATTAATATTATGCCTATCTACCCAGTTTGTAAATAAATCCACAAGATAGTTATTTCCCACTTGTAATCTCGAATATTAATGGAGTGTAAAGGATTATGGATAACAGGAAGTACACTAAAAACGGCGGTTTCGAGAATATCCACAACGCTTTGAAAAAAGCCTACTTTTCTATTCCCACTCTTGCCTGCGCCCCTTTTTGAAAATAGTGCTTGATCTCCTTCATCTCCGTCACAAGGTCGGCCTGTTCGATAACCTCCGGGGCCGCGCCCCTGCCGGTTATCACAAGCTCCAGATTTTCAGGTTTTGACGAAATCATATCAAGAAGATCCTTAACGGATATAAGTCCGCATTTTGCCGCCACGCTGGCCTCTTCAAGTATGATGATATCATAATCCCGTGAGGCCATCAGGCTTTTTACCTTTTCAATTCCTGCCCGCGCGGCTTCAATATCTTCTTGCGAAGGTTTTCCTTTTATGAATCGCCCAAGACCGAATTGTTCCACGGTTATCAGATCGGAAAACTTTTTGAGTGCCTTTATTTCGCTGTAATCTCCCATCTTGATAAACTGGACTATGTAAACTTTTAAACCGGCTCCAGCAGCTCTTAAGGACAGCCCGATTGCCGCTGTTGTTTTACCTTTTCCATTTCCGGTGTATATCTGAACATAACCTTTCATTTATTAATCCTCATTCTTAACAGCTTCGTAAAAAAGCCAAGATCTCACACCAAGCCACAAAGATCACAAAGTTAACTTATTAATATTAAATGATATTTTCTTGGTGTTCTTAGCGCCTTTGTGAGAAAATAGAGTTTTTACAAAACCATCATTCTTCGATTTTTCTCAGAAGGTCGTTTACCGAACATTCATTTTCGAGCAGCACCTTCACCGTACTTCCCGACCTTGCTACTGTGACTTCATTGCCTTCTATATCCAGAATGCGTTTTATGGTACCCCGCTTTACCGGTCCTTTTTTCCCGAGAATATCCACGGGATCGTTTAAAAAAAACCTGTTCCGGACAACAAGAGCTGCAACGTTTCCGTTCTCAACACCAGTCACTTTCCCAATAAATGTTCTTCCAGTGGCAGGTTTAATGTCCATGTAATTCGGAATGGTTTCATTCGTATTCCCGAAATAGAACCCTGTGCAGTAACCTCTGTTGCTTATACGTGCAAGTTCATCGATCCATTCGTCTTTCACAACATATTCCGAAGGAGATTCATACCAGGTGTCTATAGCCTCCCTGTATGTTTTGACTGCGGAGGCGAGATAGTTGATTCCCTTCATGCGACCCTCGATTTTAAGGGATGTTATTCCGGCATTAATCATCTCGGGGATATGCCCTATCATGCAGAGATCTTTTGAGTTGAAAATATAAGTTCCCCGGCTGTCTTCATCCACTGGCATATATCTCCCGGGCCTTGTCTCTTCGACTACAGAATACCTGAATCTGCACGGCTGGCAGCATTCGCCTCTGTTGCTGTCGCGGTTTTCCATGAAATTGCTTAAGAGGCAGCGTCCGGAGTATGAGATGCACATTGCGCCGTGAACAAATACTTCCACCTCGACATTGCCAGGCAGGGCGATCTCTTCAACCTCTTTTAATGAAAGCTCTCTTGCCGCATTGATCCTCGTAACTCCCAGATTTTTCCAGAAAAGAGCTGATTTATAGTTCGTTGTGTTTGCCTGTGTGCTAAGATGAATTGGTATATCGGGCATCACTTTCCGGGCTTCCAGCAATATTCCCGGGTCTGCAATAATAACGGCATCCGGGGAAATTCCGGCAAGACTCTTTAAATAATCTGAAATGGCCCCCTGTTCGCTGTTTCTTGAAAATATATTGCACGCCACATAAACTTTCACTCCTGATTTGTGCGCAAACAGGACAGCGCTTTCAAGCTCTTCCAGAGTGAAGTTTTCCGATAAGTTTCTTAATGAATAATCTTTTCCGGCAAGATAAACCGCATCGGCGCCATAGTGTATGGCGATTTCAAATTTTTCGAGATTGCCCGCAGGCGCAAGAAGCTCGATCTTGCCGTTCAATTTTTGCAAGAAAAAATTCTCCCTATCACGATTTCAAGGCTTTTCTGCCAGGGTTTTGTGGTTATTCCGAACTTCTCTTGAATCAGGCTGCAATCAAGGGCCGAGAAAGCCGGCCTTTTGGCTTTAGAGGAATAATCTCCGGTAGTCAGAGGCTTTATATGTGTTGTTGTGACAGGAGAGTATTGTTTTGCAGTCTCAATTATTTTTTCTGCAAATCCATGCCATGATGTTATCCCTTTCCCGCAATAGTTATAGGTTCCAAATGTAATACCTTCGTAAAAAGTCAAAAAACGACTTTTTACTTGGCGGGAAAGGGCTTCCCCTCTCCCGCCGCTTGAAGTAAATTCAAGCGGCTCCACCCTCACCCCAGGCCGGGGCTTAATCGCCCTCGGCCTGTTGATGGACTCTTTTACGAGCCCATCAAATGTAACTTCGTAATTATTCAGAATGCGGGAAGCAATCATTAATACGGTTTCGGCAAGGTCAGCGGCAGATGTCGGTGAACCGAACTGATCAGAAACAATCCCGATTACTTCTCTTTCCTTTCCAAGCTCAAGAACAGTCTTTACGAAATTGTGTCCATGAACACCATAAAGCCATGAAGTTCTTAATATTATGTGCTTTTCTAAAATATTTCTGACTCCATTTTCGCCTTCTGCCTTGCTTTTCCCGTAAACATTGGCAGGCGAAACCGGATCATTTTCAGTATACGGGGTTTTCTTTGTGCCGTCGAAAACATAATCGGTTGAAATATGAATCATCGGAATTCCACTATTTTTACATGCTGCGGCCAGGTTTTCGGGACCGTTTACGTTTACTGCAAAACAGGCCTTTTCATCGGTTTCAGCCTTGTCGACATTTGTATAAGCAGCACCATTGATAAGAATATCCGGTTTGTATTTCTTAAATACTTTCGTTATGCCGGGTTCAACCGTTATATCAAGACGGGGAAGATCGAGTCCGATAGCTTCAATATTAAAAAAAGCAGCCTGCCTTAAAAGCTCCCACCCGAGTTGACCTTCTGACCCGGTTATAAGTATTTTCATGGTATTTTCTCTTTAATGTCATTCCTGCATAAGTCCGCCGCAGCGGATCTTTCCAAAAATATCGGAGAAGGCGGGAAGCTTTTTATCTTTTTCAGATAAAATAGGATCTGGAACAGGCCAGTTTATGTTCAAGACCGGGTCCGACCAGATGATACCGCCTTCGTCACCCTGGTAATAATAATCAGTGCACTTATATAATAGATGCGCTGTTTTGCTGAGCACGCATAAGCCGTGGGCAAAGTCTTCGGGGATAAGGATTTGGCGGTTATTTTTATCCGAGAGAATGAAACTTTCCCATTTCCCGAAGTTTGGAGAATCAGGCCTCAAGTCAACTGCAACATCAAATATTTCTCCGCTTATAACCTTGATGAGCTTTGCCTGTTTGTGTTTTACCTGATAGTGCAAACCCCGTATTACACCTTTAACCGAATATGAAAGATTATCCTGCACAAAGTCTCGTTCTATTCCAAGTATGTCGTATCCGCTTTTTTTGTATATTTCGGTAAAATAACCCCGGTTGTCATAAAAAATATCAGGTTCAACCAGAAGAACACCCTCAAGGGAGGTCGGAAGTACATTCATTTATTTTTCTGCTCCTGTTGATTTATATTAAACATCAGATGTTCAGACCCTGATAATAACAATGGATTGCTGACATAAACCTGAAAACATGTCAATTAAAATAGACGGCTTCGTATAAAGTCATTCTGCTGTGTTGCGCTTCATCTTTCGTCATTGCAGCGTACCAATAAGTACGCTTCATTCCTCAAGATTCGCACGCCTTGCATAATGAGCTTTTTACTTTGCCGTCTGAATTTTGAGCAAATTCTGACTTTTTACGAAGCCGTCAATGATGATGCGCCATCGTATGAGCGCCTGCAACAACATAACGGCATTCCGTTAATGCCGTAAAAGTAAAAGACTCATTTGCCATAAATACGGCCTGCTCCTTTATGAACTGTGTCTTAACGCCTCTGTTTTCAAGAATAGCTTCTCCGGATAACAGAAACAAAATTTCTTCGTGTCCTTCGGGAGCTCCCATTTCCCTTATTCCGTTAACAGGCACTTCCCCGTAAACAAAATAGACGCTGTGCCTCTCGATCTCTTTGGAGCCAATGATGTATTCCTGATATTCTTTCTGATAAAAATCTCTGATTTTGAATATTTTCATATTCTCCTTTTATGTGCCTTTTTATTGCCTGCATCTTGGATCAGGTAAAGATATATCCTTATGAAAAATATAGCTTGCGGCCGGACAGCCTCCATGGCATGAATCGAATAATGCACATCCGATATCAGGGCAGTTATTTTTAGAAAATTTTCTGAAAAAATTCAGAATAGGGTTTTGAAGTATCTTGTTAAAATCGTCCTTTAAGATATTGCCGACTTCAAATTCTTTATATCTGAAAAAAAGGTAACATGGATATACGGAACCGTCTGCAAATACAGACAGCTTGGTGGTACCGGCAGGGCACCTAACGTTATTTAATATTGAATAATCATTTTCATTACAGAGAAATCCGGAGCAAAAAACCCCGTCAAGGTTATTGTAAATCCTCTTTAATCTCATTAATTCACTGTAGTAAGTATAAAATGGAACGGCGTATTCAGAATCCTTCTTTTCCACTATATCCATGTACAGTAAAAAATATTTAATCCCTTGCAATCCGATATATTGTTTTCCTGTCTCCGGAATCAATGATTTTTTTGTGAATACGCTCTTTAAAACAGGTTTGTGACGGATGATGTATTCGTGGAGACCTTTTGAAACTCCACCGGAGTTTAAAGATATTCCTATTTTCAGGAATTCTTTATCATATCTTTCTGAAAGTAAATTTAATAAGCGGCTATCCGTTCCGTTGCTGCTGAGATTGGTTTTCATCCGATATGTATTTATAATCTCAACCAAATCAATCAAATAAGGATGAAGAGCGGGTTCACCTCCAAGTATATCAATAATTTTTATGTCCGATTCCTTGAGAACAGATACGATCTTCTCAAAATCAATAATCTTCACATTATCAGTTGCAGGCAATCCTTTGTTGAAGCAAAAATTACAATTCAGATTGCACCTGAGCGTAGGAAAAAATTGTATGTATTCTATTCCGTTCATAATCTATGGAATTGCCAGGTTCTCAGCTTGATTTACCATAAAGGGCACACATAACAGGATCAGGGGCGAAAGGATGTGAAGCGCGGAAACGGCATCCACCCGCACACTCTTCAATCACAGAGCAGGATTTACATTCAAGCCGGCTTACGGGAATATGCTTGAGCTTGAGCCAGGCATCTTTCAATCCCATGCGTGCATCGCCAATAATTTTTTCCATGTAAAAGCCGCACTTGACAGCATGGCCGGACGGTATGACGGTTATCAAATGTCTGCCGCAGGCATAGCCATCCGACGACCCGTGATAACCTCCTCCATATGAATATGCCATAAAAGGAACGGCCTTATCATATGGCACCATCAGATTCTGATGATTCGTAAAAGAGCCTGACATGACCGGCAAGTCAATACCCCATTCGACCGCATCAACCTGCTCTAAAAAATTGCGCATCAGCTCAAATTCATCGAGGTTTCCGCGATGTATCATTGTTGCGAATGAGACCGGAATCCCTGCCTCTGTAGCTGTTTGAATTCCTTTCATGGTACGATCAAAGGCTCCTTTGCCCCGAAGCATATCGTGTCCCTTGGTCCAGCCATCAAGGCTGAATTGTATTTCATCTACGTTTAACCAGCTGACATTGTTTGAATTAATGAGTGTTCCATTGGAAAAGAGGACACGGCGCAACCCGAGACCGGCAGTTTGAGAAATAAACAGCTGTAAATCTTTATACAGAAGCGGCTCACCTCCGGAAATCATCAGCCTGAGGCCACCCATTTCGGAGAATTCGCGCGTAATTTTAAGTGCGTCAGTTAATGCAATGTCATTATGCCGTGGCGGGCCCAGGTAGCAGTGAAAGCATTTGAGATTGCATCTGTGAAGGAGTTGCAGTTCGAGGTACCTCAGGGAGGGATTAATGGCCTGGTTAACAGGAACGCTGACATAATCAGGAGAGAGAAGAAGTTCCAGCAATTCCTCGTCCAGGCAATATTCAACAAAATCTGAGTCGGAAGTCAGCTCTTCTCCTCTTAACGTGCCGTTGCAAAGGGTAAAAAAATCTTTTGCCCGGTCGTCAATTTCGTAGAGTTCGTCTCTTCCAATGTGATAAACGAAAGATTTTTCCAGAATTTTCAATGCCGCTTTTGAATTAAGGCGCAAATAAGAAGAAGCCCAGTTCAGATCATTCACAATAGAGCTCCAGGTCCGGTTCATTGATCAGATTGTTTTCTTTCAAATGGGCAAGCAGGATAAAACCTCCGCAAGGCTCCAAATCGTCGGAAGGTTCATCTGACTGGAAATCACAGTCTTTTGCACGGAAGGAGCACCGGCTGCAGACACGGTTTCCCAGATCTTTTTTATGTTTTTTCCACAAATCCGGCGCTTTTGTTAAGGTGGGAATTTTAGTCAGGTCAATCAGCTTGCTGTCGATAAGAAACTCGATAATCCGGGCGCCTCGGCAGGAAATTTCTTCCGTCTTCTCTTCCTTAAAAAAGATGCAATACGGAAGGCATATATATTCTTTGAAATTGTTTTTAGCCATTATTATCGGGGATGTTACGTCAAAAGAGTGATGGTCTGAGCGCATTATTGCAGGCTCAGACCATCCTTAATATTCAGGAAGAAATTTGAAATCAGCAAGAGCGTTTGCACTTGCACAGACCTGTTGCAACTTTCCTGACTTTTTTGATTTTCATAGTGCTACCTCCTTTTTAAGAAGTTAACCCTTCTGCATCAATAAACAGCCATTTTGCACAAAACCGTCGATTTCTTTATTTAAATCATACAGTATCAAATGTATATCAAAAACAGGTTGAATAGTCCATAATAATAATAAAAAATCAGGTGAAGGGTGGAACGTATAAGAAGACAAGAAAAAATGTTAGACCTTTGAATAACATCCGAACTCTCTAAATATCGATGTCATATCCCGCCTTCTTCAGATTACCCGTTATCTCTTTCACATGAGCCGGACCCCGTGTTTCAATCTCAAGCTCAACTATCGTACTGTATATGGGAATATTCCGCGCACTCCTGTGATGCAATATATGAAGGACGTTTGCTTTTAATGAGGCCACAAGGGCAAGGAGTCCTGAGAGCGCTCCCGGAACATCATCAAGGCATACACTGAAACGAATTATGCGGCCGTTGTTGATAAGACCCTGTCTTATTATGCGCCCCAAAAGGGGGCTGTCCACGTTTCCGCCGCTTATAAGAAGGACTGTTTTGCTTCCTTTTTTAACTTTAATTGCTCCGCTCATTAATGCGGCCAGAGGAACTGCTCCGGCTCCTTCGGCAAGGATTTTCTTTCTCTCAAGGAGCATAAGCACTGCCGCTGCAATATCACTTTCCCTGACAAGAACAATATCATCCAGGCATTCCCGGATGATGCTGAAATTAAGTTTTCCGGTCTGTTTGACGCTTATACCGTCTGCAATTGAAAGGCTCGAATCAACTTTAACAACCCTGCCTTTTTTCAGTGATTCATACGCAGAGGGACAGGCTTCGGACTGAACCCCGATAACCTTTGTTTCCGGTTTTAAGGCTTTTACAACAGAAGCAACCCCTGAAATAAGTCCTCCGCCTCCCACGGGTACTATTACCATGTCTACATCATTTAAACTCCCTAAAATTTCAAGCCCGATTGTCCCCTGCCCTGCTATTACACCCGGGTCATCAAAAGGATGAATGAATGTCCTGCCTTCTTTGGCAAGCTCCTTTGCTTTTTCAAGGCTCTCGCCAAGACTCTGGCCTGATATTATGACATCTCCCCCATATGCCCGAGTTGCTTCCTGCTTCGTAATGGAAGCCCACTCAGGCATTACAATAGTAGCAGGCACACCGGCCTTTTTTGCGGCAAGGGCTACTCCCTGGGCATGATTTCCAGCAGATGCGGTAATAACGCCGGCATGGCCTATTTTATTAATGTCGGATAATATCCTGTTTGCTGCACCCCTTATTTTAAACGAGCCTGTTTTCTGCAGATTTTCGAGTTTCAAGAATATTTCGCCCTTGAACTGATGGCTCAGTGCAGGAGAGTGGACAAGCGGAGTCATGATTATTATTTCCCTGATAAGATTTGCCGCTTCCTTAACTTTCTCAAGAGCAATCATGGTAACCTCCTCTTTTACCCGGTTGCAAGCGGCCGGGAACCGGATTCTAAAATAATGAGGGTGTATTATGCAAAGGGCTTAATAAATGAACCGCAGCAGATCGGCGGGATTCTTTACGAGAATGCGGGCTCCTGCCTTAATAAGTTCCTCTCCGGTCCTGAATCCCCACAGAGCCCCCGCGGGGAACATCCCTGCCGCAACAGCTGTCTTCATGTCTGTATGAGTATCCCCGATATAAAGAAAATCCTGCGGCAGAATTCCAAGGTTGTTTGCAATCCCGATAGCAGCAGCAGGATCCGGTTTTTTTGGAACACCTTCTTTCACCCCGACAACCATCTCAAATTTCCATTTTGCAAGCATTATAGAGACAACAACTTTTGTCGGGTCGTGGGGCTTGTTTGAAAGTATCGATAATTTTATGCCTTCACTTGCAAAAGCGTCAAGAAGTTCAGGTATACCGCTATACGGCCGCGACTTGTCTGTCCAGTGCAGGGAATATTCTTCTTTCATTGCTTGAATGCAACGGGAAACAAGTTCTTCATCACGGCAGGACTCGGGAAGAGCGCTTTTTACAAGGACATCCATGCCGTCACCCACAAAATACTTGTATTTTTCTACTTCATGCAGAGGAAATCCGAATTTTTTCAGGACGGTATTCATGGAGTCGGCAAGGTCATCAATTGTGTCAAGAAGTGTTCCGTCCAGGTCAAAAAGCGCAGCCTTAAACTTCATAAGAAAATCCTCCTGGATAATTTGAAGCATGTGCCTTTGTGAACTCTGCCTATCCTATGAACGCTTTGCCTCTTGCCGGGGTGAGAGAGAAAACATGCCGGAAAATACATTATGTCACGGCATCCTGTAAACCATGGAATTGATGTTCATGCCCGCTCCTACAGAAGCAAATACGACTATATCCCCTGAATGAAGTTTATGTTTATTCAGGGCTCCTCTCTGCAGAAGATCAAACATGGTCGGCAGGGTCGCAACCGAACTGTTTCCGAGCCATGAAATCGTCATCGGCATTATGCTGTCAGGAATATTTTTTACCTGGTATAATTTAAACAGTCTTTCAAGTATCGCTTCATCCATTTTTTGATTTGCCTGGTGTATCAAAACTTTCTTTACATCAGTTAACGTAAATCCCGCCTTATCGAGGCTCTGTTTAACTACCAGGGGAACGGTCCTGACTGCATATTTATATATTTCGTGACCATTCATTTTAACAAACAGGTCATCGCCATTATAATCAGGGTTATACGACTTTCCAACCCTTAGCAGATAGGCATTATTAATTGTATCAGATCTTGTTACGTGCGATAATATTCCACCATCCTGATCTGTTGCTTCCACCAGGGCTGCCCCGGCTCCGTCGGCATATATCATGCTGTCAACATCATGAGGATCCGTAACCCTCGATAGTGTCTCCGCGCCGATAACCAGTACTTTCCTTACATCACCTGACTTTATATAATAATCGGCCAGAATCATTCCGTGCACCCAGCCCGGGCAGCCAAAGGGGATATCAAAGGCAACCGTATAGGGGTTTTTTATTTTCAGCTTGTGTTTCACCCTCGCAGCTATAGTCGGAACCATATCGGATCTGTTGTTATCCGCTCTCACATCACCTAAATTCTGAGCGACAATTATGTAATCAAGGCTTTCCCTGTCCGTATTTTCGAGCGCTCTGTCGGCGGCCATGAATGCGATATCGGAAGTATTCAGATCATCTGTTAAATATCGCCTCTCATTTATACATGTTATCTCTTCGAGTTTGTTAATGATATCGATATTTGCTTTTTTGATTTTTACCCCGTCGGGTCTGTAAAATTCATGCCGGAGAAAATGTCTGTTCGGTATCTTTGATGCCGGTATATAGCTGCCTGTTCCCGTTATAATCGAATTTGGCATAATGGAATCAGTCTGCCCCCTTTGAAGTAATATTTTAATTCAGTAACGGTTACCGGTTCTGAAAGTATTCTTCCGGTGAATTATTGAGCTTATCAAGCTCCTTTTGAATTTCATCGATCCGGGCCTGCTTGAAGCTGTGATCATATGTCCGGCTCAAAGGCCGTTTATTTATAGCCTCGATTTTTTCATTGAGACGCTGCCGTTCAGCCTCAACGCGCGCCTTCATACTTGATTCGGCATTCCGTTTTTCTTCAGCGGTCCTGGAGGCTTCTCCCTGTATGCTCTCCTGCTCACCTTGCCTGGTTTCGCCTTTGACGTTTTCGACCATGCTGTCATACCCCGGACGTTTATCCACTGCCGGCTCCTGTTCTGAAGATTGGTCAGGCGGAACCTGGATTGTTTTGTATTGTTTCACATTCCGGGGCGGCGGCTGGTCGCTGAAACGCCTGATGCCGTTTTTATCGGTCCAGTTGTAGATATTTTCGGCTGCAAGGCCGGGACAAACCCAAAGCACAATGACCAGCACTGATATGGCTACTTTTTGCATGATAAGCTCCATAGTTGATCCGGCAATCGATGCTCATTTTCATCATCCCATCGGTGCCATACAACTTGTTAAAATGTTATTATGTTGGCCATTCGGAAAAAAAAGGAATTTCATGTATGCGGGAGTATGCCAAAAAGCAACCTGCAGGTCAACAATTAAAGGCGGAGGGCACCAGAAGCAGGCTGACAATCAGGATAAGTCGGTTTTCTGTGATTTCATCTGTGCCCTTCCTTTAAAACTATTTCCAGCAGCATGACATGATATATGTACACCGCAGGAAAATCTTTCGGGTCATCCTTTCTCCGGTTACGATTCCTGCAGTACTTTCAGAGATACCGTCTCTACTATATCCCTCACCTTTTCCCTGTAAGCCAGCATATGAGGCGACCCAAGGTGATCGCGCAGAGCTTTCAGGCTCTCCCATTTCTCAATAACGGTGACAACATTTTCATCCAGAACCTGTGGCGGCAGTTTTGCATTGACATCTACCGCCGGAAAATATTCGATACAGCCCTTCTCTTTTCTGACTTCAGGCATCACGGCTTTAAAAATATCGATAAAATCGGAAATCCTTCCCGGCTTTACCCGAACCGACGCGATTACACTTATCATACCATTTCTCCTTTTATTCTTCTCAGGTTCCGCCCTTCTCCGGACTCTTCACACCCCTTTAAAGAACGGCTTGATGAGCTTAAAGAACTCGCCTGAAAATACCATGATAGTCTGGTTGCGGTTTTCAAGGTTGACCGCAGCCTCGAGCGAAGGGGCATCAATATTCTGATCCAGAACCCTCTTTGTCAGCTTGAGCGCCCCGACTCCCTTGGCTATCATAAATCTGGCAATGGAAAGAGCCGTTTCCAGAAGAACCTCCTTCGGCACCACCCGATTGACCAGCCCCATCCGCTCGGCCTCCTCCGCATTCACCTTTCTTCCCGTTAAGAGAATTTCCGCGGCTCTCGCAAGGCCGATAAGACGTGGGAGGAAATAGGAAGTGCCCAATTCTCCACCGGAGAGGCCGATATTTGCAAACGAGGCAACAAAATAGGCTTCCGGCGAGGCCACCCTGATATCACTGGCCAATGCCATCGAAAACCCTCCGCCTGCCGCAGGGCCGTTAACAGCGGCGATCACAGGCTGGGGGATCCGCCGAAGTCCCAAAATAAGGGCGGAGTAACGCTCCTGGGCCAGTCTGAGATATTTCTCCGGATCTGACAAGGCCTCTGAATCCTTGTGAGTCAAAGCGTCATTCAGGTCAGCCCCGGCGCAGAACCCGCGCCCTGCCCCGGTTATGATAAGGACCCGTATGGCATCATCTTTAGTCAGAGCGGCAAACAATTCATTGAAATCATCCAGCATCTCCACATTGATCGCGTTCAGCTTATCCGGCCGGTTCAGAGTGACGAGCCCAACACAAGGCTCAATCTCTTCAAAAATAAATGTACGATACTTGCTCATATCGGTCTCCTTTTGTCATTTTATATGAGAATACAAGAGTAAGAATACAGAATACAGAATACAGAATAAAAACAATAACATGGTTATTCTGGCTCCTGACTCCTGGCTCCTGTATTCTCATGTTTCGTTGTGCCCGCTCCGGGCATGGCTGTTAGTTCGGTATTGCAGCGTTTATTGTTCAGATCGGCTATCTTAGGTTGTTCCTTCCCTGATTTATAAAAGTTCTTTAATTTCAGATTCTCCTGTTTACAGGATCGCTCAACTTTTGCAGATTATTCGTGACCGCTTACTGCAGGCGTTTACAAAGTTCCGGAGCCCCGGGCCTGCCTTCTGTGCAATATATATTCTATTACACCCGGCAGTATGGAGATGAAGACAATGGCGATTATCACTATGGTGAAATTGTTTTTGACTATGGGGATATTGCCGAAATAGTAGCCGGCCAGCGTTATTGAGAATATCCACAGAATACCACCGGCAAGATTATATGCAAGGAATTTCAGGTAGGTCATGGCGCCGACGCCGGCCACAAAAGGCGCGAAGGTGCGCACTATCGGCACGAAGCGCGCTATTATTATTGTCTTGCCGCCGTATTTTTCGTAGAATCTGTGTGTCTTGTCCAGATATTCTTTCCTGAAAATCCTCGAATTCTCGTATTGAAAGACCTTAGAGCCGATGAGACTTCCCATCCAGTAGTTGACGGTGTCGCCCAGGATAGCAGCGGCTGAAAGCAGAGCAAGAACCTTTGCTATATCCAGATACCTGGAGGCCGCGAACGTGCCTATGGCGAACAGTAGCGAGTCACCGGGCAGTATGGGCGTTACCACCAGGCCGGTTTCGCAGAATATTATGAGAAACAATATTAAATAGGTCCAGTTGCCATAACTTTGTATGACAAGGCCAAGGTGTTCGTCCAGATGAAGAAATATATCTATGAATTTAAGCAGGTATTCCATTCCGTATATTTGCTCCCCCCGATACAGTTCTAAGTACCGCAGCTGTTTTTTTCATTCGCCCTCTATCTGAGACCTTTGAATAACACCACCCTTAAAGACCTCTATCTTTGTCTCCCGCTGAGAAAGGATAATTCCCGCAAGAGGATGCTCTTTTAGCCTTTAACGACACAAAGGTCAACATTTAACAAGATTGCATTCGGCGGACAAATACTCCAGCACCGGGAACAGACTATGCATGTGCTGTGAAACCTAACGAGCATGTTCCCGACCTAAACTGTCAGTTTGATGCACACATCCTTTCTCCCGCCCGGCTGTTGGAATGCCCACATGCAAAACCATATCTTGCGGTCATTCTTCCGTTATTTTTCTTGACTCATTATCTCCTTTTCCTTATACTTTGCCAATAACAAAACGAAATCTTATCAAAAATACTAAATTAATCATGAGGGTTGGACTAATAGTTACAGTCTTTTATTTTCATGACGGCCAGACTGCTGACAATGTTCAGGCATTGATTAAAGTTCTTGAAGCCCTCGATATAGACCTTCGGAGAGACCTTTGCATAACACCCCCTTTTGCCCGATTACTGCGTCAGGCTCAAATTTCAATCCTCGAAATACTCAATGCATTCCTGCGGTTAAAAGTCTCGCCTTCCTTGTACTTGGACAAAATTGGATGTTCTTCAAAGGTCTCTCGGATGCTTTGTCTGTTCGCCATTTTTATTTCCAGACAGCAACGTTTACCTCGGCAGGGGGTACCAGATGAACAACCAAGTCAAGTCTAATCCTGAACTGCTCGAAGAGATAGCGGTATTAAAACAGAGAATACAGGAGCTGGAACAATCAAAATCAGAGCGAAGGCTGGCGGAGGAGGCGCTGCAGGAAAGCGAAGAGAAGTACCGCCAATTGATTGATAATATGGCGGATGTAATAACGGTCATTGACATGAACCTGTGCTTTACCTATGTCAGCCCTTCCATCATGCGTATTAGAGGATTTACGGCTGAAGAGGCCGTGGCGCAAACCTTTGAACAGGTCATGACGCCTGTATCCCTGCAGATCTTTGCCAAGGTCTTTGAAGAAGAGACGAAATTGGAAGCCGGCGGCACGGCAGATCCCCGCAGAAGCCGCATCTTGGAATTGGATCTATACAGAAAAGACGGTTCCATCGTTTGCTTGGAGAACAACCTGTCATTTTTACGGGACGATTCACAGAAGCCCGCGGGCATCATCTTAATGAGCCGCGACATCACCGAGAGCAAGCGGGCGGATAAGGCTCAACGGGAGAGTGAAAAAAGATACCGGGAACTGAATATTGTCGATGAACGGACCAATCTTTACAATTCCAGGTATTTTTACTTTCAGCTAAAAATTGAAATCGATCGGGTAATCCGCTATGGGGGGGCCTTGACCCTCATCCTTCTCGATATCGACAATTTTAGGGAATTCAACGATGCTTACGGCTATTTGGCAGGAGATCATGTTTTGCTGCGACTCGGTCAGGTGTTAAAAAGATGCCTGCGCCAGACAGATTCAGCCTATCGTTATAGGGGTGAGGAATTTACGATCATCCTGCCCATGACAACAGGTAAGAGCGGATCGGTTATTGCTGAAAGAATAAGAACTGAATTCAAAAAAGAAAATTTTTCTCACGGTCCGGATAATGACATACATATAACGGCAAGCGTCGGAATTGCACAGTACAAGATTTTTGAAGATATGAAATCATTCGTCAGGCGTGTTGACCAACTTAAGTACCAGGCATGGAAGAACGGAAAAGACAGGGTTTGTTTTGAGTCATAGCTTCAAGACAGGACAGCCTCAGGGAATAACAGGAAATGTAGGGTTTCAGGATTGAGGGCTCCCTTAGCGGCAACAACGATATGTGGTTTCTCCTTCTATCGAAACATTCCCGGCGGCGGTCCGTTGTCCGGCGGACCGGCAAAGGCCTGGGCCTGCTTCATCCATTCAGCGGCCACATCTCCGCAGACTTCTAACCCGGTGTCATTCACATGCCGGCGCTGGGTCACCACAAGGCAAAAATCTTCCGCCGAACCTCGCACCAGATCAACAGCACTTTCCGGACCCCAGGTCCATCGGCTTCCCGAAGGCGATGTCAGCTCCACCCGCACCGGCTTTTCCGGAATCGGCAGATTGCGATTGGCGAAACTCCAGCCAAAGGTTTTGACTCCCAAGTGGGCGATATGGCGCAGGCTGTCACCGGATGCGCGCCGTATTTTAAGGACATCGGCCACATCCTGGCCGTGAGCCCATGTTTCCATAAGACGCGCGGTGGCAAAGGATTTGGCACTCATGGACGGACCATACCAGGGCAAACGGTCTTTCGGATCTAGCAGGGCGAGCTCCCTGACGAGCAGCGAGCGTTCAGTGCGCCACCAGGCCAGCAGCCCGGTGACGGTCATCTGCCGGCCGCGCGTCAGAGTTCTTTGATTAAAACTCTCGAAGCTGTCCAGATCTTTGAACAACACTTCCGCGCCACGCGCAAAGGCAGCAGCGTCCGTTACCGCCTCTCTTGCCGCTGCATCGAAAAAGGCGATATGGCAGATCTGATCTTTCACGCTCCATCCCGCGCAATGGGTTCGGAGGGCCCATCCGGCGGCATCGAGTTCCGCCACTATGTTGTCCAGAACCTGGTACTCATCCTGTAAATCCCGGCAAATCTCTTTCATCCTATTCCCATTTCATTTATCGATAATTATCAAGCTTTTAATCCCGCCCACAATATAAGTGACCGTTTCCCGGCCGATGGCATTGATATCGCCGGGCCGTTTTCGCCAGATTTTGTAATACATGCCCAGCCACACGAAAATGGCTGTAGTGCATACGGCTATCACTTCAGCGGAAATACCGGAGACGAATTTAAGTCCCAGGCCATCCTTGCCTTTCATGAGTGCACCGTGAACATCCTCCGTCATTTTGAGCATGAAATTCCTGCGGGCGTTGATAAACTGA
Organism: Desulfobacterales bacterium; assembly: GCA_020052975.1. The sequence goes on along the minus strand of JAGVOC010000227.1, from coordinate 1,352 downwards.
TCGCTGACACCGATGGATTCATCATACAGCAGCAGCGCCTTTTCCGGATAGGGACGGCACAGTTCCTCAAAAAAGGCCATGCCCGCGCGTTCAATCCCCTCAAGCACGGAATCGGCATCTCCGAAAGCTTTACCCGCCAGCTTGCGGATGTATAAGCCTATATCATCCAGCACGGCCACGAGAAGTTCCTCCTTGTTTTGGAAATAACCGTAGACCGTTCCCACGGAAACCTCGGCCTTCCCGGCAATATCTTCAATCTTTGTCTTACGGTAGCCATTGTGCGCAAACAGGATTTCGGCGGCGCTCAGAATCGATTGTCGCCGCAGTTGTTTTTCCCGCTCCCTTCGCAGGGCGCTTGCGGAAAGCTTCTTTGTTTTCGGGGGATTTTTCATGTTTTAAGCCTTTCGCTCAATATCCGGCCATCTTGAAAATGATCTCACTCATCACCTCGCTGGCTCCACCGCCGATGGCCAGCAGGCGCGAATCCCGGTAGGCGCGGGAAATCCACGTCTCGTTCATGAATCCCATACCGCCATGCATCTGCAGGCATCCGTCCGTAACCTTGTTTATCAGATTCCCGGCCAGGAGTTTCCCCATCGATATCTCCTGGGTGACATCCATCCTGTTTTCTTTCATGCGTACGATGTGGTAGGTCAACTGCCGCAATGCCTCGGTTTCTGCCAGCCATTCGGCCATGCGGTGCCGCAGCACCTGTTTGCTGATCAGGGGTTTGCCGAAAACCACCCGCCTCTTTAGATGTTCGGCGGTCCTGTCGATGAAACTTTTGCACGAAACATAGGCCATGGGCAATACGGCAAACCGCTCGTGCTGAAACTGCATCATCTGGTGGATAAATCCCTGGCCCTCAATACCGATGAGATTTTCAGCCGGTATTTTCATATCGTCGAAAAATAGTTCCGCCGTGTCCGAAGAGCGCATGCCCATCTTGTCGAGTTTTTTACTTACCACAAAGCCGGGAAGATTAGTGGGCACCACAAACAGAGAAAAAGAATGATGTCCCTTTGCTTCGCTGGTGCGGGCCAGTAAAGTCAGGAAATCGGCCTGGGTTCCGTTGGTGATATAAGTTTTGGAGCCGTTTAAAATGTAATGGTCTCCCTCACGCCTGGCAAAAGTGGTTATGGCGGCTACGTCTGAGCCTGCCCCCGGTTCAGTGACTGCGATGGCGCCAACCATTTCCCCGGCTATGGCCGGCTTGAGATAGGTTTCCTTCAGGTATTCACTGCCGAATTCGACGATAGCCGGGGTGGCCATATTGGTTTGAACCGTGATGGCCATGGGAACGCCGCCGCAATTAATGGCGGCCAGTTCCTCGATAAAGGCCGTCTCGGCCC
>JAGVOC010000252.1 GCA_020052975.1 Desulfobacterales bacterium | reverse complement strand
TATGAACCAGTGCATATTCATGTTAGAAAAGGGACTGAAACAGCGAAGTTTTGGTTAGAACCGGATATAATGCTGGAATATTCTTATGAGATGAGTCCTACAGAATTACAAGAAATAGAAGGCATCGTAAGAGAGAAAAAGGAAACTTTTGAATGCATATTTCAGAAGCAGTAGCGGCGGCTAAAAGAGTTTGGTTCGATACTGAGAATATGACCCAAAAAACCTACACCTCCGAGGTGTAAGTAAGGTAATATATTGACCATGCGGAAATATCCTTTACTGGAGGGCAGGGTCTATCATACATTTACAAAAAGCATCGCAGGGTTTGAGGTATTCAGAAATGAGACAGACTATCAGAGGATGAGCAGTATGCTGAGTTATTACAAGGTTGAAAATCCGCCGGTAAGGTTCTCAATTTTTTCTGACATTAAAAATAAGGAAAGTTTTTATCAGAGGCATTTTAATTCACAGGACAATATAGTTGAAATTATTGCCTATTGTTTTATGCCTACTCATGTCCATCTGGTTTTGAAGCAGATGAAAAAAGACGGCATTTCTATTTTTATAGGCAAGGTCCTGAACAGCTATACACGTTATTTTAACCTCAAAAATAAAAGAAAAGGTCCCTTGTGGGAGAGCAAGTTCAAAAATGTTGAAGTTGGGACAGATGAACAGTTACTTCATTTGACCCGCTATCTGCATTTAAATCCTGTAACCGCTAATATTGTCGAAGATCCCCAGGACTGGAGTTTTTCTTCTTATAAAGAGTATCTCGGCGAAAAACAGGCGGATAAGAATATATGCAATTATTCAGGACTTTTGCATGTAGTTCCTGAAGATTACAAAAAGTTTGTTTCTTCGAGAAAAGAGTACCAGCGTGAATTAGCGAAATTAAAAGAGTTGTTTCTGGAATACTAACCAAATACCTACACCTTGGAGGTGTAAGTAGTGTTTAAAAAGTCATGAAAATATCCATCATCACAGCATCCTTCAGATGTGCCCAAACCATTGAAGACTGCATACAAAGCATCGTAAGTCAGACATATCCCGGCAGAGGGTCGAGGAAAGAGGAGAGAGGTACGAGGCACGGGGAACTTCGATAAGTATGGCTGGCTGGTGGAAATATTGAAGAATAATTGAGGGATTCAGACATTGCAGGGTTTTACCCGTAGAGAGTATTACTTTTTCTAAAAAAACAGTATAATACTTTCAAAAGGACTAAAGCTTGAGCAAAAAGCGCATTCTAAAATCTATTAGAAGCTTTGAAAAGCTCATTATTGAGCATAACGAGAAGATTGTTAAGGAAACTTCCAAGTCAGTGCCTGATAAAGACTTGATAAGATACTGGGAAAGAGAACTGATGATCTATACAGAGGAAATAGAGAAGGCCCGGAGGAGATTAAAACGAGGGAGGTGAAACAATGTCGGTGGTCAGCAGTAAAATGAGCGTTACTTTAGCAAATTTATTGAATGAGTTAAAGGAAGAGTGCTTCTCAACTGTTAAATTGATAAACCAACTTGAACTTGAGACCCTCTCGGATGATCAGATTGAAGAGGTTTTAGGTGAATTAATTGTTTCAAGCACTCATCTAAAAGTACATTCCGGAATAGTTAAAGAGGAATTGGAAAAAGATTAAACAGCGCTTGCCTATATTGTGAGGAAAGTTAGAGAGAACCGGGCAGGGTCCGGTCTCCACATTTAACATAAAAGCTTTTTGCCCATTTCCGCTCAAAACACTTTTGAGCAAAGGTCTTACACCTCGGAGGTGTAAGGCTTGTGCAAAATTCTTGCACTTCCGACGTACAAGTTTTTGAGTCAGGATCAGGGCAGTGCAGCTTGGCGTCGGCGCTGCGTTCAGCTTCATCACAGGAAAAGTAAAAGAGGCCCCGAAGTGGATGCAGAAGACAGGCCTTGAGTGGCTTTTCAGGCTCCCGCAACAGCCGGGAAAAACCATTACCCGCATGTGTTTGGTTCCCGAATTCATCTTGAGAACCTTAATACAACTGGTGAAACGGTGAATAGGTGAATTGGTGGACAAACCTACAAGCGAACAATAACGCAACAAACCCAACAAACTCAATAAACGCCCAAATGTCCCCGAATTTCTCCTCCGCACCCTCATCCAATGGATAAGAAATTGAGATAGGGAGATGGTGAGGTAGTTTTCTGTTCATCTATTTCACTACTCACTATTTCACTTGTATTAAGAAACGGGGGAGGGATTGAGGGTTTAATTTTATGCTAAAATTGAGTAAGAGAAACAGGGGAGGTGAACTCTATGAGCAAAGAAAATAGAAAACGGATCATCATTGATTCCAAAATCCATTTCGGAAAACCCTGTGTAGCAGGGACACGCATTCCTGTCGAAAATGTGCTGGAACTGGTCAAGGAGGGTATCCCGTTTCAGAAGATTATCGAAGATTTCTATCCCGATCTGAAATTTGAAGATATCAAAGCATGTGTCCAGTATGCCGAAGACCTGATTCGCTCCGAGGAAATACACGCTGCAGTTGCCTGATGAAGATACTTGCCGATCAGAAGGAATATGGGGGCAGGTCTTGCAACGTGACAATTGTTCGCTAAGGGCGCTCTGACAAGTGGACATCCCGTCATCGTCATTAAACAACAACCGGTACACATCCCAATTTCGCCGATGAAGATTTAATTCTTCTTGAAAAATTGAAGATCCTGAATACCCATTATCTTGGGATAATAAGAAAAGCGAATAGCTCGTAGCTCAAAAAGCTCATCGTTCATCGTTGATAGCTCATAGCAATTAGCTGATAGCTGATAAGCTCATTGCTGCTATTATGCTATACTTGACGAATAGAGAAGTTGAGAGGAAGATATTATGCCGGAACGATTAAAGATGCGCTCCATAACTGAGCATAGTGCTGAGGACACAATACGAAAGCTGACGTATATTTTCATGAATGATGAGAATATTCAATTTGCCTTTCTTTTTGGTTCATATGCAAGAAGGAATCATAAGAAAAGAAGTGATCTTGATATTGCAATATTTTTTGAAAATCCTCCGGAAGGTCTTGATTTGCTCTATTTTATTAATAGACTGTCAGACTTGTCAGGGAGAGAGGTTGACCTTGTGGTTTTGAATAACGCATCTGCCTTTTTGAGGCATCAGGTTATGAAGTACGGGATTCCATTGGTTATAAAAACGCGGGTTCTCTACAGGAAATTCAGAGAAAGAACAATATCCGATTATAGTGAATATAAATTCGTTTCAGGACTGGATGATTATGATCGATAAGCACCTCATAGAAAAGAAATTGAGAAAGGTCGAGGAATTCTTAAAAGAGTTGAAAACTGTGAGCGTAGGGAGTGTTGAAGAATTCAAGAAAGACATTGTTGTGAAAAGATTTATCGAAAGAAATATAGAGCTTGCAATTGAACAGATGGTTGATATTTGCAAGCATTTTATCAGCGGTCTGGATTTGAGAGAACCCGAGACCTATTCCGATTGTTTTGAGATCCTTTCGACAGGAAAAGTTATCCCTGAGGATGCTGTTGATACGTTCAAGTTGATGGTGAGGTTCAGAAATATATTGATTCATGCATATGATGGTATAGATGACAGTATTACTTATGGAATATATACAAAGCATCTCAAAGATTTTAAAACATTCATAAAATATATTAGAACATACCTTCGAAGTGTATAGCTCTTAGTTCGTAGTGCATGATCTAGAAGCTTGGGGGGTCTTGTATATTGACAAGGAGCAGGGCACGAAGCACGAGGTTCGAGGAAATAGGATTGAGGAGCGAGGCACGACAAGTATCAACACTGATTTATTGCATTTACCTTATGTCTTTTATATCATAGAAACAAACAGAATATAGATTGCCGACAATTTTCAGGTATAAAGGGTTTAGGTTTTTCTTCTTCTCAAACGAAGGATATGAGCAAGCACATATTCATGTAAGAAAAGGGTTCACAAGTGGCTAAGTTTTGGTTAGAACCGGATATAATGCTGGAATATTCTTATGAGATGAGTCCTTCAGAATTACAAGAAAAATAAGCGGTTCATTTATGTAGTCTTTATGTGTCATCTCAGCTTGGAGAAGACTCTAAAAGCCGTGCTTTCAGAGAAATTTTCGGATGTTATGATCTCCCTAAAGAGATTTGTGAACTAACAACAATTCAGGAGTTCCCCCAATTTTATAGTCTTTGTCCGTCATTCCCGCGGAGGCGGGAATCCAATCTTCTTATATTGTCAAACTGTCATACAAATAAAACTACTACACCTCCGAGGTGTAAGTTTACAATGAGAATCGCGATACTTGGTTCCAGAGGAATTCCGGTCAGTTACGGCGGGTTCGAGACCCTCGCAGAGGAGTTATCGGTGCGTCTTGTAAAAAAGGGGCATGAGGTGACGGTTTACTGTTGCAGGCCCTACTCGACAGTCAGCGAGCGCACCTATAAAGGGGTTAAAAGAATCGTTCTCCCTACCATCAGGACGAAGGTCCTTGAAAAGCCTGTCTTTGCTTTTCTTTCCCTACTTTCGTCGTCTGTAGAGAAATATGATACTGTTCTTATGCTTGGGATCAGTGTCTCTTTCTTCTGTTTCATCCCGAGGATATTTGGTGCAAAGGTGATCATGAATATCGACGGCCTCGAATGGCAGAGGAAGAAGTGGGGGACTGTCATCTCGTCTCTGCTGAAGTTTGAAGAGAGCATGGCCGGTGTAACGGCTGATGTGGTGGTAACCGATTCCCGGTGGGTAAAAGAATACTATAAGGAAAAATACGGAAAGGATTCAGTCTATATTGCCTATGGCGCTGATATGAAAGAGTATCCACCCGGAAATACCCTGAAAAGGTACGGACTGAGCAAAGGTGAATACATCCTCTATGTGAGCCGCTTCGAACCGGAGAACAATCCGCTTCTTGTTCGCGAGGCTTATGATGCAATAAGGAATCCGGCGAAGAAGCTTGTCATGGTTGGCGACGCACCCTATGCGGACAGCTATGTCAGAAAGGTGAAAGATACTGATAATCCCCACGTTCTTTTCACCGGATACCTGTTCGGGGATGCGTATAAAGAACTGCTGTCAAATGCGTATTGTTCCGTCCAGGCAACGGAAGTCGGCGGGACGCATCCTGCGCTTGTAGAGGCTATGGGCGCGGGCAGATGCGTACTTGCCAATGATGTTCCCGATCACAGGGAGGTTCTCGGCGATGCGGGTATATACTATAGCGGAAAGGAACAACTTGCCTCGAAGATGACGGAACTCATGGCGGATACTCTGCAGGTACAGGAAAAAGGCAGGGCTTCAAGAAAGATTGCCGAAGAGCAATACTCGTGGGCGAAGATTACGGATGAATATGAAGGCCTGTTCCTGAAGACACTGAGAGATTAAAATATTCAAATAGTCACCATAAAAGGGGACGGGCTGCTTTTAGAACAAGGTGATGGTGGATTCAGAAATTTGACGGTTTGGCAAAAATCAAAAGATTTAGCCGTATACATATACAAATTAACGAGCCCTAAAACCTGCACCTCCGAGGTGTAAGTTCTTACAGCCTGAAAGCCTGCCTGCCGGCTAGCTATAAGAGAGAAAATCGTATTGAAATAACACATGTATAATATGTATAATATGTATATACAATTTATCAGAGGGGAAAAGTATGGGATCACAGATGATCATAAGAATTGATGACGAAACAAAGGAGAAATTCTACCGGCTGGCGCGCATGGAAGGAAAAACCGCAAGCGAAAAGGTACGTGAAATGGTAGATGGTTATATCGAGCGGAGCGACATAGGCCCTGTGATAGACAGCCTGTGGGAGAGAATCGGGCGGAAAATACGGGAGAAGGGCTTCACCGAGGCTGACATCGAAAAGACGATACGGAAAGTGCGCAAGTCTCGTTGAAAGTTGTCATCGATACCAATGTCTTTGTTGCATCGTTTTTGAATCCTGCGGGCACCCCAAGGAAGATCATAGATATGTGGAAGGATGGACAGATCGTTCTCTGTCTCTGTGCCGAGATAATCGAAGAATACATTGAGGTCCTTTCACGATTCGGGCTTGAGAGTGAAAAAGAGCTTGAAGAACTTCTTGAGGTTTTCAGAAAGAAAGTGCATATTCATTTTGTGGCTATCGACAGGCAGCTCAAACTGGTTGCCGCTGATTCCGAGGACGATAAATTCGTGGAATGTGCAATGTCTGCGCACGCAACCGTAGTCGTCTCCGGAGATAAGCATCTCCTTGATTTGAAACGCTATAAAAGTATAAGCATATTATCTCCCTCCCAATTCATTGGTTTCTTGCAACAGCAAAGAGAGAATTGAAATGAAACTTACACCTCCGAGGTGTAGTCTTTAAAAAGCCATGAAGATATCCATCATCACCGCGTCTTTTCAATGTGTCCAAACCATTGAAGACTGCATACGAAGCTCTCAAACTAACACGCTCGCAAGCGAATAAGCGAAAAAGAGAAGGAGGAGGGGGCAAAGGAGCGATTCTTACTTGCCGAGGACGTCTTTGTGCGTCCCTATGGCAGTAATGATGATACTTTTTGTAAGTCGCCCGATAATTCATGGTGATTTGGATGATAGTTCATAGGAAAGAAGCAAATGGTGTATAGGTGAAATGTGAATCGATGAATGGGGAAAGAAGCTTATCCGCCTCGGGAGTATTTTTTCTCCCATTCCCATGCGGTTCTGATGATATATTCAAGGTCATCGTATAGCGGGGACCATCCCAGTTCTTTTCTCAGCTTTGAAGAATCCGCGATGAGCGACGGCGGGTCTCCGGGTCTCCGTCCGGTATATCTGACAGGGAAATCTGCCCCGGTAACTTTTTTTACTTTGTCAACAACCTCGTTGACGGAAAAGCCGTGTCCGTAGCCGCAGTTATAAATAGCGCTGCTGCCGCCGGCCATGAGATGTTCGAGCCCAAGGATATGTGCTTCTGCGAGGTCGTCAACATGGATGTAATCTCTTATGCATGTGCCGTCCGGTGTGGGGTAATCGGTTC
>JAGVOC010000448.1 GCA_020052975.1 Desulfobacterales bacterium | reverse complement strand
TGTTGAAAACCAACAGGAGAAGTGCGCTCTTTAAAAGGCTTACTTTCTAAGCTCTTCAATTAATTGGATAATAAAATTTACCGTTTATTAATTGACAAGAAGACTATGGGATGTCCCCGACTCCCACCAAGGGGGCTTATAGAATGTCCTCTGGTCTTCCCCAGAATTATTTTTGCGGTTAATATGTTTGACAGCCGACTGCAAGTCTTATAACATAATTTCAGGAGGTAATCGGGTATGGAAGAACAAAAGTTACTTGATCGCATAACCTTCAATCCGAAGGTTATGGTAGGCAAACCGGTTATTAAAGGGACGAGACTTACGGTAGAATACATCCTTAGCTTGCTCGCTCATGGCACAACCGCAGCAGAGATTCTGAAGGAATATGATGGCCTGGCTCAGGAAGATATACAAGCATGCCTGTTGTTTGCCGCTCAATCGTTGGAAAATACAGCGTTTATGCCACTGACCGTTGAGATGACATAGATGAGATTTATAGTGGATGAATGCACAGGGCCAGGCGTCGCCCGGTGGTTACGAGAGCAAAATCATGAGGTATTCTCAGTATACGAGGATGGACGCGGAATGGACGATGACACGATCGTCCGGAAAGCATTCACAGACAATCGTATCCTGATTACAAACGACAAAGACTTTGGAGAAAAAGTTTACCGTGAGCGGTTCCGGCATAACGGATTAATTTTATTGCGGCTTGATGATGAACGGGCTGCCAGCAAGATTGAGGCTGTTCGCCGACTGCTGGAACATTATTCAGATCGATTGACAGGTAATTTTGTAGTAGTCACCAAAACAACAGTCAGGTTTGCTTATCAGAAATAAAAAAGTCCATTTAACCTAACTTTATCTTATACCCTATATAGTTCCCCCATTTCTCTCGCTGTGCTTATACTTTGATGTACGCCCCCGATTCGCTACCCTTTAAATAATATAGAAACGCATATTTTCATGGGCGTCCCCATGCCCCCCGTCTGCTGTATTTCTCAATTTCGCTTTTGTGTTTGCAGGTGTAAGCAATTTTTTCAATGTCCTCGGGCCGCAGTTTATTCTGGTTTTTGCCTTCTTTGTATTCCCGGTCGGCATTGATGAACAGTACATGGTCCCGCAGGTGGGCGTCTTGTTTATTCACCACGATCACCGAAGCCGGAATGCCGGTTCCGTAAAACAGGCCCGGCGGCAGCCCAATGACAGCTTCCAGATAGCCTTTGTCAATGAGCCATTTTCTGAAATTGCGCTCTTCACCACCGCGGAACAAAACGCCGTGGGGCATCACCACCGCCATACGCCCGGCATTGTTGGTGGACGCCACCATGTGCTGCACAAACATAAAATCGGCTTTGCTTTTTACAGGCATCCAGTGGTTGAAGCGTTCTTTAAACTTCATGCCGTCTTTGCTGTAGTTTTGCGAAAAGGGCGGATTGGCAATGACAATATCAAAGGTTTTCACTTCTCCCTGCTCAATATGCAGGGGATTCATCAGGGTGTCGCCATTGACGATATTGCTGTCGTAAATTCCGTGAAACAGCATGTTCATCTTGCTCAAACTCCACACAGTCCCGCTTTTTTCCTGCCCATATAATGAAAGGTTTCTTGCCGAACCGTAGCGGCTTTCCACATAGTTTTTGCTTTCGATCAGCATACCGCCGCTTCCCACGGTGGGATCGTAAATTTCGGCATCTTCGCCGGGTTCCAGAATATTTACCAGCAAACGAACCACTTCGTTGGGCGTATAAAACTCCCCGGCTTTTTTACCGGCGCTGTCGGCAAAATATTTTATCAGGTATTCGTAGGCGGCACCCATCAGGTCAGGGAATTCCAGATTGTCGTCGGTCAGGTTCTTTTTATTGAATTCACGAATCAGCTCCCGTAAATCTTCATCGGTAATCTGTTTGCTGTTTTTGCCGATGCTGCGGTTAAAATTGATGGATTTTAAAACGCCTTCCAGTTTGTCGAGGTTGGCGTCTTCCAAGGCGGCCAGGGCAATATTTAAGTGGTCGCCGATTTCTTCCTGAAGGTCTTTGATATAATTAATGGGCTTTCCGTCTGGGCCGACTTCCGGGTCGCCGTCCAATTTTTTCCAGCGGGCGGCTAATGGAACAAAGAAATCATACTCCGGCGCGTTCTGACGCTCCAATTCGCCATAAAGCGCTTGCGCTTCGCTCACGCCACGAACTTCCGTCAGGGTTTTCTTTCTTTTTTCCCTATGCACTTCAAACTGATCGTTCACCCTTTTGAGGAGCAACATCGCTATGATGTATTCTTTGTATTCAGAAGCATCCATGTTCCCGCGAAGACTTTCGCAGGCTTCTTCAAGAAAGGTTTCTAATCGCGCAAGTGATAATTTCCGTATAGGCATCAAATCAATTCCAAATTAATTGTTATTATGCAAGTATAGGGAATGATCATCAATATATAAATTGACAGCGTTATTAATGACAGGAGAGCCGACTTAGGAGTATAAGAAGGTTTGGTGGTTTGCAGCAGAACGTGCATGGTAATACAGTCCGTTTTTTGGAACTTGTGAGGTTCAGCAGGAAGCCGTTTCCGGTAATCGGCATTGTACATGCTGGCGCAATTATCCACTCTCACGCCTCTTGCCGCAAACCCTGCTCCCCAGCCCGCTCCGTGAGTTTCCGCGGCATCGATCTTAATCAACCCGGCTCTTCCTCTTTGGTATTCTTATCATTTAAGTCTCCTGCAGGCTGATCCGTTTGGTAATATCCGACGGCTTCCCGAACTTCGTCTGCAATGACGGAAGACTCCTGCACCACTCTGCCGTCCCTCCAAACCGCTAAAGGTTTCCCACGTCGGCGGTGATCCTCGACGACGCGAGCTACTGCTGCCCGCATGGCGGCAACAGCTTTTTCGGTGAGAGAAGGGTTTGATGTTTCCACTATCATGGAGTTACCTCGTGCATTATAGAGTCATAGAGAATCGTATCATAGACCATCACCTTTCCATGGTCATCACGAAAAACAAGCCTTGGCTCTGCCGTTGAGTTGTCAAAGAAGTGCAGCGTATCAAACAGCGATCGGTATAAGTTAAAAAGGTTGGACAGGGACCGCCCGAAACGTCTTCGCACATCCTGCTCCGGAACGTTGTGCCCCCCGCTTTCGACCCGGTCCCGGATACGGCAGATCGCCAACTCAGGACTGAGTATCCAAAGATAGAGCAGATGGATCGTGTAACCGGCAACTTTCATCTCCTGGATTTCGCGAAGGTAGGTGCGGCCGGCCAGAGTCGTCTCAATAGCAAAATCTTCATGTTGAGCTCGTTATGTAACGGATCTCCTGCAGCACAAGGCGCCCGGCCCTGGTCATGGCACGGTCAGGATCAAACGGGGAAAGTCCTTGCGCAATGAGGTCGGGATTTACGAAGCTAAGACAGTGAACGTACCGCGGCAGGAATTCCCGGGCGAAAGTTGTTTTCCCGGAGCCGTTGGGTCCTGCAATCACATAGCATTGAGGTTTCATTGGCGACCCTCTATCCCGGCGTCAGAGGTGTTGCCATCGCGCAGGCCCATGGAGCAGATCACCTGCGGTTCGGTCGTTTCCAGGTCTTCGATCACACGGCACAGGCGGGCGTCTCGGCGCAGTGAAATCACCAATTCCGCCAGCGCCTGGTCACTGATGCCGCTCTTCAGTTGCCGGTTGAGCGTGGCGGTGGCCGCCTGAAGCAGGGGGAGGCTTCCGGAACGTTCGTGCTGGGCATGCATGGCGGAACAGCCCGCTTTCCAGAGCTTGTGAGATTCAGCAGGAAGCCTTTTCCGATCATCGGCATTGTACATGAGGGCGCTATTATCCACTCCCACTCCCCTTGTCGCAAACCCTGCTTCTTGGCTCGATCCGGAAGCTTCCGCAGCAGAGAATTTTTTGGTAATTATAAATGAAAGGCGAAAACAGAGCTGTTCACGCCTGGAAAATTTATATCATGCGCAACAGTTTGTATTTAATTTACCCTGTCACCGCATATTCCACTGTTCGGGGGTTTTCCATCCGCTGTGACGCGTTCAGTATTTCCATTCCCACAACATTTCCGACTTTATCGAAATCTAGAATTATGCCGGGTTTTTCTTCATCACTTTCCTCAATTGGAGCATTGCTGAAAATTATACGAAGGACATCAACTTCGGGATCATAGGTTATTTTCATGGTTACCTCCAATACTTTTTGATCTTGCTCGTTTTATAAACTGTAACGACCTTTTCCGGCTCAACAGTATCGTTCACAATTACCCTGACAAGGTAATTCTTTCCTGTTTCCGAACCGATTATAGATTGATATGCTTTCATATTTCCATATTCATCAACAATCTGCCCCGGATTCTGCAAGATGGTCTGAACAAGATTTTCGGGTATTTCCCTCCGGTTCATTTCATTTCTGGCATGTCTGGAGATTTCAAATTTCATTTATCATCCTATTAGTCATCACTGACCATGCAATACGCCCTAAACACCAGTCCTAAAAAGGAGAGTCAACCGGCTCTCGATAAGTATTTTTCTATTCATGCGTTATTATTTATTCACTCCCCTTGTCGCAAACCCTCCTCCTCGTCCCGCTCCACGAGCTTCCGCAGCAGGAAATCCTCGGTAATTATAAATGCTTGGTGGGAACAAAGTTATTCACGCATGAAAATAATTCATATCAGCCACAACAGTTCGTATTTATTTTGCATTTTAACCGGATTTTGTCAAAGGATATTTGAAAAAGGCTATCATGATTTGCACCTGCCGTAGCCTCGCTGTTTTTACTTAACGATGAAACATATCTTTTGCCATGGCTTTTCCGGGGTTGAAATGGTAATGGCATAGCGGACACATTGAAAAGTCAGTTGTATTAATAAATAATGATCAAACAGCATCCTGACGTATTCATGATAACAGGATTGAGTGAAGGGATAATATTATTAATCATCAAAACAGAGGGATATTTATGGCAAAGAAGGTTCTGGTAATGCTGGGAAGTCCGAGAAGAAAGGGGAACAGCGCAATTCTTGCAAAACAGATAACAAAAGGGGCAAAATCATCCAAAGCAAAGGTCGAAACCATTTATCTGCATGGCAGGACCATTGCTCCATGCAAGGCCTGTTTAGCCTGTCAGAAGAAGAACAGCAAGGGGTGTTCCATTAAGGATGATATGCAGGAGATCTATCTGAAACTCATCGGGGCAGATGCATGGGTTATTGCCAGCCCTGTTTACTGGTTTACTATGTCCGCACAGACCAAGCTCTTTATGGATCGATGTTTTGCGCTTTCTGCCTATCAAAAAGATCCATTCCGGGGTAAACGGATTGCCATAGCCATGGCGTATGGTGACGAAGATCCTTTCACGTCAGGTTGCGTCAATGCTTTGAGGGCCTTTCAGGACGCTTATGGATATACGGAATCCACTATTGTAGGGATGGTCTATGGGAGCGCCATGGATGCCGGTCAAATCCGGGCTAATGAAAAGGTTATGCAGGAGGCTTTCGATCTGGGGAAAAAACTTGTAGCGGAATAAACCTTGCCAATATGTGACCGGGATAAGCCGATAGCCGATAAACCCGGTTCCGACAAAGCCGGAACTCCTTTTTTGATGCAAAAAGGATACAGGCGACCTTGCCGGAATTGCGCGTTTACTGCTCAGAATACCGGAAAGCATGGCAACTCCCTGTTCGGTAAATGCGAAAGGCAGATATTTTGAATGGCCACCCCTTTTTAAGGTGCCAATTTGGCACCTTAAAGAATCATATTCTCTTTTTGACAGTTCAAACATAAAATCAGCCGGAAATCTATCAACATTTCTTTTAACGGCCCTTTTAAGCTGTTTCGTTTCAACACCATAAAGCTCAGCCAGGTCCTGATCCAGCATCACCTTTATACCCCGAATAAAGTATATTTTACCTGCAATCTGTTCAACAGAGAGTTGTTTCGTCATAATCATAAACTCCTCTTAAATAAAAGAAAACCCCGTCCCTCGATTATCCGAAGAGCGGGGTTTGATTATTAACAATAGACACTATTTAAGCATTAAATCGACCCGGCTCTCCCTGATCTTCTCTTTCTTTTCCGGTGCAAGCGATTTTGGTTCAAGGATAAATATTCTTTCCGGTTCAACCTTTCCCGATTTTAAAATCGACTCCTTTGCTTTCATAGCCCGTTGAACAGCAAGGGATCTCAGGTCTCCCTCCTTGACCTCAATATGGGTAAGTATTAATTTTTCCATTTCCGGGGAAGGCAGGTCTTTTACCATGCCGATAAAATTTTTAGGCTTTGGAAATTTTTCTTCCATATAAGCCATCTTCAGGTATTTTTCGTATTCCTGTTTTTCTATTTGAACCTCATCAACCGGAATGGGAGGCTCTCCTTTTTTGATCATATCTTTAAGTTTCTGTGCTTTGAATTTTCTATGAAACAGGTACTGCTTTAAACCTTCCCTGTCTTTCTCCATATCCACATGACCCTCAATATCCATTTTGAGTGCAGGTCTTTCCTGAAGAGCCTTTTCAACAATATCAAGTTTTTTCATATTCGGTTCCGTAATGGTGGCGCTCCCGTAATCAAATTCCACAAAACTCAGTTCTTCTCCTCCACCGAACACAGCTCCGAGAAGTGCGAAAGGTGATGTAGCCGCTTTTGCGATCAGATTAAGGAGTATTTTCAGGATGATTCCCCAAATACTGAATTCAGGGTCATCAAGGCTCCCGGTAACAGGGATGTCCAGTTTGATTTCTCCTTTCCGATCCTTAAGAAGGGCAATGGCAAGCTTGACAGGCAGCTTTGTCGATTGAGGACTATCGACTTTATCTCCAAGGTCAAATTGGTCCAGAAATATGTAATTTTGAGATTCGAGCTTCTTATTGACTATCAGATATTTCAGGTCAAATGAGAGTTTACCTTTCTCTATGGAATATCCGACGTATTTCCCGGCGTAGGGAGTCGCCGAACTGAGTTCCATATCCTTAAATCTGGCTTTTATGTCTGCATAAAGGTCTTCTTTCAGAGGATTGATCTTACCCGTAATTTCGAGCGGGGCGTAATCATCGAGTTTCCCGCGGAGTTCAATATCTGCCATGGTGGTTTCTTCAGAAGAAAGCCCCGATATTCTCCCTCCTATTTCAGTAAGTTTTGTGGAGTATTCGGGCTTGAGAGATCTGTCGGAAAAATCGATTCTTCCTCCCTGCAGGGTAATGGTACCTATTTTAATATCTTTTGCAGGACCTTTTTCTTTTTGTGAAGGGGTTGTCTTCTCCAGGGCCGGAAGAGCGGGCTTCTCCGGTTCACCCTTTTCCTGTATTTCCTGAAGGTTAAGTGATCCATCAGCATTAATAACAACCCGGGAATAGAAATTGGTCAGCGAGATCCCTTTGATATCAATCAAGAGAGGGTTGTACCCTGCATTAAGATCATTGAAAGAAAGAGACTCCCATTTCAGGAAATCCTCCGCATTCAGTTTATCAATCGAAGAGAAATTGGATAAAGAGGCTTTCCCTTTATAGCCGGCCTTTATTCCCTTTTCCCCGTTAGAAGAAAAAGAGAGGTTCCCGGCTGTGGAAATGGCGCCTCCCGTAACAGTGATCTTCACCTTATCCGTAAAATAGGACTGGAGGGGTGTGATCTCGATACCTTTAAGTTCAGTCATTAAATCTGCGGCCATCGGATCGATGCCTATGGTTCCTGCGGCAGAAAGGGTTCCCTTTCCATTCAAAAGGAAGGAGAGATTCAGTCTTCCTTTACTGTTTTTAGCCGTTGATATATTCTCTCCCCTGATCTTCAGGTTTTGAGCTGCCAGGGTTACGGGTTCTGAAGGCATCTGATCTTCAACTCTGATCGTATAATTATCCACGGAGATGTTCTTCAGTGATACTACCCATGGTTTTTCAGCGGGTTTACTTTTGTCCTCACCGGATCGTTCACCCGAAATTGTTTCATCGGAAACCTTCGGAGGTGCAACCAGCTTAAGGAGATTAACATCCCCATTCTTTAAATGCCTGATGCCAAGATCACCTTTTTGTGTGAAAATTCCTCCGATTTTAATTTCCCTCTTTATGAGATCGATATAAGTCTCTTTAACCGAAAAGTCAGGAATTTTAAGAAAGTCATTATTTTCATCCGGTTGTTTTAGACGGAGGGCACTGAGGATCAGAGACATCCCCGAAAAGCTTATTTCAGGCTCTTTTTCTCCTTTTACGTATTTATACCGGGTTGAGAAATTGAGTCGCCCATCCTCTATGGTAAACAGAATTTTATCCTGATAGTAGGGAGCATACTTCCTCAACGGGATAGATATGAGCTCCAAAGCTCCTTCTGTCCAAATGGGTTCCATGGAAAACTCACCCTCGAGTTTAATATCCTCCTTGGCTTCAGTTTTGATAGACAAGGAAAAGGCCGATTTTTTGTCCCTGCCGTTGCTTAAATGGTCGACCTTCATGTCTACCGGGTTTAAAATCGTCCTGAAGGGTTTACTTTGCGAAAAGTCAGAAAATGAGATTTTCCCCCCGGCCATTTCTATCTCATCAATGTCAATGGACAAGGGATCTGAGCCCTCCTTCTTTTTAGGGGCAGATTCCGTCGGTTCCTTTTCCGGGAAAAGAGATTGAAGATTGAGATCTCCATTTTTTTCGCGCCGTATTTCCAATTCAGGGGATTGAATAAAAATTTTTGATAAATGAATGCGTTGAGAGAGCGGTTCTGACTCGGCTATGGAGATTTCGAACATGGGAAGCCTCAACAGGGGGTTCTTCCTGTCATCATCAATCGCTATTTTTTTCAGGGAAACATTTCCTGTCACCTTAAGGGAAGCCTTCCCGCTTTTAGATTGAATAAAAGATATCTTTGCATTGGTATCAAGCGATGCTGAAACAATTTTAAAATTCATTTTCACCGGGACATAAGCAAGGTAATAAGGAATATCGAGATCTTTGATATCGATATCAAAAGAAGTCTCTAATGAATCAGCATACGGTTTTGTCTTTCCCTGAAGGGTATAGGGGGTTTCGTTAATAATTGCTGAAAACTCGGGTTTGACGTCTGTATCGATATAATAAAGGATGTTGGAAAAAAACGGAACACCGATATTTAATTCTCTAACCGTATGTTTTGTCTGTTTAGGTCCATCCCAGAAATCTATGCTTCCGTTTTCTATCTTCATGTTATTGAAAGAGAATCTTAATGGTTTCTGGTTTTCTTTTTCTGGTATTTCCGTTTCCTTCTTTTCGATGAGGTCGGAAAAATTATTGGACATATCCGGATTACGGGCAATCTTTATGAAGGGCTTCTTTATCGAAATCTCCCTGAAAATAAGTGCTCTTTTGAAAGCAGAAATGCTCTGGAAATCCACAAATATCTCATCACATGATACAACCGTTTCCGAGCTGTTCCGCTCTTTTACTAAAAGGCCTTTCACTTTTATGGTCAGAGCATAAGGATTAACACTGATCCGGCTGATCGTTACCTCACGATGAAGGTTTTCAGATAGTTTTCCGATTAAAATAGATTTTAAAAACGGTGGCAGGGCAAAAAAGCCGGCGAGAGTGAAGACGACAAAGAAAATGGTTAACCCGATGAGAATTTTATTCAATCTTGGTTTTAGCTTCATATCACAGACCTGTTTTGTTTGATTTTGATAAGAAAGGATATGGCTTTGGTTGCGTGCTTGAAAGTATAGAAAAATCAGCCTTGTGTGTCAAGGCATTTGGTCGCCTGAAATCGTTAATTGACGAATTCTGAAAACTATGCAACATTATAATTGAACCGAAACAGCAAGCGCATTCCTCGCTGCTTGCAGCGGGGTTAGCGAGCGAATTAAAAATAGACGCTATTCCCTACGGTCGAAGATTCCCCGTAGCTTGCTGCGGGGAGCT
>JAGVOC010000068.1 GCA_020052975.1 Desulfobacterales bacterium | reverse complement strand
CGGTCTTCGTAAACAACCCCTTCGTGCTCCGGGATCATCCGGGCATTTCGTGCAACGAGTCCTCCAAGATCCATTTGAATACCTCCCTGAAAATTGTTTGGTGTAAACATAGAGCAATAGAATAATGAGAAAGGCAGCTTTCCCTTGAACTCTATTATTAAAATCCCACTTTCAATGCAATAACAAACATGGGACAGGTGCCGGCAATCTTCCGGGAAAACACATAAAAACCATAACACCTCGAATATATAACATATATATAAATTTACCGGGCTCCGGGTGAAAAAACAACTATTGTTATTGACAACAGATTTATAATTTGACATATGAACATACGTTCATATATTGGGAGGTAGAAATGGATATTTGCCAGGAAAAAATAATACATATGGATAAAGTCAAAATTGCTGCAGAGAAGATCCCTGAATCGCACATAATTGATTCGCTTGCAGAAATTTTTAAATCTCTCAGTGATCCGACCAGATTAAAAGTAGTTATTGCGCTTTCGACTTGTGAACTTTGTGTTTGCGATATAGCGGCTGTATGCAACATATCCGACTCAGCCATATCGCACCATTTGAAAACCCTTCGCATGTTAAGAATTGTTCAGTTTAGAAAAGAAGGAAAAATAGTTTATTACAGGCTTGATGATGAGCATGTTAATTCTCTTATAAAACAGAGTATTGAACATGCATCTGAATAGGAACCCGGAAGGAATATCATGCTTGCGTTATACGGTATACTCAGCTCTTCATGGCACATGTTTCTTGAATCTTCAATCTATATGCTTTTTGGACTCTTTTGTGCAGGATTAATATATGCCTATGTAAAAACAGAAATGATCGGGCAATATCTTGGAAAAGGCAAAATAAGGCCTGTCTTATTGTCAGCCCTCATTGGAATTCCTATACCCCTTTGCTCATGCGGAGTTGTCCCTGCTGCAGCCGGTTTGAAAAAACAGGGCGCCAATAACGGCGCAACGTTGGCTTTTTTAATTTCAACACCTGAAACAGGAGTCGATTCCATACCTTTGACTTATGCGCTGATGGATCCTCTGATGGCAATCATACGTCCTGTGGTTGCATTCATCTCGGCGGTTACGGCAGGATTGACCGAAAATTTCGTTGGAAAACAGGGAGCATCAAATGATTTGCCGATAAGCGCAAATCAAGGTCTCTGCTGCAGCAAAACAACATCTTTATCAAAACAAAATTTAGGATTCATCAAATCATCAAGAATGTACGGCGGCTTGAAATATGCCTTTATAGATCTTCTCGGAGATATCGGGAAATGGTTTGTAATCGGGTTATTGATTTCAGGCCTGATATCATATTTAATACCTGATAATATGATTGAAACCTATTTAGGAAATGACTTTCTTGCCATGTTTGTCATGCTGATTACCGGCATTCCAATGTATGTCTGCGCCACATCTTCAACTCCTATAGCCGCCGCGCTTGTTTTAAAGGGTCTTAACCCGGGCGCAGCGCTTGTTTTTCTGCTTGCCGGTCCTGCAACAAACATAGCCTCACTGAGCATGGTATATAAAATGCTTGGGAAAAAAGCCCTTTTGATATATATTTTTTCCATTTCGGTGTGCGCCCTTGTATTTGGCTTTTTTACGGACTTCCTGTATAAAGGTCTCAATATTTCGGCAAAGGCATCTATCGGCAAAACAGCGGAATTAATTCCGTTACAGGCAGAAATTATTGCCGCAATCATATTAGCCATATTGCTTGTAAATGCCATCATCAGGGAGTATAGAACACCCGCTGCATGCACATGCGCAAACCGGATTTAGTTTCCATCCGGAAATGGCCCTTTTGAGCGATCTCTGCGTTAATCCGCGGGATTTCTTGTGCGACATACTACTCGTATGTCTCCGCGCAATCCCTTGATTTCCTTGAGCTTGCCCAAAATTGCCGATTTCCGGATTGGAAACTTAACTGTGTCCATAATTTGTTTCAGGATGGGCACTAATTATAAAAGATCACCTTCAAAAGAGTTTGTGATCCTGTAATATTAACAGTGGTCAAATTCTATAATAATAACTTAAACAAAACATAACACCTCGAAAGGCTTATGGAAATAGTATCAATCGCAACCAGCAAAAAAAAAGGCACCAGAAAAAATTGTGTAAAAAAGGCCGAGCTGATAGCTGATCATGGTCTTAGCGGGGATGCTCATGCCGGCAAATGGCACAGGCAGGTCTGTTTTCTTGCATCGGAAAGCATAGAAAAGGCAAGAAGCCGGGGGCTTGATGTAACATTCGGAGATTTTGCAGAAAACATTGCAACGACAGGCATAGACTGGAAAAATATACCGGTCGGAACACAACTGAGGCTTGGGGGAAAAGCCCTTGTTGAAATCACCCAAATCGGAAAAGAGTGCAAAAAGAAATGCGCGATCTTTTATCAGGCCGGAGACTGCATTATGCCAAGGGAAGGAGTCTTCGCAAAAGTGCTTGAAGGAGGAATCATCCGTTCCGGAGATAAAATAAAGTTTATTTTATCAGACAATCAGATTTTACAATGGAATAATGGAACAGACATTCCTGTTAAGCACCTTTTGATAGGCGAAGAGCCTCTTTCCATACGAATACAGGGTAAACCTTATTCGGTTGTCATGCGGACGCCGGGCGATGAAATTCCCCATGTTGCGGGTTTTTGCCTTGCCGAAGGAATAGTAGATTCCGTCGATGATTTCAAAACCCTCGCTTTCTGCGATGGAACGGATACAAATGTTGTAACAGCCACTCTTACTCCATCGAGAATTAAAGCGGTTTCGGATCTGCTCGAAAGAAAAGGTTTTATCAGTCAGACAAGCTGTGGATTATGCGGAAAGGAGCTTATTGAGGATATCAATCAAACAATCCGTCCCTTGTCGGATAAAATTAAAATTGACATTAACAAGGCCCTGCTTTGCCTTGAGTCCCTTTCCGAGCACCAGCCATTAAGAAAGGAAACGCACGCATCTCATGCTGCTGCTCTTTACACTTCAGATTGCAGGCTGCTTGCAGTTGCTGAAGATGTCGGCCGCCATAATGCTCTCGATAAAGCAATAGGAAAGCTTTTCCTTAATAAGAAACTTAAGAAGGCTTCATTATTAATTCTTTCTTCGCGGGTAAGCTTCGAACTTGTCCAGAAAGCGGCAAGGGCGAATATACCCGTCATACTTGCCATATCCCGACCTACCGATCTTGCTGTAAAACTCGCAACAGAGCTTAATATTACAATTGCATGCCTTGCAAGAGATGCCGGACTTTTTATTTACTGCGGGGAAAAAAGGCTGAAAAGATAGCTTAAATTTATTTTTCCTTGACTTTCAATATGTTTCAACATATTAGATTATCAAGAATATTCTCTTCCTCAATTCAATATCGCTCTTTAATCTGGTTCTCATTTCATTTTCTTTATATTCTTATTCTTCAGTTAAACCGGTCTTCAACTTCTTGTTTTCTTTTTACCCTTAAACAGACGATGGTTTTCTTTAAATTTCAACCATAATAATAAGGAAAAAGATGAATAGAAAATCTCTGAATTTTTGCCGGCCACACCTGATGGGACATGGGGATTCTGATAAAAGATTTATATCCGCCATCGAACTAATTTTAAAATACCTGCATCTTCCGGTTGTTTTGATTTCGCTGACATTGGTTACATTGATACCTCATATAGCATTTGCCGATTTAGTGACATATCAAAAGGAATATTCATATCAAGCCGGCGAGGCTGACAGCAAAATATCCTGTCGTACAATTTCACTGGAACAGGTCAAGAGCCTTCTGCTTGAAGAATTAGGCACATATCTTGAGAGAAATACCGAGGTTGTAAATTATGAAGTGACAAGAGATCAAATTATCGCTTTAACCGCAGGCATAGTAAGGGCTCAGATAATTACAGAGAAATGGGATGGTCATACGTATTACATCGTTGCTAAAATTCAAGTTGATCCAAAAGAACTGGAGAAATCGATTGCCAGTTTGAAAGAGGAACGACAGAACATCAGCGAGTTGGAAGAATCTAAAAAAAGAACAAATGAATTATTAATGGAAGTCGAAAGGCTAAAACAGGAGCTTAAGACTGCGCCTGACAGCAGGCAAAAAGAACAAGGGAAAAGACAATATATTGCCTTAACAAATGAGTTAAATGCCGTTGACTGGTTCGACAAGGGATATTCCATGTCGGTTGCCGGACAATTTCAGGATGCAATTACAGCCTTCGATAAAGCCATAGAGTTGAATCCTGAGTATGCCAGGGCCTATAGTGTTCGGGGCTTTTCGTACGCCAAGACGGATGAACCACAAAAAGGAATCAATGATTGCAGTAAAGCCATCGAATTGATGCCAAATAATGCAGAGGCTTACATCAATCGGAGTTATGCGTATTTTAAAAGCCGTTATTATGATGAGGCAATTAAAGATGTTGACAGGGCAATTGAAATAAACCCAAAAAGTGATAGAGCTTATAATATCAGAGGTATTTGCCATCTTGCAGGCAAAGCATATTCACAGGCAATTGAAGATTTTGACATGGCTATTAAACTCAATCCCAAATGGGGATATCCATACAGCAATCGCTGTCGGGCATATCACCTGTCCGGAAAAGCCGGTCTGGATACAAAAGATTGCGACATGGCAATTGAAATAAATCCCAATATTCAGGAGTTTTATGCCAATCGCGGGGGCGTGTTGCTGAACTTAAAAAAATACCAGGATGCTTTGGTTGATTTAAATAAAGCAATTGATATGGATCCAAAATTTGTGAGAGCCTATTTTTTTAGGGGATTAGTTTTTTATTATCTTAATAAGTTTCAGGAAGCAATTAATGATTTAACCGTGTTTATTGGATCAAATCCTCATAACGCTCAGGCTTATTATTTTCGTGCTCTTTCGTATGAAAAAATTAATCGTAAAGAGGAACTAATGGCTGATATGGAGGCTGCCGCAAAATTAGGCGGGAATATGGCTAAAAAATTTTTAAACCGGGACAAAGATCGCTAACCCCATAGCTTGCCGGCGGGAATCTTCAATTTTTACGAAAGAGATCTCAGTTGGGTGAGTGACACTCCATAAAATAACGGTAAAAGGCAACCACGACTAGGGAGTGGCGTATATGCCCTTCCCGGATCAAGGCTGGGATCTCTTTCAAGGGTTTGAGGATGACTTCGATATCCTCTTTTTCATCCTGTGCTTGACGGCCTTTCAATATTACGTCCTTGGCCAGGAAAGTATGGCATCGGTTGTTTAGAAATGCGGGGTTAGGATAAACATAATCCAAGGGCAGCATCTCTGCTTCCTGATAACCGGTCTCTTCAAACAATTCGCGATGAGCGGCCTCTTGGGGGGAATCGCCTGCTTCCAGTATCCCTCCCGGGATTTCCAGACAAAGGTCCCGCAATCCATGACGGTATTGGCGCACCAGTACCACCTCCTCACCGGACGTCAGAGGAATCACGTTAACCCAATCAGCCGCTTCCAAAACATAGAAATCATGTTCGATGGCAGTGCGCGGCGAACATGCTCGGTCGATCCGCAGATTGAAAATAGGAAACCTGCGTTCGGTCCGGCTTTGAATCAATTTCCAGGGTTTAGGCACCATGTTTTTCTTCCTTCTGCCGGCGAAACACGTTGAAAAGAATAAGATCGTTCATGCCGACATCGAAATATTGTATTAAGGGAACGCATTTTGAAAGAAGCAAAAAGGGAGTTGGTTGTCAAGGATAAATATACCGCAGCTGTTTCGGTTCAATGGGCTTATCTTGACAAATTGCAAGTTTCAATTTTATAAATGCATATTCTCGGTGTCTGACCGGTGGCAAACCTGATTGGGTAGATAAAAAGAAAGGAGATATTCACACCATGGCTGCCGAAAGAAAATTTGATATCATACTGTTCGATCTTGAAGGGACACTTGTTGATTTTCAATGGCGCCTGAATGATGCTGTCAAAGAAATCCTTCAGGTTCTGGTCAACGCCGGCATTGACCCTGCTCTTTACGGACAGTCGCCAGGTTATGCCGGTCTATATAATAGTACCCGTGATATTATAGACGGTTGGAAAATAGCAGATTCCAAACGTCTGTTTGACCAACTGGCTGCCATTTACGACAGATATGACCGGGATGCCTTGAGCCGTTGGGCGCCATATCCGGATACAGGGGATACGCTGGCCCGGATTTCGGATTGCGGATACAGGATGGCAGTAGTGAGCAACTGCGGAGCCCATGCATCAGATACGGTACTGGAAAAGTTCGGTCTTGCCGGACATTTTGAAATGGTTTTGTCAAGAAATGATGTCGAATATCTTAAACCTCGCCCCGAAAGTTTAAAGCTGGCTTTGAAAAAGCTTTGTGCCCCTGCTGACAGATCATTATTTGTCGGTGATTCACTTAATGATATCCTTGCAGCAGACCGTGTGCCCATGGCCTCCTGTTTTCTTTCCGGCGGAGAAAGCCTGGTGACCGGAGAGAATGCTGATATCGCAACCTTTCAGATATCCTCACTTTCAATGCTTCCCGTTATCCTGATCCAATAAGAAGGATTCGTAACTCGTAACTATTCAGGAGTCAGGAGCCAGAATTCAGAATAGAAGCGGTATATGCCTCCAGCAACTTACCCGCCTCTTCTGGGGGAAAATTATTGCTAAAACGATACATAGATAAAACAAGTTGATGTGCCTTTTGCCATACGATTATGTCTTGAAAATCTTTAGCGGGCATCCTTATTCATTCTGGCTTCTGGCTCCTGAATAGTTACAAGGATTCTGTAGAGGTACGGGGATCCTTTTCTTCGCGCCTCTGATCAACAGATCTTCAGCCTGCCGGAGGACTCATCTTTATTTTCTTCCTCCCCCCAGCGCTGAAACAAATTGTGTTCGATGCCCATGTAATCGAAGATCTTGCCGATGGTCTGATCGATGATGTCCTGGATTGTTTTGGGATGATGGTAAAAAGAGGGCACCGGAGGCAGGATATGGGCGCCCATATCAGCCGCCTGGGCCATCAAGCGCAGATGGCCTTTATGCAGGGGGGTTTCGCGTACCACCAGCACCAGTTTGCGCTTTTCCTTCAAACACACATCGGCCGCGCGCACCAACAGATTTTCGGTGTAGGAGTTTGCAATCCCCGACAGTGTCTTGATGGTACAGGGAGCCACCACCATGCCGGCGGTCAAAAATGAGCCGCTGGCCACTGCCGCGGCGATATTGCTAT
>JAGVOC010000442.1 GCA_020052975.1 Desulfobacterales bacterium | reverse complement strand
CGATGTTTCTCTGAATTGACATTGTTCGGGTTTTGATGGATCCATGGCAACCCTTTCTTTTTTTCAGTGAGCATGGCGACTCACAATGATTGGTTTTTCTAAAATCAGCCGCTCTCTGTTTCGGGCTTCAGTATCAATTCTATCCCATTTACACAAAGGATGTATAGCCCGACTCAACCGGAACAGGATGAAACCCAGGCCTGGACTTTTTCATATTGCCTGATGCCACTTCCCCCCTATGGCTGCCTGCGGTCCGCATATATTGAATTGCTCAGGTATAATGTGAGAAAATTCAACGATATGGGCAAGAGAAGAGCAGCAGGATTGATTCTATTCTTTCTTGGAATCGGTATGCTCCTTGTAGCATTGCCGCTTTCTTCGGAGTTTGACAGACAGGACAGCCTGCCCGGAAACTTTATCCGAAATTTTGTCACGGGAGAAATTGTAATCCGGGAAGGCGTTGTTGAGGTTGTTCCCGACAGGGATGAGAGAATCTCCAGTGAGTTCCGGGAGTATCTGTACATGCATCCTGAGATTGCAGCCCTGCCTGAAAGCGATGCAATCGATGCATTCTATGAAGCACGGTACAGAGGAAGAATGTACCGGAACGAATTCGGGATGAAACTGGAAAAGAAGAAGGTGATAACGAAGCAGGAAAACATAGCAGTCCCTTATAGGTACCTTGCAATATTTGGTGTCGTGACATTTATGGGAGGAGTTATTTTTATTGTACTGCCAAAAAAGAAAAGACCCCATGGAAGCAGATAATAAAAATAAAAGAACTTTTATCAACAGAAAGGCTTGAGAGTGAATAAGTGAATATATACCGAATAAAAAATGGTAAGCTTGAAAAACCTCAAAGACAAAGACCTTTACGGCAAGGACGGTGAGATGCTGTTTGAGCGATTATGAAAAAAACGGACCATGAATAAAAGCACAGGGAAGCAATAAGGGATTGCTGTACATTAAAGGGCGGGAAATTTTCCCGCCCTTTATTCTGTGCACATAAAGCCGGCAGGCTGAAGCGTATTACCGGTGAATATCAGTAATTATATTTTTTGTATTTCACCTTTTCCCACTTGTTCCAGGGTTTCTTCTGCTGACCATAGGGGATGACCCTTTTTTCATGGTAATCCCTGTCCCTGTACGTATGATCGCGAAAACGAGGGTGGCGGGGAAGGTCGCGCACTAATCCAGGCACTTTCCAGTGCGAAATATGTCTCCAGGGACCTGAATAGGAAGATGCCCTGAGCCAGTATCCGTCTGAAGGGACATACCAGTACCCTGAATAAAAGAAGAGCGGTGCGTCAAGATAGGGTGTGTAATAGACAGGGGTTTGAGGTATCAGGTAAACCTGGGGTGGCGCAACAACCCTGATAGGAGCGGGTGGGGAGTGCGGGGGAGGAACCCCAATGCCGATTCCGATATGGAAATCGACGTCAGAAGCTTGTGCGCTGGAGTGGAATACAAAACCGAATGAGACAAGAAAGACAAGACCTGCAACAACCATTCCCATGAGTTTTATTCTTTTCATTTCTACCTCCTTTTATTGATTCAAGAATATTCAATTTATATGAAGAACTGATGAATGAAATATGAAAAACTGTTGGATTTTCCTGAACCGTTTATTCATTGTGCATGCTGCAGACAGGCCGGATCAGTGTGTGATTCAGATCACAGACAATCTTTCTGTGATTCCATAAGGTAAAACAAGAAGGAAGGGACTGTCAGGGAAATGAACATGATGACGGATATAATAAATTACGTCCAGGAAAACACCTATATGGTTATCGCACTCATAGTGCTGTCACTCCTCTTTTTCTACCGGAGGCCTAAAGTTTTTCTCACTCTGTTTCTCTTCATTTTCATCATCGCGGTAACGTTCACCATAATTTTTAATATTTCCGACACCGCTGTTGCACTCAAGAAAGATCTGATCAAGCAGTCTACCAATTCATTATTTTAAGAGTCTCTCAGGGACTGTATTTTTACCCTGACAGCACATTCCTTTATATCCCGCCTAAGACTCTTTTTATTATTGAGATACGTGCTTCTCTTTCAGGTTAGTAAGTCAGGGTGATGCTGAAATATTTTGCACTAGAACCTATCTCAAAATCGGGTTTTGCTTATACGCTGTCATTCCCGCAAGTGAAGCGCGTCGGGAATCCTTCTGGAAACAAAGAAAGATTCCGGACAAGCCGGAATGACATACCAAAGGCATATCATAAAATATCAATTTTGAGATAGGTTCTAATGCGGTGACAGTAAAATCAGGGGAGAAAATTAGTGGAGAGAGTGCACAAATTCGATATACTGAACCGGAGGGTCGATGACTTCGAGTCCGATACTGTCTGCCAGATCATCCGGGGGTGTTTTCGGGTGAGCCCATCTTACCCTGCAGCGAAGGATGAGCGATTTTCCCGAAGCGAGACGGAAATTGAGGTCGATCTCTCTGCCCGGCAAATATACCTTGTTTGCCTGAGAATGTGTGGTGAGAATATGAATACCGGTTTCGGATATGTTCTCTATGAACACTCCGTAATTCTTATTGATGGATATGCGCTCAGCTTTCAGGTTTAGACTGTGTCTTTTAGACCGCCTTTTTTCCATGTCGATATTGTAATGATTCTTTCCGGTGAGCGCAATAGAGAAAATGACCGGAGATGAACGAACACGGTAAAATAGTAGAAAACATTTTAAAAATCTATAATAAGGATAAACAGATATGTTGCAGGAAACAAAAACCTGGAGGATCAAGTGGAAAGGCTGACGATAAGGGAAGCGCTGAAAGAAAACTATGTGGGACAGAAGATTACCGT
>JAGVOC010000270.1 GCA_020052975.1 Desulfobacterales bacterium | reverse complement strand
CGTCGGGAATCCTTCCTGGAAGCCATCGGAAAGATTCCGGACAAGCCGGAATGACAGATGAACGTTAAAAAATCCGTATTTATACACAGACTCTATTTAGAATTTGTGGCATTTCATACATATCTTTTCCGCAGTGAGAAGAGCTTTGAAATCAGAACTATGGGGATCATGACAACTTGAACAGTTCATATCTTTGCCCGGAACATTCGGATCCGGCACTTCTATCTGTTTTTGGGGGTTTTTTGGATCTGGCACTTTTATCATCTTCAATGTGCTCGGGTCTTTTACTCCTATCACCGGATGGCGCTTGCGTCCCGGAAGTGCTACCACATGCGACCCTTGTGTTTTTGCCGCATGGCAGCTTATGCACAATTCGTGTTCAGGACTTGAGAGAAGAAACGGTTGATCTGATATATGAGGAGCATGGCATGAAGTACATCCTCCGACATTGATTATCCCGTGAACATTCTTCTTTGTGAATTTTGCTTTATCATGGCAGGCATAGCAAAGATCCGGCTGGTCGCTCAGCAGGAGTTTCTTTGCATCCGACCTGTGGGGATTGTGGCAACCTGTACACATGCCTAACCGGGTGTGGCCTGATGTGCCTTTATATTTGGATTCCTCATGACAACCATAACAGAGTCCCGGCATCTTTTGAGTAAGTATAATGCTGCCTTTCTGGTCGGGATGACTATTGCCTTCAACTGATTTATGACATGCTGAACAGCCCATTTTCAGTACTGCATGAACGCTCTTGGAAGGCTGTTTCAAATCTACATGGCATGCCACACATGGGTTTTCCTCAGCAGAGTAAGATTGAAAGGTTAAAAGACAAAAAGTGATGAGTAAAATGGACAGAAAAGTTAAAAGTTTAATAGTACTCATCTTGATGTTCAATTGACTCCATATGGAGCATATTTATTATTAAATATCAATAATTTATACATAGTTTAATCTGCAGTCATTGCGATTGTCAATATCGAAAAATAAACCAAAAAATGGACATATAAACAGAAAAGCATTTATTTACCTCTCATTGCGAGAACCTGAAAGATTCATGGCAATCTCATGAGAATATAATCCTATTTGCTGTCTACTATATTCTGACTACTATCTCATCTCCCTCTTTGATCTTACCGCCTTTCAGAACCTTAACAAAAATCCCTTCTTTTGGCATAATGCAATCACCGGCCTGATTGTATATTTCACATCTTGTATGGCATTTCTTGCCTATCTGGCTTACCTCAACTTCTATATTTTCACCGATTGTCATTTTTGTGCCGACAGGAAGTTTAGGCAACTCAATCCCCTCTGTTGTGATATTCTCTGCAAAATCACCCGGATTTACTTTCAATCCCATTGCCTGCATCTTCTGAATACTTTCTAACGCAAGCAGACTTACCTGTCTATGCCATTGTGAAGAAGCATGTGCATCGTCTTGAATGCCATAATTTGTTTGAAGAAAGGCTGCTTTAGCAGGTTTCTTCCTGACACCTTTTTTATCGCTTATATTAATAGAGACTACCTTGCCTTTCACGTTCCTCCAAAATACAATTATGATTTTACCTGATGGTTATCAGAATGTTTTAGCGGTTATTAACAGTCTCATAACAGTAAATACATAGATGATCCCCCTCACCCTTGCCCTCTCCCTCCAGGGGAGAGGGGATTATAGTTGGTTCCTCCCCCTTGAGGGGGGAAGGTTGGGAGAGGGTGAAATATAAAAACTATTTTGAGACCGTTATTATAACAAAAAGAGATATTTCCAATTTGCTCTTGTTCATCCTCCTATTTTTGACATCGGCCTTCTATGAGTATTTTGAAAAGCATTAATCACAAAGGAATCTGCGGCGCGGAATGAATTTTCCATTTTAATCGAATGACTTTCGGGCTTTACCGCTATGGATAACTCTATAAGTCTTTTGATTTCTGCGTCAGGCCCGTTGTTGCGAAGGGCAGGTTTTAAATCAATCTCGGTTTCCGAGAAAAGACACGGCCTTAATTTGCCGTCAGCAGTCAATCGAAGACGATTGCATTCTTTGCAGAAATGGTTACTGATAGGGCTTATAAAACCGACTACACCGGCAGCGCCATCAAATCTGAAGTACCGTGCAGGACCTGACTTCCTCGTTTTTGCCGGGACAAGGCTGCCTGTTTGTTCAACAATAGATTTTATCTCCTCTGCAGAGATGAATTTTTCCTGATTCCACATATTCTCTGTTACGAACGGCATAAATTCAATAAACCTTACCTGATAAGGAGACTTTAAAGTTATTTTTGCAAATTCCGCTATCTCGTCGTCGTTCAGTCCGCGGATTGGAACCATGTTAATCTTTATCGGCACAAGGCCGGCTTTTTCAGATGCTTCAATGCCCCTCAATACCGCATCAATAACTCCACCTCTTGTAATCTCTGCGTATCTTTCCGGCTTTAAAGAATCAAGGCTTATATTTACCCGGTCAAGGCCTGCATCTGCCAGTTCCCCGGCATAGTGTTCAAGAAGTATGCCGTTGGTTGTAATGCTCAGTTCATCTATGCCTTCAATGCTTTTTATCATCTTGATGAGGTAGGTAATATTTTTTCTCACAAGCGGCTCCCCGCCTGTTATGCGCACCTTTCTGACGCCTGTATGAACAGCTATCCGTAAAATCCTTACGATCTCTTCATACTGCAGAATATCTTTGTGTCTTATGGGCTCAAGACCGCCGGAAGGCATACAATACACACAGCGCAGGTTACATCTGTCGGTAATGGAGATGCGCATGTAGTCTATAGTACGATGAAAAGTGTCTGTCAACATAGTATCTTCACTCCCCCAACTTTTCCATCTCCAGAATGTTCGTCGTGCTCCGTGTATATCCCTCTTTCCGGGCAATAATGTCAAGGTGAAGGGTGCCGATGTCATCAACAAGAGGTACGACCTCTACCTTTAACTCCCTTAAATCTATGGTCTTAATGTATTTTTTGCATTCCTCACAGACATCCACCCTGTATCCCTTACCGTCGGCTTCAGTAGTGAAGTGCCTGAGCTTTTTATGGTCACCGTTGCCGCAAAACGGACACCCAAGCCTCTTAAAACGCCATTCAAAGCCGCAGGATGAGCATACGAGAAACTTTGCTCCTTCAAGTCCTTCCACATTTTTTATCTCTCCCAAGACCGGCTCAGACCCGCAGACCGGGCAATAGTTCCGGAGCCAGGATCCCTGGTCCACATGACCTTTCAGTTTCTCCGCATATGCCTCAAGGAACGGACTGATGCTGCTTTCTGCCAAAACACGCAACAGCCACCTGTTTATCTCTTTATTTTCTGCAATGGTATCAATATACTCTTTCTCACCGGCGAGCAGGCTCCTGAACAGTTCCTTAAGGTCTATCTCACCTTTGCGTACAGCCTGAGTTATCTTTTTTATTTCAGGCGCCGCTTTTTTATAATTCCTCATCAAAGACCTGCATATATTCCTAAAAAGGTTTGTGGCTGTCTCCATATCAGGCTTGATCTCTTTTTTATCTATCAAAGGAAACCCTTCCCTTATATGGGTTTTTGCAGTTTCCTCATTCATGTCAATTCGTTTCACCTTTATCAATGGCTTTATCTTGTGCTTCTCCCTGATTATGTACTTGAAAAAATCGAGCATCTCTTTATGACTGGGCCTGCTTTTCTCGATGACATTTATCCTCTTGATTATTTTGTTTAATTCCTCGGATTTCTTTTTTTTCATTGTCTACCTCTTAGTAAAAAATTTTTCAGACATTAATAAGGCTCTGGTTTCCAGAATAAGGCTCTGGTTTCCAGCTCAATCCCGAAATTTTTCAGGACGGGAACAGACGGACAAGGTTTCTTGTCATTCCGGCTTACCCGTAATCTTTCTGAAAACAACCCCTTAATCCCCCTTTCTTAAGGGGGACTCAGAAGGATTCCCGACGAGCGGGAATGACAACAACAAAACCCACTGATCCTAAAACACCCTCTCCCTAACCCTCCCCCCTCAAGGGGGAGGGAATTATTTGGGAATGCCGATGCAGAGCATTGAAAACTTCTTTGATCAAAAAGATTGCCCCGGCTTGCGCCGGGGCAATCTCAGAAGCCAGTGGAGATATTATCTCATCGGCTTATGGCGCTATGCCTTTACCATGTTAACCCTGAAGCACTTGGATTCCGGGATCCTCGTGTTGGCATCTCCGATATACGGTGTGAGCACGTTTCCGCTGTCACCAGTACTGAGACCCATATAGCCCCAATGCCAGATGACGCCTATCTGATGAACTGTCGTCCCGCTCACCTGGAAAGGCTTGAAGCGCTTGGTAACGCATGCCTTGACTGTAATGCTGCCTCTGGCCGAGGTTACTGTCACCATATCGCCATTTTCGATTGGCCCGTTCGGGATGGCAGTTGTATCTTTGGCAAGCTCTTCGCTCATCTCGATAAACGGCTCAGGCTGTAACTCATTCAACCGCGGGCTGTTCCTCGTCATGGTTCCCGTATGATAGTGTTCGGTCAGCCTGTAAGACGTGGCGAAGATGTTATAAGTCGGGTCCCCGTGCGTTGCGAATGCGCTACCAGTATACAAATGAACCGTCGGGTTCATCCTGTAAGCACCCAGCCAACCCGGGTAAGCTATCGGACTTTCCGCAGGTTCATAGTGCCACGGGAACGGACCCTCTGCCATAGACCATCCTCCGAACAGGTGGCCATGACCGTCCTTCGTCATGATGAAGGGATATGCAGTTCCTGGTGCAGCTCCACCATCCCACATGTCGCCTACCCATTTCGCGCCGTCCCATCTGATGACGTACTTGCTTGGAGCGAGAGGGTCGCCTGCAAGACCGGCGCCTGAAGATCCGCCGTCGCTCTGGTAGGTTGCTGCGCGGTTGTAAACGATTCTCCTGTTGATAGGCCAGCACCATGTCCAGTAGGAATAGAGGCCTATCTGGTTGGTTGCGTACTGGGGGTCGTTAGCCGGTCCCAGGTGGCAAACGTCCGCAGAGTAGCGCCTCTTCATCCTGTTGCCGACTCCGCCGGCAGGCCATATAGCACCCTGATTCGGGCTTTCAAAGGAATCAAGGGCTAAGGCAAAAGAACCGGAACAGAGCCAGTTGCCGCACGCCGTTGTGCCGTTGTCCGCTAAGGCGACAAAGTTATTAACGAGAGCTCCCGTTACACCTGTTACTGGATCGATGACATACCCATGCATCTCCTTCGCGATCAGCTCAGCCAACGCATCGTCAGTCTCACCCGCGTAGTTCAGGCATGGCCAGCTGAGGCTCAAAACAGGAGCGTCCGCAATGATAGCCTGAAGTCTTAGGCCAAGTTCTGTAAGAATATCCATGTCAGCCTTGGCCCCAGTTACCCCTGCAGCAAAGCCAGGCTCGTACCCCGGAGGATTTCCACCCCTATAAGCCCACTGAGCCCACCTGCCGCTGTTGCTGAATGAGCCGTACTTCTCGATACCCACGGCTGCGGGCAACAGATAGACGGTGGTGCCTATAGAACCAGGAGTGGCGCCCGGTCTCTTCCAGAAGGCCGCTGTCTCCGTCTCGTAAGGATCGACGCAGACCAGCCAATCGAGATGCCCTAAGGCCTCCCTCACATGCTCGCTGTCAGGGTCGCTTACCGCCGGATTTTCGCCGATAAAGATGGCACCCGGTACAAGGTCATTGTGAATAGCATCGAACATCGAGAGGATGGTGTAGTTCGCTGTTTTCCTCGGGAGATACGTATACGATGTGTTGTGGTCTACTGTCGGCCACCATGCCTTAAGCATGCTTGCGATGTATTTGGTTCCATTCTTCCACCAATGCAAGCTGGGCGGGTCTACCGCTGCTCCCCTCACAGTATAAGGTGTGACGGGCTCAACGGTCTGTGCTGCGTTGTAGTTAGCGGTCTTATAAAGGTCCAAAGTATTTTGAGCCGGTGTAGGAACTTTCAGGTAACCGGGCAGTATATGCTCCAGTACAGCCTGGTCTGTTGCACCCTGCACATTGTTCTGGCCCCTCAATGCGTTGATGCCGCCTCCTGCAACTCCCATGTTGCCCATTAGCAACTGCAGTATGGAATAGGCCCTGATGTTCTGCGTTCCGACAGTGTGCTGCGTGGTTCCCATTGCATACAGAATAGTTGCCGACTTGTCATCCGCACGGGTCGAGCAGAAAGCCTCGCAAACCTGCTGATATACTGCCTGGGGTGTGCCTGTAATGGCGCACACATTCGCTATCGTATAGTTCTCGAAATGCTTCTTGAGCTTCTGGAATACACAGCCCGGCGTATCCAGGCTTGGTGCCACAGTAGGGGCTAGCGGTACATCATAGTCCCAGGTTGCCTTGGAATATGATGAATCCAGGGTGGCATCAAGAGTTGCATCATAAGTGCCAGCGGTGAACCCGGAAAATACCCCGGACGTGCCCTCAGCGCATGTCTCAAAACCACTATTCAGCATAAAGAGCGCATTCGTGCATTCCCTGACATATTTCGCATTGTAGAGGCCATTGTCTATCGCATACTTGATCATGCCCCCGATGAAGGCGATATCCGTCCCGGAGCGCATTGGCGCATAAATGTCGGCCTTTGCCGAACTCCTGTTAAAACGGGGGTCGACATTGATAAGTATGCCACCTTCTTTTCTTGCCTCTTCTATATGCTTGAAGCCCATCGGGTGGTTCTCTGCGGTATTACTGCCTATAATCATTACGACGTCGGCATTCTTGATATCTGTCCAACTCTGTGTCATACATCCTCTGCCAAACGACTCTCCCAGAGCCGCTACGGTTGCAGAGTGTCAGAGACGGGCGCAATGCTCGAGGTAGACAATGCCCAGAGACCTCATCAGTTTTGTTAATAGGTAGCACTCTTCGTTGGTGTCCTTTGCCGTGCCCAGGACAGCAATACTTGTGCATTTCATATCGGCATCGACAGTACCGCGGGTAGTGTTTATCAAACCGGCAATTTCGTTGAGTGCTGTGTCCCAGTCTATCGGGGTCCAATCTGACGCCCCCGGGGAACGCCTCAAGGGGGTGATTACCCTCTCCGAATCAGCAGCCTTGTATGTGGCTGTCGGACCTACATATCCATCGATATGATTCAACTCGCCTGCGTTTGCACCCTTCGAACATAATGATCCCAGGTTATTGGGATTTTCAGGGTCGCCCTGGACGTAGGTAATCT
This sequence comes from Desulfobacterales bacterium, assembly GCA_020052975.1. Next base: position 4,494 of record JAGVOC010000270.1, on the reverse strand, counting down.
GCCCGGCGCCGTTCGCTCCTACAATCACACCGCATCCGACTCCGCAATATGGACAGATATTGTATGTTTCGTACGTCCATTCAGGCGGATTGGCATCGGCATATGCTTTAACGGGCGCGAGGTCGAAGATGCCCAAATAGAGCGAAGCACCGGCTACAGCGGTATACTTAAGAAAATCTCTTCGTGTTATAGCCATTAACTCCCTCCTTTCTCTTTAGAACTTTTCAGAAGTCTCCTGCGAAAAGTTACTTTGTTCATAGCTTCCTTTAATAGTACATTGACTGTACATTGTCTTTTTCCCATGGCGCTAAACAGCCACTAACCCATAGTTGCCCAACTTATAGTTTGACACGCCTATCTCCATCTGATAATTGGCGGGGTTTTCGGTAAGGAGAAATATTACACGTCCCCTTCCGCCCCAGAGCGTTGCCTTGGGATATTGTGTCTTAATCTCCCTGAGTCTCGCTTGAGCCGCAGCCATTATAGGTCCTTTCCCATCAGTAATTATAGCCCCTGGCGGACACGTGAGTTCACATGCTGTAGTAGGTTTGCCGTCCCTGAACGTGACATAAGGACCGCCCTGTCTGTCAAAGCACATGTCACACTTTACAAACTTATCATTAACCGCGTCATATCGCGAAACCTTATAGGGACATGCGTCTAAAAAATATTCTCTTTGTACAACAGGATCCTCTGGGTCCTTTCCTAAAGCGATTAGGGCTTTTTTATCTTTAGGTGATATTCTTACATTGGCGGGGGTACATTTATCGTTAAAAACGACAAACCCCTCGCTTGTTTTTTCTACTCCCTTAGTACATTTGGCCTGGCATGCGGCTTTGTTGCAATGCATGCACTGTCTTTTCAGGAAAGTGAACAGCAGTTTTCCCCCGGACACTATCTCCTGAAAATTGACAAATGTCAGTGTGCTGCCTGATAAATCAGGGGGATTTGTGTATGAACCGTTAAACGAAGTTGATTCCACAGGCAGTGAATGCCACTGCTTGCATGCCACCTGGCAGGCCTTGCACCCTATGCACTTTGATGTATCAATAAACATCATTATTGCTGCCATAGATTACCTCCTTTCATAGCAGATTGCCTCCTCTCCGTAATCTCTTCTTGTTACTATTCCGTATCATCCTGTACTCTACCTTGCCGTATGGCAATCAAGACACATGGTTGACCCGGTATTGTCGTTTCTCAGGAAAAACACCTGATAATCGCCTTTCCCTGGATAATCTTCAGTATCGTGCACAGAATGGCATGTTGTACACTCAAACCAGTTGGCAAGAGTACTTCCTTCGCCATAAAGAAAATATTGAGTACCACTGATAGAACCTGTTATACTCAGTCTGCCTGTTCTTCCACCTACTACTTGTAATGCTGCTGGGAAAACGTTGCCATCCGCATCATCTGTGCTAACATAGTCAAAGCTTATCGGATGGTCATTTGTGAGGTCCGTTCCAAGGTCAGCACAACCGGAAATCTCAAGGTCGTATGCCGAATCAGCAACTGAGCAGGGGCCGGGGTAGTTGACCAGTCCGCTCAAAATACCATTATGACAGGTCAGGCAGAGAATTGAAGGAGCACGGGGTTCTAAAGCAGGAGTCATATCAAAGGTAATTGACTCATACATGTCATACTCCTGTGTAGCCTGATATCTGTTCCATAACGGGTATTGATCTGCGGCGTGATGGGGCGTATGGCACATGGCACAGGGTTCGGGCGCAAGTTCGTGAGGCGATCCAATTACCGAGGCCCAGACGATGGTTGCCATGCCTGTTACAATCACTATACAAAGAATTGAGAATAAAAACTTCTTCATACGTTCACCTCCATTTCTTTATTCATTCCTCCATTTCGTGATTCTGTTAACCCCCGAATAATTCTGCGCTCCTTTTCCGGAGCATTTCGCATTCAAATTCTTTCACCTCCTTTTGCAGATACGATTTTTAAACCGCCTTCTCTCCCAATACAAAATACAAAGAGAGGAATTTGAAAAAACATAAGGAGAGAATACCTAAAGGTTCTGATGTCTTGCATATGCATTCTCCCTCGCCCTTTAACCCCCTGCTGTGCATGATACTTCCACCTGTCTTCGTACTGAAAAGACGGATACTAATTGTTCTGCAAACATTTCAGTTTATTTTTAATGAGGCAGGCTTCTGCCTGCCTCATCTTGGGGAAGCTCTGGGATAATTTGGTCATCACCCAGAGGACATGAGGCGTTTGACCCCCCCAACTCTTTTCACAGAACTTCTCTTTCTGACACCAACCACACAACACCATAAACGCGAAGGAACATAAGGAATTTCATGAAACAATTCAATATCATGCATGAAATGTTTTCATGTACATTAACTTTACCAAGAGCAAAAAAAACTATTCAATGCTAAATAGTAGACAGGTTTTTGCTAAGATCAAGCTAGTAATTATAATTAGGCTTTTGCTATAAGGAAGGACTTGAGGCTTATCTTCTTGTTCATCAATCCGAGCTTTTTTCTAATATTTCCCCTGTGGAAGGAAACTGCTTTTTCTGAGGATCTCAACAGGTCACAAATCTCTTTAGTTGTTTTTCCCTGCTTGATCAGATTTGCGATCATAATCTCTTTAGGCGTGAGATTCAGATTCAATTGTGACAAAGTATATGCAAATGATGAGATTATGTCTCCCAGGTTTGATTCAATGATTTCTACTACTGTTTTCTGTTGTGCATGAGTAACGATCTTTTTCAGTTCCATGACATATGGCATAATCAATTGCTTAATATTGATCAGAACCTTATCTTCGAGTTCTTTTTTATCCTTTTCTCCTTTTCTGAGGAGAACCTCCAATGCCGTATTCATTTCTTCAAGTTTTTGATTCTGGCTCACCAACTCTATCTCTTTTTCCTTCAACTTCAATTCATGCTCCTTTCGCTCGGTAATATCGGTATTCACCCCAAGCAGAAAGATGGGGTTCCCCTTTTCATCATTTATGATCTCCGCATGATCACTAAACCATATTATCTGTTTGTCTTTCCTGCACATCTTATATTCCGCACAGAACTGTTCTCCGGTCTTATGGTATCTGGCTATTTGGTCCATAATCCTCGCTTTATCATCAGGATGGAGACATTCATACCAGATTTCCGGATTTTTTGCATACTCCTCCTGCGTAAAGCCAAGGAGGTTAGCGATCTGTGGACTCACATAGAGCGTTGTGCTGCTTTCATCGAGTGCAGCAATATAGATAACCGTATTGGGGAGTTGCTCAACAAGCGCCCGAAACGTCTGCTCAGATTTCTTAAGCGCTCTCATAATAGTATTTTTTTCGGTTATATCTAGCAGAGAAGCTATGCTCTTTTTTGTGTTAGGGATCATCGTAGCATTCACAGAGACATCCCTCACATTTTTGAATTTATCGATTATACGGGTCTCATAAGTCTGGGGAATACGAGTAGGGTCTATTCTTCTTCTTCTGTGATATTCTGTTAATTTCTCCAGTTCCTCGTTCACAACAAATTCTGTCCAGCTTTTTTTCCCCTCCGCTTCTTCTTTTGTATATCCGATGAGTTTCTCACACTCTTTGTTCATTGATACTATGGTCGTGTCTTCATCAAGTATGACCATAGCTATGCCAGTAAATTCAAAGATACAGGGATGCTGGTTTTCTAATATGAAACATTGCCTTTCGTAGTGATCAGTAGTGATCAGCGGGTGGATGAAACATGCGGGGTTCTGTTGTCTTGGTTTGTTGGAATGAGCAACCTTCGTTTCGGAGGGTTGATAATTTTCTGAAGAGCTGCTCTTTTGTTTTTTTTTCCCCATCTTTGATATCCAAAATTCATGATATTTTGATATATCCATCAGGAAGTTAAAAACATTGTACCATTTCCAAAAAAAATTTTCTTGTCAAGATAGTTCTCTTACTTCTCTTGGCAATCTCACGCTGCGGTAGGGGTGACCGTGCTTCCGCTGAATGCTTCGGTGGAAATCGAGTTTATCTTCGAGGTTTCAGAGGAATAACGGCAGCTTTCTTCAGAGAGATTTCCGGGGTATCTCTATGTCATCAAGAATTTCCAGAAACGCCTTCACCACAGCAGGGTCGAACTGGGTGCCGCTGCAGATTTTCAGTTCAGATATTGCGTACTCTTTATTGCGCGCGGGCCTGTAAGGCCTGTCCGATGTCATGGAATCAAAGGAATCCGCTACACAGAGGATTCTCGCGAAAAGAGGGATATCCTCACCCTTTAACCCGTCAGGATATCCGGTGCCGTCCATCTGCTCATGGTGGTGCCGGATAATAGGGAGCACGGCCTCCAGTTGTTTTATGGGTATCAGGATAGCCTCACCCTTGACCGGATGCATGTTGATAAGATCATGCTCCTCCGGGGATAGCTTTTTCGGATTATCGAGGATAATATCGTAGGTGCCTATCTTGCCGATGTCATGGAGGAGCGAAGCATTTCTGAGAATATTTATTTCTTCACCTTCAAACCCCATCGCAGCGCCG
>JAGVOC010000189.1 GCA_020052975.1 Desulfobacterales bacterium | reverse complement strand
TAAACGCTATGAGATGTTTTTCCTAATTCCATAATCGCGGTATATATCACCGCTTTTAACCCCGCCGCAAGCGGACGGGGTATTGAAAATCATAATAAACACATTCATAGGTCTTCAGCCCTGATCCTCGCAACCTAAAGTTATTTAGATTTCATACCGATAACAAGGATATGGATAAGTCGATATCATGAATTTTATGCGGTTCGGTTTCGCACAGGCAGGCGGGAGAGCGCCAGGGCGGGGGTGAGGAAGCTGGGTTTTGCAGGATGTTGATTTTATTAAACAATTCAATGAATTATCAAAGGCAAAGGGGTTAGTCATGAAAAAAAGAAAAATATTTTCAACCTGCACTATCGTTATGTTAAGTCTTATAAGTTTTTGTCTATTGGGTCTTCAATCAGCCATATCGGCTGATGAAGTGGTGAAGATCGGTCTGAATTATCCGGAGACAGGCCCATATGCAAAGCAGGGGTTGGATCAGCGTCGCGCCGCAGAACTTGCCATGGAAGAGATCAACGCGACAGGCGGTATATTGGGGAAAAAGATTCAGCTGGTTTACAGGGACACCAAAAGCAATGCGAAGATTGCCAAAGAAAATGCCATCGAGCTATTTGATAAAGAAGGCGTCCAGATGCTGTTTGGTGGCTCATCCAGCGCTGTTGCGATCGCATCAGGGAAAGTCGCAAAAGAGCGGAAGAAACTCTTTTTCGGGACTTTAACCTATTCCACCGAGACAACCGGCGAAGAGGGGCATAAGTATATATTCAGGGAATGTTACGACTCGGGAATGGCAGCCAGAGCGCTGTCGGATTATCTTAGACAGAATTATGCAGGGAAAAAATATTTTTATATCACGGCGGATTATACCTGGGGCTGGACAACCGAGGAGGTATTCAGGCAATATACGGATACCGTTGACAAAGACAGGCATAAGGGGATTCTCACGAAATTAGGGACAGCCGATTTCAAGAATGTTCTGAGTCTTGCGAAAGAGGCAAACCCGGAAGTTCTTGTCCTCGTATTGTTTGGAAAGGATATGGAGATCGCTGTAAAACAGGCATACGAGATGGGGTTAAAAGGCAAGATCCAGGTCGTCGTTCCGAATATGACGATTGATATGGCTGAGGGCGCCGGTCCTGAGGCAATGGAAGGAGTCATCAGCGCAACTCCCTGGTACTGGCGGTTGCCTTCTGAGCTGAATCAAGCGAAAGGAATCGCTTTTGTAAATAAATTTGAACAGACATACAAGCGGTATCCTTCCACTTCAGGCGCATCCGCTTACGTCATCATGCATCAGTTTAAAGAAGCGGCGGAACGGGCTAAGACCTTCGATACCACGGCGTTGATTAAGGCGCTGGAAGGACATAAATATATAGGCTTGAAGGATGAACAATATTGGAGGAACTGGGACCATCAGTCTGTTCAGACCGTTTATGCCGTAAAGTGTAAACCGGCGGCTGAAGTCAAAAAGGATAAATACCAGCTCGACTATTATGAAATCATCGGTAAAATGAAAGGTGAGGATGCCGCAATCACGTCTGCAGACTGGAAAGCTGTAAGGACAAAAGTCGGCGCACCGGTTACTCTTGAAGAATAACGAAATTCTACTACGGTGTGAGCGTTACATCCGGAAAATTCTTTCAATTCCCGGATGTAACGCCTCACATCCCCTTTTGGATTCTTTGTCAATGGGAAAGGGAGGAGTCTCAAATGTCAATAAAAGCAAAACTCTCATTAAATGCTGCGGTGATTTTAACAGCCATATCTATTATTATTGTTTCCGTCCTGATCAACGTGAGGATTGTAAACCGGAACATTAATGAACTCACACAAAAAACCTCCCCTTACCAATTAAAGGCGTTGCATCAGCAAAGAGAACTTCAGGTGCATGCGACAAACCTTGTGAACCTTTCTTCATCCGGAACACAGGATGAGCATAAAAAAATGGCCCCGGTCGTTCGTGAATCGCTCGGAAACGTTATTAAAGCCGCGGAGGAAATGGCGACATTAAAGGGTGACCGTTATTCGGAGGACAAGGCAATTTCTCAAATAACAAAGGATGTTCTGAATATCACCGAACGTAAAATAATTGCGCAGGGAGCTGTAATTACCGCTTCAAAATCCATCCAGGAAAGGTTGTCGGAGGTGTCCAAAAGGATTGATGAATTCGTTGGAAGCCTTCAAAAAAAGGGCTCAAGTACAATGGTAACGGGTGTAGATAATCTCATGGCCGCTAACCAGCAGTTAAATAATCTGATCATAGTCAGAGATGGTTTGAAAGACTTGAACTTGTTCATCTCAAAAATCCCTGTGACCAATGATAAACGTTCGGTAGCAGGATTGAGGGATAATTTTGCCGACACCATTAAGGTGGCGACTCAGGCGCTTAAGAATTTGAAGGGCGTGGATAAGACCGCAAATGAAATCACGCAAAAACTAGCGGCATTGAATGAAAAGGTGACCGCGAGCGGAGGGATGGTATTTTTGCAGTTCAAATACATAGGTGATGAGGATGAGAAGCTGAAAGAGAGAATAGAGTCCATGACAAAGGAAGCGGGGTACGCGCTATCGTATATCCTGCCGACAATTGAAAAGGAACTAAATAATGCAAATATCGCGTTAAAGACGAACACGATGGAGATGGGAAAGAATATCGATGGTTTCAGAAACACCAATAATATTTTATCGTTGGCATCCGGATTGTCTTTGCTGAACGCATCCCTTGTGACGCAGATCAATAATTGCATTCATACAAAGAATATGAACGATTTCAACAATTATATCTCCAGCATAGAGACCCTCTTCAAAAATGCAAACAGTATCGGTCAGAATTTGCGGGGCTTACTCATAAAGGGGAATTCTGCCAATGAATTACAAATGATTAATGCTTATTTGAGTGCGGTATCCACAGTCAAAAATACATTCTCCGGCACAGGGGGAGTTTCGGAAATAGTGAAGGCATCAATAAGTAATGCCGAAGAACTGGAGATCCTGAACAGGCAAATGAGGAGCATTACCGCTAAACACATGGAAGAAAGCAATAAGGAGGTGTCGAAAGCCGGTGTAAATCAGGATAGCGTTGTCGCATCGCTTAACAGAGCAGCCAAGGGGATGATGCGGACAGTCATGATCATTGGAGGATTGATCGTCATTATCGCATTGTTCATGGCTATAATGATAAGCAGATCTATCACCAAACCAATCAATCGTGTAGTGGCAGGTCTTACGGAAGGGGTAGATCAGGTAGCTTCGGCTTCCGGCGAGGTTTCCTCTGCCAGCCAGTCTCTGGCAGAAGGGGCTTCCGAGCAGGCCGCATCAATCGAGGAGACATCTTCATCACTGGAAGAAATGTCTTCGATGACCAAACAGAACGCTGATAATGCAACTCAGGCTGATAATCTCATGAAAGAAGCAAAGCAGATGGTTGGAACAGCCAATGAATCGATGGGCAGCCTCACAGAGTCCATGAAAGAAATCTCCAGGGCAAGCGAGGAAACGGCCAAGATCATTAAAACAATCGACGAGATAGCTTTCCAGACGAATCTGCTGGCCCTGAATGCGGCAGTTGAGGCAGCAAGAGCGGGAGAAGCCGGAGCCGGATTCGCGGTGGTGGCCGATGAAGTCCGGAATCTTGCCATGCGTGCGGCTGATGCGGCCAAAAACACGGCCAACCTGATTGAAGGAACCGTTAAGAAGGTCAAGGACGGATCGGAACTGGTCACCAGAACCAATGAAGCTTTTGGCGAAGTGGCAAAGAGTGCCGCCAAGGTCGGAAGTCTGGTGTCCGAGATTGCCGCTGCATCCAACGAGCAGGCCCTGGGAATCGATCAGATCAATAAGGCTGTCGCTGAAATGGACAAAGTAGTTCAGCAGAATGCTGCAAATGCCGAAGAATCTGCTTCAGCCTCTGAAGAGATGTCTGCCCAGACACAGGAGATGAAGAGTTTTGTGAATGAACTTGTCACTCTAGTTGGTGGCCATACCAATGGCAACGGAAATACTTATAATAAGCCAGGCAGGCATTCCTTATCCATGGGGAATCAAAAACCGGCTGAAAGGATGCCCCTTAAGAATAAAAAAACTGCTGCTTTTGCATAAAAGGAAGTCAATCCTAAAAAATTGATTCCAATGGGTGATGATGAATTTAAGGATTTTTATTATGGAATGAAGGTGGAAAGGCTGAAGGCTGAAGGCGAGAGGCGTATGTCGAAAGTCGAATATCGAGGTACGAAGTTCGATATCCGATATCCGAAGTCCGATATTCGCTTTTCGTTCTTCGATCCCTGATTCCCTGCTCCCTGGTCCCTGATTCCTGCTCCCCGCGAACATAAACGTCAATTTGTTGACTTCCGTGTCATTTTTATTGAAGTTCCCCGCCGCAAACAGCGAAGAATGCGCTCGCTGTTTCGGTTCAGAAGCTAATCTTCCATCTATCTACAGTCTATCTGCCTAAATGTTTACCTATTTGGCACCCAAATTGCAGTATTACAGAATAAACACTTTCATCGGCACAGAGCCATGATCTTCGCAACCTAAAGTTATTTAGATTTCATGCCGATAGTAAGAATGAGGATGAGACTTGTAGCAGGGTATTCGATGTTCGACATCCGATATTCGATATTCGACGTCCGATATTCGATCTCTTTTTTAATGCGCCGAAATCTACAACCAGAGAAATAATAAAAATAAAGAAAGGGGGGAAAAGATGAAGAATTTGAGTCTAAGCGTAAAATTGATAGGCGGGTTCTTAATAGTGGGATTCATTGTCTTGATCATTGGCTTTGTGGGTTGGAATGGTTTAAAAACCTCAGATCGAATTACCGATGAAGTGCATCGCGTCGATGGGGTCGCAAAGCAGCTTTTACAAAGTGAAATTGACCACCTCAATTGGGCAAGAAAAGTGGGTGGCTTTCAGAGAGATGAGCGGATAACGGAATTGGGAGTTGAAAAGGATGAACACAAATGTGCTTTTGGCCAGTGGTATTACAGCGAGGATGGAAAGAAAGCAGGAGAGGAAATTCCAGCGATTAAGGAAATGCTGAAGCGGATTGAAGAACCCCATAAAAAGCTGCATCAATCCAGTCAGGAGTTGGAAAGCATGCTGAAGAAGGGTAGTGAGTTCCGTAAAGAGGC
>JAGVOC010000314.1 GCA_020052975.1 Desulfobacterales bacterium | reverse complement strand
GCTTTTTCGGTAAAGTACCCGGAGATTTCAACTGCAATACTCGAAGATAAAGTTAAAAATATAATCGATTCGAATGCAGAGGTAGTAACCGGTTGCGATATGGGATGCCTAATGAACATTCAGGGTCTCCTGAGCCGCAGGAGATTACCTATTAAAACAATGCATATAGCGCAGCTTCTTGCAGGTCAGAGCATATAAAATGACCAGGATAACTACCGAAAATTACAGGGAAGAAGCAATAAAAGGGATAAATAATCCTGTTCTTCAAAAGGCCCTTGCAGCTCTTCAGGTGCGCTTTGGCAGGGGCACATCAGAAGCATACAGGAACCTTCCGGAAGGCCCCGGCCTTCGCCGGAAGGCGCACGAAATAAGAATGAAAGCCATAGAAAACCTGGATTTACTTTTAGAGCGTCTTTCTGAAAAAATCCGCTCAAGGGGAGGGCATGTTTTTTTTGCGGAAGACGCGAGTGCTGCCGTTAAATACTGCCTTGAGACAGCTCGAAAGCATAATGTAAGGCTTGCGGTCAAGGGCAAGTCGATGACTACTGAAGAGATAGGCTTAAATGACGCTTTTGCTGCTGCCGGTATAGAGATTGCCGAAACCGACCTCGGGGAATATATTATCCAACTTGCAGGCGAACACCCATCCCATATCATTGCGCCTGCAATTCATAAAACAAGAAGCGAAATAGGCCTTCTTTTCTCGGAAAAGCTGAACATACCCTATACAACTGATCCTGAGACTCTGACCAGGGCCGCAAGAAAAGCGCTACGCGAAAAATTTCTATCGGCGGATATGGGGATTTCAGGCTGCAACATCGCCTGCGCCGAAACAGGCCATATAACCGTTGTTTCAAATGAAGGCAACATCCGCATGTCAACGACTCTTCCTAAAGTGCATGTCGCCTTCATGGGCATGGAGAGGGTAACGGCAAGGCTTTCGGATCATGATATCCTTTTCAGGCTCTTGTCAAGAGGGGCAGCGGCTCAGAAGATGGCAGGCTATGTCAGCTATATCGGAGGTCCCTGCCCGGCAGGCCAGGCGGTCGGCCCGGATGAATTCCATCTTGTAATAATAGACAACGGCCGGACAAAAATTCTTGCAGATGAAGAATTTCGGGAGATGCTCTGCTGCATAAGGTGCGGAGCATGCCTCAACATGTGCCCGGTTTACGGCAAGATCGGAGGGCATGCGTACGGATATGCCTATTCGGGCCCGGTCGGCGCTGTTGTGACGCCCCTTCTTGTCGGAATAAACAGGGCAAAAGATCTCTGCCTGGGAGAAACGCTGTGCGGCGCGTGCAAAGATGCGTGCCCTGTCGACATAGACCTTCCGCGGATGCTCCTTTTGTTGCGGGCAAAACTGGCCGACGGGGATTCAAAGTGGAATGTCAGGAGGGAAAATACCGGAGAAAAAGCTTTGTACGGCATATGGTCCCGGGTTGTAAAAAGCAGGCTTGCGTACGACTCGTTCCTCCGGATTTCCCGGCAGGGACAGAAGCTTTTTGCCGGAAAAGACGGCATGCTTTCGGGTCTTCCATTTTTCCTGAAAGGCTGGACAGACAGCTGTGACATGAAACCTCTGGCGCGGGAAAGTTTCATACGGCAATGGAAGAAGTCGGAAAAACAAAGAAGGATTAAATGAACGATAACGGGCAGGCAAAATTTATAAACAATATAAGAAAGGCTCTCTGTGTTGACGGGAAAAGAGCCTGCCCGGATCTTTTTTGCCGGCAATCTGATGAAGAATCGATGCTTATCCTTGATAGAATCAGCAACCGTTCGCATTCTTCAAGGCTTCAGCTTCTTGAAAAAATGATTGATGCGGCAAAGGCTGTAAATCTTGATGTAATACCCGTTAGAACCTTACCGGAGGCGGCGCAGGAGATATTAAAACTTGCCTGTGAAAAAAAGCCGGAATGGGGGGATGAAAAGAGTGTTGCCTTGTGGAAGCATCATCTTATCGAGGAAATGAATATCGGGGAGATTCTCCGGAAATACAATATCGGAATAATCTTTTCGAATCGGCCGTATGCCGGGAAAACCGGAAGAGACAGGTTAATAAAAGAATCGGCCGGTTCTTTCATAGGGATTACATCCGCCGACTACTGTATTGCAGAAACAGGGACACTTGTCCTGAAAACAGCGCCCGGCAATGAGCGTATTGTTTCACTGCTTCCCTCCATTCATGTGGCGGTCATAAAACTTGAGCAGGTCATAGCCGACTTTAAAGAGCTTTATACTCTTCTTGATAAAGATCTTAAGGATAGCCCGGAAGGAATAGAAAACGGCATGACATTTATAACCGGCCCGAGCAAAACAGCCGATATTGAGGCCACGATGGTTCACGGAGCCCACGGCCCCCGCGAGTTGTATATTTATGTCATTACCGGAAACTGACCCCCGGCTCAAGGTTTCTTTCTTTTAACTTTGCACCCTGAACCTTTCTCCTTATCTCCGGTCTATTTCTGTCAGTCTTTCTGCAATACAATTGTGTTGCCAACAGCTATTTCCTTTGTGCTTGACGTTATTTTCCCGTACGAAAAATCATCATGAATTTTTTCTACTGTAATTTCACCGACTTTGTTTTTTTCCTGTCCTATCTTTTTCTTTGTTACGGGATGAATAAGTTCTTCTCCCACTTGAAAAACCTCAAAGCGCGAGCCCGTACTAATCATGCCCTTTCCGATGTCAATAATAACGGTTTGACCGTCTTTTTTGATTATGTAACCTTCCAGGGGAAAAACAGCTTTTATCTTTTCATTCAACTCGATTACTGCTTTTGAAGCTGCTTCTATCAGGAGATCTCCTTTTTCAGCCTTTGTTGTGCCGGTGCCGACCGATTTTGAACTGTCAAAAATATTAGGCAAACCGACAGATGAGGGGGCGAAACTGGTGGAACTGCGGTCTGAACTTCCTTTTCCTTCTGCTCCGCCGGTTGCTATGCCGGTTTCAAGATCTATTATTCTGACCACTAATTCAACACTTGCTTTTTTTTTGCCAAAATCCACAATAAAACTGCTTTGAGATTCTTCAGAGGAGCACAGAGTTATGTTCCCGGCAATTAAATATTTTGCGCCGGTCAGTTTGCCGAATTTTATGGCGTTGTTTGTATCACTTAAACCTGACATCTGAATTTTTGATTCTTTCAAAATATCTTCCAGTCTATGACGCTCCACGACGCGAAAGCTTTTGTTTTTTGCCAGTTCCGTTATCAGCATTTCTGCTACAGCGTATTCAATTTTGCACCCGGAATTTCCCGATACATTTTTAAAAGGCAGAACGGCAATGTCTTTCTGAGGTGATGCAGATACAATTATTGGCACTATGCATATAGAGAACAATATGACTACGAACAATAGTTTTATATTTCTGAAATATATAATCATAGAAGATGTTCTCCTGAATCTCATTTTTTATTTTCCTGTATATTCGTTGTATTTTAAATATAACTTCTTATTATAGCTTAACATATATGATAATCTTGTTAAATTGCAACGCATATTTTAATGAGTATAACATTGCATCGATATCAATATGTTATTTCGACAACTAATCCTTCAGCAAGGTACGGGGAATATGCCAGCTTTGTTTCTCATACTCCAGGTTGATCAGAAACTTCAGATTGTGATTACTTTTTACTAAATAAAAGACTAAATAAAAGATTGACAGCAGGATAAAGATTCATTATTATAAGTTAACGTTCACTCACATTGTTAAGTTTTTCTTTTACCATATAACGAAAGGATTATATTCATGCCCGAAGAACAAACAACCGGAGAGTCGGGTTCAAAAAGCCAAATCGGGAAATACTTACGCTGGTTTCTCATCAGCGTGACAATGATTGCCATTATTTATACGGTTATAATGGCAACTATGAAAAAATTCGGGGGAGCTTAAGCCTCTCCGCCTGACTTAAAAAACATCAATGCCGGATCACCATCCGGCGGAAAACATTCCACAGCGTGTCGTACTTTTCAGTCAGGTCGAAGCTGTAATTGCTCAAAGCCCAGGTATTGACAAGCCCCTGGAGCATTCCAAATAAAAGAAGAGCTGTTGCTTCGGAATCAATATCTTCCCTTATTGCTCCGGCTTTGATGCCGTTATCCAGCAATCCACCTAAGCTGTGAAGGTAATTCTGTATATTATCATATACCTGTTTGTTTAACTTCCTGTCTCCAAAACTGATAATCTCGGCAATAACCTGAAATGAAACTCCCCGCTTCTGCTCAATTTTGGAAAGATGGCTTCTAAATATCAATCCGATATTATCCGGATATGAAAGGTCACTGCATGCCGCTGAATCTATGTCCTGCATCAGGCTTTCGGTGATATGACTTGCAAGAAAGGAAAGAATCTCCTTCTTGTTGCGAAAGTGCCGGTAGATGGCGGCTTCGGAGATTTTGACCTCCTTTGCTATGTTATTTACCGTAACATGTTCACTGCCTTTCTTGTATATAAGTTTCCTTGCGGCTTCTATTATCTCTCTTTTTCTTATTTCCGTGCTTTTGCGTGCCTGGGGCATTTGAACTTTTCTCCATATTGTGCAGATAAATATTAATCTGTATGTTTCTGGCTGTCGTTAGGAAAAACCAGGATTACACATCAACTTATTGCCTGACTGAATAAATCTACATTATTCTATTGGTATCATGGGAAATATCTTCATGTCCAGAACAAACTGCTTCATTGTTTACTTTTTACTTGACAAAGATGCACCGTATCTTTTAATAGAAGGCTATGCAGAACACAGGCGTTAACCTTAATATATTAATTCAGTATGCTGCTGCCGGCATTTCAACAGCCGATCTGAACTGGTGGTGGCCCCGACAGTGGGCCTGAGGTGCGCTGTTTGTGACCTGTTAATAAAATAAAGCCGCCAATGTAAGCCCAATGCAAATGCAGAGGGCTTTTTCAGTTTTCAGGCCAGACAATAATAAATGATAAGGAGGATCTGCAATGCAATCGAAAGCGATTTTACTGCCGGCCAATGAAATGCCGCGCCAATGGTACAACATCCTTGCGGATATAAAACTGAACCCACCCCTTGGCCCGGACGGAAAACCGATAGGCCCTGAGATGCTGGCGCCGGTTTTCCCGATGAATCTCATAGAACAGGAGGTAAGTACCCAGCGCTGGATCGATATTCCTGAACCAGTTCTCAATATTTACAGCATCTGGCGTCCGAGCCCATTGATACGGGCCACTACCCTGGAAAAGGCCCTCGGTACGCCGGCCCGCATTTATTACAAAAACGAAGGATGCAGCCCTCCCGGCAGCCACAAACCCAATACAGCCGTAGCCCAGGCCTATTACAACAAACAGTTCGGCATTGAACGTATCACAACTGAAACCGGCGCCGGGCAATGGGGCAGCGCGCTTTCCTTTGCATGCGCCCAGTTCGGACTGGAGTGCAAGGTTTACATGGTACGTGTCAGCTTTGAGCAAAAGCCCTACCGCAAAACAATGATGGAGGTATGGGGCGGCAAATGCATCCCAAGCCCCAGCAATGAGACCAAGGCCGGACGCGATGCCCTGGCCAGAGATCCTAACACTCCGGGGAGCCTTGGGATCGCCATAAGCGAAGCTGTTGAGGCTGCGGTCAGCGACACATCGGGCAAGACCCGCTACTCGCTTGGCAGCGTGCTTAACCATGTTATGCTTCATCAGACCATAATCGGGCTTGAAGTCAAAAAACAACTTGCAATGGCGGGCGAGTATCCGGATATAGTGATAGCTTGCGCAGGAGGCGGCAGCAATTTCGCCGGACTTGCCTTTCCCTTTGTCCTCGACAAGATAAATGGCAAAAAAATCGAAATTTATCCGGTAGAGCCTCAAGCTTGCCCCTCAATGACTAGGGGTCTCTTCACTTATGATTACGGCGATACTGCCCGATATACACCATTGCTTGCCATGCACAGCCTTGGACATACTTTTGTGCCGCCGCCGATACATGCCGGAGGGCTGCGCTACCACGGAATGTCACCTACAGTCAGCCAGCTTATAGAAGAAGGTCTGGTTACACCCAGGACCGTCAACCAACTGGCCTGCTATGAGGCCGGATCCCTTTTTGCCAAAACAGAAGGTTTTATTCCTGCGCCTGAAACCACCCATGCGCTGGCCCTGGCAATTGCCGAGGCACGCCTTGCAAAAGAAGAGGGAAAGGAGAAGGTAATTGTCGTCAACTTCAGCGGTCACGGCCTTCTTGATCTTGGTGCTTATGAGCGCTATCTGGCCGGCACTCTTCAGGATGTCACCTTGAATGATGATGAAATTGAAAAGCTTATATCTCTAATAAAGGACAATCCGGTCCCGGCGAAGCTCAGGAGCACCTGAAGATGAACCCGGACGATCTTGACATACGCTGTCCGCGTCTTGGCAGCAATGTGGGCTTTGGCTACTGCCGCAACTGCGGTGATGGTCAAAGCCCATGCTTCAAGGTCTTTGACTGCTGGTGGGAAACTTTTGATGTTGCAGTTTATTTTAAGGAGCGGCTTTCAGACGAAGAATTTGCAAGGCTGGCTAATTCACGGCCCAAACCCAAGGTGTCGAGCCTGCTTGAGCTTATCGAGCAGGCCCGCCGCAACGCACCAGTCAATGACAAACAAAATTAAATGATAATCTTGTAGTGTTAAAGATTTATCCCTTATAACGCTTCAGCAATTCAAAAATTGCGTTTGTCCCAAAGTCCACCGCTTCAACCGGAATCCGCTCATCTGCAGCATGAATCGTCTGAAAAAAATTGAATCCGGCAGGGAGTAACATAGGCATGAATCCATATGTTTGAATGCCCAGCCGCGAAAAAATGCGGGCATCCGTAATTCCGGGAAGTATCAATGGCACGGATATTCCTTCAGGATCCGCATCATGCAGAATATCAGATAGTGTATCGAAAAGGCCCATATCAGATTCGGCAGGACAAGGATCATGCCTTAGTATTTCAAACTCCACCTCGTTTCCTATGATCTGACGTATTTCAGCTATCATATCTTCAGGCCCGAAACCCGGCAGGAGGCGACCATCCAGTTCGACCGTGATCTCACTGGGAATTACGTTAACTTTATTTCCCCCACGGACTATTGTGGCGTTCACCGTATTGTGAAGCAGAGATTCAAAATATTGCGCATTTTCGCCAAGCATTTTAAGAATGGTACCTGTCAGGGCAGGGACAAGCAGTTTGTGCAGAATCATGCCTTTGGGAAAAGGCAGATTTGCTGAGATGGCTTCAATCATTCGGCGTGTCACAGGCGTAATATGTACAGGAAGGCGGTTTTTATCCAGCTGACTTAAAAACCTCCCCAGTTTTGCCATTGCGCCGCCTCTCATTGGCCGTGCTCCATGACCGCCCGGACCGCGAACAGTGGCTTTAATCCAGCAGGCTATCTTTTCAGCAATTTGAATGGGGTAGAATTTTTTCCCCCCGATGTACATTGAATAGCCACCGAATTCACCAATCGCATACCGGATACCTTCAAATTGCTCAGGATGGTTACCAACCAGATATCTGGCGCCGAAATCGCCGCCTGCTTCTTCATCCGACAGAATTGCAAGCAAAATATCACCGCGGGGGATTACAGCCTCTGCTTTGGCACGAATAAGGGCAGCCACCATCATGGCTACTCCGCATTTCATGTCCAGAGCGCCACGTCCCCATATAAAGCCGTCAACTTCTTTTGCCTCGAAAGGCGGGTATGTCCAATCCTGGGTGGCTGTGGTAACTACATCAACGTGTCCGTAAAGCAGAAGCGGCGGGACGCTGCCCTGTCCCTTTAAGCGGGTAATCAGGTTGGGCCGGTTCGGATCTTTGGCAAAGATGTGAGTTTCAAAACCAGCTCTTTTCAGCAGGTCATCAATAAAGTGTATGCACTCAGCTTCGTTGCCTGGAGGATTGGTTGTGTCAAAACGTATGAGATTTTGCAGCAATCCCGCCGGATGTTTGTAAATGGTAAGATCACTTGCATCATAGCTTTTGCACTCATGCAACATGCTAAATTCTCCTTCCGGGCACGGTATTTTGAGATATAAAAATATATACTCTTCCTGCCATAAATTACAAGATTTCTTTAAAAAAAGGCGAAATATCATACCAGTTAACGATCATGAACGGCCAGCTTATCGCAAGCTCTGCATATAGTCCCGTTGTCTGCTCAGTTCAGTTCAAATTATTAAATCGGTCATTTAACTTGTTAGGAAAATCGGACATTTTGAGGTATGCTATTGAAAAGCTCATAGACGTCTATTGACTTTTTAGGCGAAATCCTGAAAAATAATAAAATCATTGCCATACTGATCTTTGCCTGTACTAGTGGACACATCGGAGCCAGATTTAAAATATATAGTTTCTATCTGGAAACAAATTTTGTACACAGTTGAGTTTGAAGCTCCCCGCAGCAAGCTTCGGGGAATCTTCGACCGTAGGGAATAGTGTCCGTTTTTGATTCGCGCGCTAACCTCGCCGCAAGTCCGCCGCGGCGGACCTTCGGCGGGGAATGCGCTCGCTGTTTCGGTTCCAATTCGGAAATCGGCAATTTGGGATAAGCTCAAGGAAATCAATAGATTGTGCGGAGGCATACGTTATGTATGCCGCACAAGAAATCCCGCAGATTGACACCGAGATCCCTCAAAAGGGCCATTTCCGGATGGAATCTATCTAAAAGAGATTACAAGGAGGTCAATAGTGAATATCTTTGAAATTGCAAAACAAATAGAAAAGAACGGGGAAATATTTTATAGAGATCTGGCTATCAAAGCTACCGATACAGGTTTGAAAAACATATTTACCTCGCTTGCAGAAGACGAAGCAAAGCACTATATTGCTTTTGTAAATATGGAACAAAAAAAAGATTTTGAATTAACAGATACTAATATCCTGAAAGATGCAAAAGCGGTTTTTCAAAATATCAAAGAGAAAGCCGAATTCTTTTCTGAAGAAACCCCTCAGGAAGAGGTTTACCTGGTTGCTCTGGAAAATGAACAAATAAGTATCAAAACCTACAGTGAACTCCTTGAAAAGATAAGCATAGATAACCAAAAAGAAGTTATCAAAAAAATAATCGAAGAAGAAAAGAAGCATGCATTTTTAATAGAGAACATAATTGAATTTATCAAAAAACCTATGTTCTGGATTGAAAACGCCGAATTTAATCATCTTGATCAGTATTGATGGTCTCGCAAGAAGTCGAAATTCAGGCGGCAAAGTAAAAAGCTCATTATGCAAGGCGCGCAAATCTTGAGGAATGAAGCGTGCTTTTAGTACGCTGCAATGATTCACCCTGTTGAATCGGCCTTGCCGTCTCGCGCAGCGAGAATTCAACAGGGCGGGGATGAAGCGTCCGCCGCGGCGGACAGAATGATTTTTTACGAAGCCGTCAGTATTGATAACCTTGGGCGATGCCGGACTATTCATAATGACAACTTTCTTTTGCCGTTCATAAGTATGGCATAGATCTTCCAAAGCATTTTCGGCTTAACGTTTGTTGCTGTGGCTCAAATTGGCCGCTGGTGGAGATGAAACAATGAACTTCAGAAATGCAGCATACCGGTTACCTGCTCTTTTAGTTATTGCCGGCACGATCTTCGGATGCATGTCTTGTGCATCGCAAGGGCTGTCCCGGTTAGGGCTAATAGATGGAAAACTGGGGCCGTGTCCGGATAGTCCGAATTGTGTTTGCAGCGAGTATGAGGGCAAAGTGTCGCGTGTCGAACCGCTGGTCTTCACGGGAGATCCTCAGAGTGCCTGGAAGAACGCAAGGGAGGCTGTTCTGGATATTGGGGGAAATATCGAGAAGGAAATGGACGGCTATCTCTGGGCTACCTTCACAAGCAGGCTGTTCCGGTTTGTTGATGATTTGGAACTCCGGATGGAGAAGACGAGCCATAATATTCATGTAAGGACAGCATCACGGGTTGGGTATTCAGATCTGGGTGTGAACAGAGAAAGGGTTCAGAAGCTGCGCAAAAGTTTCAACGGGAAGAGCAATTAAGAAGCCGGCAAATAAACTCCTTGAGATGATTTGGGTATTCAGCAAAACCAGACATCAGAAAAATCAGCAGAAAACAAAATAAGCAGGATGCACTCAAATAAAAATAGTTTTAAACCGTCGGCAAAAAAGCATACGCTCTTATTGCTTGCAGGAGCCATGTGGATTGCTGGCGGTATAATGCTTTGTTTCATGGCGTACAAATGGCTTAAGGCATATGAAGGAAACAGTGCTTTATTGTTTGCTGGTACAGGATTATCATGCTCTTTGATTATCCATCATTTCGGATTTTTGCGGGTGGTCGATAAAAATCTTGGGCGAATTATGCAAATGGAAGGGAAACCCTGCATATTCTCATTTATGTCGTGGAAAAGCTACCTGATTGTACTCGTTATGGTTTCAGCGGGTATTGCCCTGAGACACTCGCCAATACCAAAAGAATATTTATCGGTTCTTTACCTCGGTATAGGAGCAGCCTTAATACTTTCGAGCATACGATACATCAGGCATCTTTGTTGTCGGCTATGAATGAACGATTAATGGCTTTTAAAAATCCATCTTTTCGTCTCATCGGATTGTACTGCATTAAAAACTTTATTTTACAAAATCATTTGTATTTCAACTATTATCAAGAAAATCAATGAGTTGTTATTTAATCAGAAAAATATTATTTTAAAAAACAGCAAACTATGAATCCCGAAAAAGAAATGGACAAAAAAGCCCCCGGCGGGGTTTATCTCTGTCAGGTGAATGAAAACATATCATGTGGTGCATGCTGCGGGCTGTATAATGTCCCGGATTTATCACGCGAAAAACTATATGATATGCTCTTCCACAGAACCGCTGATTTTTCGAAGGTTCCGCGGGAAGCAGAAGCCATTATAAACTTTGGTGATGAAGTTTTATACAAAAGCAATAATAAACGGCCCTACGATGAATTTTACCACTGCCCATATATAGGACTGATTGGAAAAGGGAGGATGCGTGCGGGATGTCTTCTTCATCCTCTGGCCGACGGAAACAACGGGATAGATTATTGCGGGCTCAGTTACTACGGCAGTATGACCTGCCATATCTATTTTTGTCCGTCTTACACCATGCTTCCTGAAAACTACAAAAGAATTATCCGTGAATCGGCTGAGGACTGGTACTCTTATGGGCTCATCATTACTGAAATCGTTCTCATAAATGCTTTTATTTCAGAAATTGAGGTTTGCATCCAAAGAAAAATAGACGAAACAGATATTCATATGAAGCAAGCCTTGATTGGGATTATCAAAGCATTTATCGGTTTTAAGGTTTCCTGGCCATTCAGGCCGTCTTCAGATACGGCAGCCAATTATTTCTTTAAAGACAAGCTCTATGAAAGAAAGCCGGTTGATTATTCCGGAATAAATTCTGAAAGACCCTCCTCACGTTATGATGTTATATTCAGGGAGCTCGGATCAAGCTTTAACTCGGTTGAAGAGATAAGTAATGCCGAAAGTATGATAGATGATCTTTTGAAAAAAGCAAGGAGTTGGAAGATATGAGTATCGCAGAGACAAAAGAACTTATGGATGTTGCCCTGGGCCTTGGTAAGGCCGATCTTGTTGTATATAACGGGACTCTCCTTAACGTTTACACCGGTGAATTTATAGAAAAGTGTTCGGTTTCCGTAAAAGGTGAAAAGATAGCCTACGTTGGTAGAAAGCCGGAAGATACAATCGGGAATAAAACAGTTGTGATAGATGCAGGCGGCAAAACAATCATTCCCGGACTTATCGACGGGCATGCACATCTTGCCTGGCTTTATAATGTTTCAGAATTTCTGAAGTATGTTATACCGGGAGGCACCACCACGATTATAACTGAATCAATGGAGATATATCCGGTCTTGGGATATGAAGGGGTTTTGGATTTTCTCGATTCTTTGCGTGATCAGCCTATAAAAATATTTGCAA
Source organism: Desulfobacterales bacterium (assembly GCA_020052975.1). The sequence continues at coordinate 1,482 of JAGVOC010000314.1, read as the reverse complement.
CTGCTCCTGCTATGGTATCAATAAGCAGTTTAGCCCGTGGTGTTCCAAAGAAAACAATAAAAAAGCTTCTTGCAAGAAAGGATATTCTGGGACTGGGCGAAACTTACTGGCAGGCTCTTTTGCAGGACCCTGACTATCTGCTTTCATCTTTTCATGAAACACTTGCTGCAGGAAAAAAGCTGGAAGGACATTCTGCAGGGGCAAGCGAAAAAAAGCTTGCGGCATACGTTGCTTCCGGCATCTCTTCATGCCATGAACCAATAAATGCAAAGGAAGTAATTGAAAGATTAAGGCTCGGCCTTTGCGTTATGATAAGGGAAGGGAGTATAAGAAGGGATCTTGAAGAAATCTCAAAGATAAAAAACCTGGGTGTTAATCTAAGAAGGCTTGCGCTTGTAACAGACGGTGTTACTCCCAAAGATCTCGTTGAAAAAGGCTACATGGAATTTATTGTCCAAAAAGCCATAGACTGCGGATTTGATCCTGTCACTTCGGTTCAGATGGCGACTTTAAATGTTGCGGAACACTTTTCACTTGATAATATGATCGGGGGTATTGCTCCCGGCAAGTATGCCGATATGCTAATAATTCCAAATCCTTTGACGATTAAAGCCGAGTATGTGATAAGTCAAGGGAAAATTATTGCTGAAAAGGGAAAACTTCTTTCCTCACCAAGGGAGCACAGATTCTCTGAGGCAGGCAGGAACAGCATAAAGCTCCCCGGCAAATTAAAGTCCTCCGACTTTGAAATAAAGTTTGAAGACGGTGGATTACAGGCAGATGTCAGGGTAATTGACCAGATAACCGAGCTTGTCACAAAGGAGATCAAAATCGCACTTCCTGTTGTCGACGGGAAAATAAATTCCGATACCCGCCTTGATATAATTAAAGTTGCAGCCATAGACAGAAACAATAGTCCCGGAAAAATATTTACGGGCCTTGTAAAAGGCTTCGGGATAAAATCGGGTGCAATTGCTTCGAGCGCTGCCTGGGATACTTCCGATATCATTGTTGCCGGCGCAAATGATGAGGATATGGCCTGCGCTGTGAACAGGATTAAAGCCTTGCAGGGCGGATGTGTTGTCTGTGACAGGGGAAAGATTTTAGCCGAGCTACCGCTGCCTTTGTTCGGCATAATTTCTGATACTCCGGTTGAAGTGCTTGCCAGACAGATGGATGAAGTAAATAAGGCGGCATCAGGCTTAGGCATTTCATTTTCGGACCCGATGTTGACTCTTGTAACTCTTACAGGAGCTGCAATTCCATATCTTCGGCTATGCGAAGAAGGGCTTTTCAATCTTAAAGAAGGAAAGTCCGTCGGGCTTTTTGTAGAATAGAGGTTTAACAACAGAGCCACATTCCGGTCATTGATGGTTATGTGTCGAGAGCTTTGCATAACGCCCCCTTTTGCCCGATTTCATCGTCAGGCTCAAATTTTAATCCTCGAAATACTCAATGTATTCCTGTGGTTAAAATTATCGC
>JAGVOC010000392.1 GCA_020052975.1 Desulfobacterales bacterium | reverse complement strand
GTCCAGCTTCTGCCCAATGTGCTTGCGAAGCAGAAGGCTTTGGATGCCGGATGCTATGACGCAATTTTTGTTTCAAAGGACGGGATTGTCCGCGAGGGGAGCAGTTCGAATCTGTTCATCTTATCCGTAGGCATGCTGATTACTCATCCGCTCACTCCTGATATACTGCCCGGTATTACGCGGTCACTGGTTCTTGATATATGCCGGGAGAAAGGATATCCGGTGGAAGAGCGCTTTTTCGATAAGAGTGAGCTTTATGAGGCAAATGAAGTCTTTCTGACCGGAACCATAACCGAAGTGCTTCCGGTTGTGCAGATCGACGCCCGGCCTGTAGGTAACGGCAAGGTCGGTCCTATAGCAAAGGTGTTGCAGAAAGGCCTTTTGGGAAGATTGAAATGAAAAGTGAATTGGATATGAGGTCAAGCTCGATTTTCGAGATCTCAGGCCGAAACAACCCTGTTTCTGCCGGACTCTTTGGCGCGGTAAAGGGCTGCGTCTGCCCGGTCAAGCAGGTCTTCGATCCGCTCCCCGGGCTGATACTCGGCAACCCCGATTGAAACCGTTATGTGCAGATCAGGAGACAGATCACCGAAACTGAACTTTCCGATCCTTTCGCGGACCCTTTCGGACACAACAATGGCTTCAGGCAGGGATGTTTTGACCAGAATGAGGAGAAATTCTTCTCCGCCGAAACGGGCAATATAATCCACTTCGCGTATAACATCTTTAGTCAGATCAGAAAATTTCTGCAGGACAATATCACCCGTACTGTGGCCGAAGCGGTCATTGACCTCCTTGAAATGATCCAGATCGGCATAGCAGACGACAAAAATATAATCTCCCCGGTCGGCCATGGATTTTTGATACTTGAGCACATCCATAATATGGCGGCGGTTGAAAATACCGGTCAGTTCGTCGGTAATCGCCATCTCATTTACTTTCTTTAATGCGCCTTGAAGTTGAACATTGCGGGATTTCAGCATCTGGCGGAGTGTGCTTAGCTCCGATCCGACGATTGAAAAGCCGCCCAAGGTAAATGCGAAGCCCAGCCACTGAATTATTTCTATTTTGAGGTCAAGCGTCTGAGGGTGACTCCTGGAAAGTAACAAAATTACTGAACCATAGCCAAAAATCGCAATTACGGTGATAAATAGAAAGCCGTCGAGACGGAGCCGGAAAGCAGCAAAAAGCATGACCATCAGATAGAGCATGAGAAAAAGCATCCGCACTTGGTCTATGTAGTAAACAGACACCATCAGGACTGCGGTTACCCAGGTGATCTGAAGCAAGGTCATGCCGTTATCTTTGAATCGCTGGTTCACCCCTGTGAGGATGAAAACGAAAATGGCTATATATCCTGCCCAGCCTACAGCAAGAATCATGAAAATATCGGACAGAGAGCCCCTGAATAACCCCAGCTTAAAGCAGGCCAGAAGCAGCAGGGAAAAAGCCCCGGCCCCGCCCATAGCCATAAGAGTCCGGGTGATTATAATCCTTTGTTTGGCATTGTTATCCAAAGGTGCTCTATCAATTTTTTGGTCAGCACTATTTCCCTGAGACTTTTGCATAATACTCATTTTGTTTCTGGCTTCAAGTTCCTGGTCTTGTACCTCGTGGTTTGTTGTCATGGGTCGATTCAAATTGCGAACTCCGGTCGCCTGCTGCATGGGCAGGGTATGCCTTATCCATAATCTTCTGGAGGCGCTCCATAATTATTAAAATTAATAACTTTTTACAAGCCCGTACATTTTGATATTGATATATATTTAATAAATATGATATCTACAACATTGTAATGCGCATATGCAAATAATTATTTTGCAGGATTAAGATGATTTTAAGGGACTGTTTACCAATTTTAATTGATAAACATAAAACGAAAAAGGAGGAAAAACAGATGAAGCTATTTAAGTTATGCTTGGTAACGGCAATTGTATTTGCCATGTCCGGAGTCGCTTTTGCCGGACAGACTCTTGATTCTGTCAAGGCAAAAGGTTTTGTTCAGGTAGGGGTAAACGGCGATTTGTTCGGTTTCGCTAAGCCGGATGAAAAAGGCGTATGGCGCGGTCTTGATGTTGATACGGCGCGCGCTATCGCCGCGGCAGTATTCGGCGATACCAACAAGATAAAGTTTGTTCCCTTGACGGCAGTTCAGCGTTTTACCGCTCTGCAGGCCGGTGAAGTCGATGTGCTGTGCCGGAATGCAACACAGACTCTCGGGCGCGATACGGAGCTTGGCCTTGATTTTGCCCAGGTCAACTATTATGACGGCCAGGGCTTTCTGGTACCCAAGAAGCTTAAAATCAAAAGGGCTAAAGAGCTTGACGGCGCAACGGTTTGTGTTCTCCCCGGAACCACAACCGAACTTAACGTCGCCGATTATTTCAGAACCAACAAGATGAAGATGAAGCCTGTTGTAATTGAACAAAATGCAGAACTCAACAAGGCTTTTTTTGCAGGAAGATGTGACTGCATGACATCCGATGCATCCCAGCTTGCCGGTGTGCGCGCAGTTGCTCCCAACCCTGATGATTATATGATTCTCCCTGATATCATTTCAAAGGAACCTCTTGCTCCGGTAGTACGACATGGCGATAACCAGTGGAAAGATATAGTGAATTACTCTGTTCTTGCAATGATCGAAGCAGAAGAGCTTGGTATTACATCGAAAAACGTTGATGAAATGCTGAAAAGCACAAACCCTGCTATTATGCGTTTTCTCGGAGTTACACCCGGAAACGGAAAAGCTCTCGGGCTCAGCGAAAAATGGGCATACAATATCGTTAAGCAGGTAGGAAATTATGATGAGGTTTTTGAGCGCAATGTAGGTAAGAATACCCCGCTCAAACTGGAACGCGGTTTAAATGCCCTCTGGAAAGACGGCGGCCTTATGTATTCTCCGCCTTTTAAATGACAAATCTGATTTTGAAGTTTTACTTTTTTAATAGCTGATGGCAGAGGGCGAATTCGTCCCTTGCCGTCAGCTATTTTTTAATAAACAACGCGCTGCAATTTATCGCAAAATTTTAATCAATTGAAATGCCGCAAGAGAATTGAATGCAAAAAAGCAATAATTCAGGTTCCATAAATAATACCGGACAGAACATTTCTTTTTTGAATGATCCGAAAATGCGCTCGATTATATATCAGGTTGTAACGATAGGGATGGTCGGGCTACTCGGATATTATCTTTTTACGAACACGGTTGAAAATCTTCACAGACAATCTATTGCCACTGGTTTTGGCTTTTTTGACAAGGAGGCTGCATTCGAAATAGGCGAATCACTGATATCCTATTCCGCTGCGGATACATATGGAAAGGCCATGCTTGTAGGTGTTTTGAACACAATCAAGGTGGCCTTCATAGGCATTGTTCTTACGGTTATACTTGGAACTTTTTTAGGGATCGCCCGCCTTTCCACAAACTGGCTCGTTTCAAAGCTTGCCGCTGTATATATTGAAGTCACACAGGATATTCCTATTCTTCTCCAGCTCTTTTTCTGGTATTCCTTTTTTTATGACGTTCTGCCTTCACCGCGTGAAGCGCTTGAACCTGTGAAGGGGATTTTTATCAGCAACCGGGGGTTCGTTTTTGCGGTTCCGGAGGAGCATCCTGCATATAAATACATGGCCGCAGCTTTTATAACGGGCTGTGCAATAGCCTGGTTTGTAAGAAGGTGGGCTAAAAAACGCCAGGAAATAACAGGGCAGACTTTTCCCGTATTCATTTGCTCAATTGCCATTATCCTTGGATTACCTCTTATGACATGGTTGTTCTTCGGAGCGCCCCATAAAATGGATGTTCCGGAGCTTGTGGGATTCAATTTTCAGGGCGGCATAAATGTGAGTCCTGAATTCGGAGCTCTTTTGCTGGGTCTTGTTCTTTATACCGCCTCTTTTGTTGCGGAAATTGTGAGAGCGGGTATTCAGGCTATAAGCAAAGGTCAGACTGAAGCAGCCATGTCGATTGGATTAAAGCCCGGTCAAATATTAAATCTTGTCATTTTACCCCAGGCATTAAGAGTTATTATTCCGCCGCTTACAAGCCAGATGTTAAACCTCACAAAAAACAGCTCCCTTGCAGTTGCAATAGGATTTCCCGACTTTGTTTCGGTTGCCAGCACGACTATAAACCAGACCGGGCAGGCCATTGAAGGAGTTACTCTGATAATGGTGGTTTATCTATGCTTCAGCCTCCTGACGTCCTTATTTATGAACTGGTATAATAAGAAAATGGCTCTTATTGAAAGATAGAAAATTCCATAAACATGTCAAAAGACAAATCAAAAAAAAATAAAATTCATGCCTTGGGATTAAAGGCGCCTGTAATCAGGATCGGAGCCCTGCAATGGATTAAATCGAACCTGTTCAACGGTGTTTTTAATTCGATTCTTACAATCCTTACACTTATTCTTTTGTATAAAGTTGTACCTCCTTTTATAAAATGGGCATTTATTGACAGTCTATGGTTCTCGACGGCAAAAGAATGTCGTGACGTAGACGGAGCATGCTGGTCTATAATTCCTTCCAACATACGGTTTATAATATTCGGCTTCTACCCGCATGAATTGCACTGGCGCCCCCTGCTGGCCATGATAATGATGGTGAGCCTGCTCTTATACTGTAAAAACAGGGATAACTGGAAAAAGTCACTTGTATACATCTGGATTGCCGGTCTTATTGTAATGGGACTGCTTATGAAAGGCGGTTTGTTAGGATTGGCTACTGTTGACAGCGATCAATGGGGCGGGCTGCCTCTTACACTCATGCTCTCTGTTTTTGGAATGGTTGCGGCATATCCTCTTGGAATCCTTCTTGCTCTCGGACGAAGATCGAAAATGCCCGCCGTCAGAACGGTAAGCATAATTTATATTGAGCTGATACGGGGCGTTCCTCTCATAAGCCTTCTTTTCATGTCGGCGGTTCTCTTCCCGTTGTTTCTCCCGGAAGGGGTCACGATAAACAAGATTATCAGGGCGCAGGCTGCAATAATCATGTTCACGGCAGCATACATAGCTGAAGTTGTGAGGGGAGGCTTGCAGGCAATAACAAGAGGACAGTACGAGGCGGCAGAATCTCTGGGTTTGAATTATGCCCAGAAAATGAGGCTGATTATTCTGCCACAGGCATTGAAGATTGTTATTCCGCCCACGGTCGGAATACTGATATCGGCATTCAAGGACACATCACTGGTTGTTATAATTGCTCTGTACGAGATTTTAAAGACCACAAGAACCACACTTGCGGATCCGGCATGGATGGGATTCAGCTCGGAAGCCTATATTTTTGTGGCTTTGATTTATTTCGTGTGCTGTTATACGATGTCAAATTACAGCCGACGCCTTGAGAAAGAGCTGCATTCCTGACGGCTTCGTAAAAAGCCATTCTGCTGCGTTGCACTTCATCTTTCGTCATTGCAGCGTACCAATAAGTACGCTTTATTCCTCAAGATTTGCGCGCCTTGCATAATGAGCTTTTTACGAAGCCGTCAAAAATAAAAAAGGATAGAGAGATTCATGAGCAGCGAAGCGACAACAAACAGCATAAAGCGGTCTTCTGAAGATAAGATTATTGAAATTATCGACATGAACAAGTGGTTCGGCGACTTTCATGTCTTAATAGATATAAACCTTACCGTGTTCAAGGGTGAACGCATAGTTATCTGCGGGCCATCGGGATCAGGAAAATCGACCCTTATCCGCTGCATCAACAGACTTGAGGAGCACCAGAAGGGTAAAATTATAGTTGACGGAATTGAACTCACCGGCAATCTCAAGAACATCGAAAAAATACGTGAAGAAGTCGGCATGGTATTCCAGCATTTCAACCTTTTCCCCCATCTTTCAATCATTGAAAACTTATCTCTTGGTCCGATATGGGTCAGAAAAGTGCCAAAAAAAGAAGCTGAAGAGACGGCAATGTATTATCTGGAAAAAGTTCATATTGCGGAACAGGCGAACAAGTATCCGGGGCAGCTTTCAGGTGGTCAGCAGCAAAGGGTCGCAATTGCACGAAGCCTTTGCATGAAGCCGAAAGTCATGCTCTTTGACGAGCCGACTTCAGCTCTTGATCCTGAAATGGTTAAAGAGGTACTCGATGTAATGATAAACCTTGCTGAGGAAGGCATGACAATGATTGTTGTATCCCACGAAATGGGATTCGCAAAAAGCGTTGCCCACAGGGTTCTTTTCATGGATTTTGGTCAGATTGTTGAAGAGAATACCCCTCACGAATTTTTTGACAATCCGCAGCATGACAGGACCAAACTGTTTTTAAGCCAGATCCTGCATTAGTGTTTATCAGCCGTTTTCCTGTTTCTGTTCTGAGAGATTTGCATGACTCCTTTCACTTTGAGAATTGTGCAAAGCGTCTCTATCAACCTTTTATTTGGATCATACAGTTTATAAAATGAAACCTATTGTAGCTATCGTCGGCAGACCCAATGTCGGCAAATCGACCTTTTTTAACCGTGTTACTAGGACAAAAGACGCTATTGTCGATAATTTCCCCGGTGTAACAAGGGACTCTATCTACCGGGATGCCGTCTGGAACGATGTTCAATTTACACTTGTCGACACAGGCGGCTTTATAGACGGCGAGGACGATGATATTATCTCAAAAGTCCGTTTCCAGGTAAAAGAGGCTATTGATAATGCGGATGTCATTATCCTGATGCTGGACGGAAAAGGGGGTGTTTCACCTTTTGATCATGACATTATTGAGATGCTCAGGACAGCCGGTAAACAGATTTATTATGTTGTAAATAAAATAGATGGTGATGAAAAAGAGATAAATCTTTATGATTTTTACAATCTGGGCATAGAAAATCCATATTCAGTTTCGGCTGAACATGGCTATGGAATTCCGGACTTTCTTGACGATCTTGTTGATAAAATGCCAAGAGTTGTTTATGAAAAATCCCAGGATATGGCCAAGGTTGCTGTAATTGGAAGGCCAAATGTCGGAAAATCGTCTCTCATCAACAGGATTCTCGGAAAAGAACGGCATATAGTGAGTGATATCCCCGGAACAACCCGGGATGCAGTTGATTCCATATATGAAACAAAGGGGAAATCATATCTTCTCATAGATACTGCCGGGATTCGCCGAAAGGGAAAAGTATCAAAAAAAATAGAAAAGTTTTCCATTATTAAGGCATTGAAAAGCCTTGACAGGTGCGATGTAGCGCTGATCATCATAGACGCTTCAGAGGGCATAACGGAGCAGGACATAAGTGTTGCGGGATATGCCTTTGAGCGGGGATGCGGCTGCATCTTTCTCCTGAATAAGTGGGATGCTGTTGAAAAAGAAGATAATACAAGGAAAATACTCATTGACCGGTTGAGATACGATGCCAAGTTTTTGAACTTTGCGCCTGCAATGGTGATTTCAGCCAAAACAGGCCACGGAGTTTCGAAAATCTTTAATCTGGTCGAAGAAGTCTACGGCCAGTATGAAAGAAGAATCGGAACCGGCGAATTAAACAGGATCTTTGAGGTTGCTGTAAAAAAAACCGAGCCGCCTCTCTATAAAGGAAGAAGGCTTAAATTTTACTATGCAACTCAGGTATCTGTTAAGCCCCCTACATTTGTCTGCTTTGTAAATTTTCCTGATGGGGTTCATTTTTCTTACAGTCGTTATCTTGTCAACCAGATCAGGGAAGGCTCAGAGCTTGACAAAACGCCGGTAAAGATAATTTTCAGGAAGCGGGAAGGGGACAGGCATACGAAAAAATAAAAGGGTTATTGAGGAAAAGCCTTGGATCTTTTTGAACACAGCTCCCAAAAAATGGTAAATGAATCAAGACCTCTTGCCGAGAAGATGCGTCCGCGGAACATAGATGAGTTCGCAGGGCAGGAGCATGTTGTCGGCAGCGGGACGCTGATCCGGCATGCAATAGAAAAAGACCAGGTTTTTTCAATGATTCTCTGGGGCCCTCCCGGATGCGGTAAAACCACTCTTGCAAGAATAATAGCGCTTGAAACCCGCTCATATTTTGTTCATTTTTCGGCAGTGTTAGCAGGTGTGAAAGAGATAAGATCTGTTATCGAAGAAGCAAAAGATCAGCTTAAACTTCACAGAAAAAGAACCATCCTTTTCGTCGATGAGATCCACAGATTCAACAAGGCCCAGCAGGACGCATTCCTTCATCATGTGGAAAGCGGTCTCATAACTTTAATAGGCGCGACGACCGAAAATCCTTCCTTTGAGGTCATTGCTCCCCTTCTTTCACGCTGCAGGGTAATAACGCTTAAAACATTGTCTGATGAAGATATTACGAGGATAATCGAAGCGGCTTTAAAGGATAAGGAAAGGGGGCTCGGAAACGCGAATCTTGAACTTTCGGGCGAAGTCCTGTCCCACCTTGTGAGAATATCGGACGGTGATGCGCGCATGGCTTTGAACAGCCTTGAAGTGGCGGCCGGGATAGCGACCGCGAAAACACAGGGCAACGGAGAAGCGGTCAGCCTGACCCTTGAAGATCTGGAAAAAGCCCTTCAGAAAAAGGCCCTGCTGTATGACAAATCAGGCGAGGAGCATTACAACCTCATTTCGGCGCTTCACAAGAGCATGAGAGGCAGTGATCCCGATGCATCCCTCTACTGGCTTGCGCGCATGCTGGCTGCGGGTGAGGATCCGCTTTATATCGCAAGGAGAATGGTGAGATTTGCATCGGAGGATGTCGGAAACGCCGACCCGTATGCTTTGAGCGTTACGGTAGACGCAATGGAGGCATTTAAATTTATCGGACAGCCGGAAGGCGAACTTGCCCTTGCGCAGGCTGCCGTTTATCTCGCAACCGCTCCCAAGAGCAACAGCATATATACCGCATACGGAAGAGTAAAAGAAGCAGTCAAAAACGGAGGGGCGCTTCCGGTCCCGCTGCATATCCGGAACGCTCCGACAGCTCTGATGAAAGATCTTGGGTATGGCAAGGATTACAAGTATGCCCATGATTATAAAGAGGAATATGTTTTCCAGGAATATCTGCCTGATAAGCTCGAAGGCCATCTTTTCTACTTTCCATCTGAAAGAGGTTACGAAAAGGCCGTTAAGGACCGGCTGGATAAATGGCGAAAGCTTAAAGGTGAGAAAAAAACAGAGTCGAAAAAATCAAGAAAGGACTAACCTGGGCAAGCCGGAACCAAAAGGAAAGAAAATTCTCGCGTTTCATGTTTTACCGAGTTTGCCCCGTCTATGATGAAGGTCCGTTCCATGAATGTTATTTTTTCTTTCCCGATTAAAACTATGGAAGATGAGCGTGTTCCGTAGATATCGCTTTTGATGAAAAGGGGTGACAGAATCCTCTCCCATTCAAGACCCACACCTGTGTCCGGCAGATCTCTGTCGTCCGGCATATCCCCGTCCGAAAGGAGCCCAAAGATGCTTTCGCGGTTCATCTCATCTGAAGAAAGAATTTTTTCAAAACACTTTTTCCCTTTTTCAACTTTCGGCCATGGGGTGTCGAGAAGATGATTGCTTAAGCCGTGAATGCCGGGAGAAAGTCTTGATATTTCGCCCGACCTGTTTGAAAACCAGAAAATACCGGATTCGTCTCCGGCCAGAAGATTGAATCCGTTGTATCTTTTCCCGTCCGGTTTGACTTTTTCAAGGTAAGTCAGAGGCGATTCGCTTCCTTTAAGATAATTTGCCACAAGAAATCCTCTTGACGGGGCATCAGGCATCTGGGCAGCGGGGTCTCTGAAATTGGTTATAGCGCATATTCGTTCTGTTTTTGTTACTCCTAACCATGTTCCGCCGCTTTTCAGGTCTCTTCCTGCCAGAACATGGGGCGCTTCAGGCCAGAAACCAAGAGGCGCCGTCGGGCGGTCATAAAACTCATCCCTGTTTGCCGCAAGGATCAGCCGGTAAGATGGATGATTGTGATATGATAAAAGAATCAGGCACATATTTAAGTCTTGATAACATATTGATGACATTATATCAATATAATTGACAAAACAATATCGATAATGATATCGTAATACAAAAATAGATCGATGGAGGTTTTGTCATGCAATCGGTAACTGTCTCACCAAAATATCAAGTCGTTATACCTAAGAATGTAAGAGAAGCATTGAAGCTGCGTCCCGGCCAAAAAATGCAGATTGTAGAATATGCCGGCAGGATTGAGCTTATACCTGAACGGGATATAAAAGAGCTCCGCGGATTCATTAAGGGAATCAACATTGAATTCAAACGGGAAGAAGACAGGGTATGAATATTGTGGATTCCTCCGGCTGGCTTGCATATTTTGCCGATGAGCCCAATGCCGCATATTTTCTGCCTCCGTTGAGTGAACCGGATTTGCTTGTTGTTCCAACAGTCACGATATATGAAGTCTTCAAGGTCATTATGAGAGAGTCCGGAGAAAATGATGCATTGCAGGCGGTAGTTGCCATGCAAAGAGGAAGGGTTGTGGAACTAAGTACTCAAATTGCAATTGCAGCGTCAAGGGTTAGTCTTGAGTATAAGCTTCCAATGGCAGACAGCATCATTCTTGCAACAGCCCGGGAATTCAAAGCCGTTTTATGGACTCAGGATTCAGATTTTGAAAATATAAATAATGTGAAATATTTCCCCAAAAAATAAATAAGTTGAACAAAAAACTGTACTTTGCACCGAAATGCAGATAAAACCGCGCCCATTTATTATACATTCTCCATTGCTCACGCGGAATATTTCTTGAAATAAGAATTTCATGATATCTTGGATTGGAATCAGGGAAATTCACCATATTTTTTCTCCATACGTTATTATCCCTATGCGATATATCATTACATAACTGCATTTCATACCGCAATAAGCGGAAAAATTAACTTGTATTTGCACCATTTTATTGACAATAATGCGTACCCTATTAACATCAAACCGCATGTTTGATAATATACATAAAACGATATAATAACTTGTTAGGTTGACGCTTCACGCAAAGGAGGTTTTGGAATGTATCTCGTTAACCGGACCGAAAACAAGATCGAGAAGGTTGTTCAGCGAACCTTCTCGGAACTTGGTTTCAAGGAACGTGAAAACCTCCAAGAGTGGGTAGCAAACAATCCCGGATGTTTGGGTGAAGAACTCTTGGTCATACAAAAGGAATTCGCCGGGTTCAGTGACACAAATGAACGTCTTGACCTCCTGGCCGTGGACAAACAAGGGAATCTCGTTGTCATCGAGAACAAACTCGACGACTCGGGACGTGACGTAACCTGGCAAGTTCTAAAATACGCTTCTTACTGTTCGAGCTTAACCAAGAATCAGGTTCGAGATATCTACCAGGAATTCCTTGACAAACTGGGAAGAGCCGAATCCGCGACAGACAATCTAGTAGAGTTCTTTGATAACACCGAATTCAATGAGCTTCAGCTGAACCAAGGAACCTCACAACGGATCATCATGGTAGCCGGAAACTTCCGCAAAGAAGTGACTTCAACGGCTCTCTGGCTGACTAACTACAAACTCAGAATACAGTGCTTTAAAATTGTACCATACTCTCACGGAGAGAATATCTTCCTCGATATTGAGCAAATCATCCCAATGCGAGACGTGGAAGAGTACGTGATCAGCATGGCTGACAAGGCCCAGGAAGACATTGTCACCCAAGAAAGTAGTAAGGTTAGGTATGGACTCCGAACTGATTTCTGGACCAAGTTTCTCAAAGAACTGAACAAGAAATCTGACCTCTACAAGAATATCAGTCCAAGCAAGGACAATTGGATTGGTTCAGGATCGGGTTTGAGTGGCCTTTCTTACAACTCAGTCATCTCAAACCACTATGCGCGTGTGGAGCTGTATATCTCTCGTGCATCGGCAGAAGAGAACAAGAGCATCTTCGACTTCTTGTTTTCGCAGCGTGCGTCGATTGAAGACGCCTTTGGCTCCCCTCTGATTTGGGAGCGACTCGACAACAAGAAGGCTTCTCGGATTAAGTGCGAACTTGACGGGGTCGACTATTTCAACAGCGACGACTGGAGCAAGATGATTGACTTCATGGTGGACGAACTTCCAAAGTTAAGCCTGGCGTTCTCAGATCCCATTAAGTCGGCATCAAAGAAGATCAAGAACCTAACAACCGCTTCAACTTGACTCGGGCCACCAGGGCCCTCGCAAGTTAAGCGTATGTTCACGGCGGCTGCGCCGCCGTGAATCGCGGTGCTGACTACGTCCAGTACCTTGTCCCGGCGCCTTGCGCCTGAACAAGGTACTGGACCTGAC
>JAGVOC010000484.1 GCA_020052975.1 Desulfobacterales bacterium | reverse complement strand
GAAGCCGCTCAGTTGAACGGTTCCCTGGTAAGTTTCAACACTGATCTGAAACGACTTGAGAAAATCATCTGCTGCAAGCAGAGATTTTACCTTGGTCGTAATGACCGAATCGTCAACATATTCACCTGAACTTTCACGTGTGCTTGTCGATGCACAGGCTGCGAAGTTGGCAATAAGCATAAGAAGCACTAAAAAGTGGATAACGATATTTCTTTTTTTCATAGCGGTTACTCCTATCTGTAAGTTTGTAGTGAAATGATTGGTTGCGAGACCCTATTCGTATGATGACCAGGATCATACCGATTCGTAATTGCAAGTTGCTTGCCAACAAGCGAAAGAAAATCAGAAGTGTGGAATCGTTTTTTAATAACAGGGGCTTAAATTAATAGGAGAGAACAACATAGAAGGATGAAAGTATGAAAGGATTCTTTTGGCCTCAATATCCGGCGAAAACCTCAACATGTTGAGGGATGCTTTGAAGGGAGGTGGACAGTCTAATCCGGTTTTTTTGTCTCCGGCCGGACTAACCCGAGCTTATGCATCCTCTCTATATTAAGGTACTCGGGTGGATGCCCAGGATCGCTGCGGCCCCGGCATCTTTTTTGCAAGTAATTAGTCTATACGGAAGTTTGAAATCCGAATAAGACCATCCAAAGCGAAGGAGAAATCGATGAGAAATAATTCTAAGGAAATGAATCGGATTTTGGATAAACGAATAGTATATAAAATGAAGCACAAGTTCTTGATTCTATTTGTGTTTGCGGCATTAGCCGCGCTTCTTTTCACCCCTGCACCAGGATTGGCCACGCCATACCTGGGTTCGGCTCAGAGCTTCGCGGTCCTGGGTGCCTCAACAGTGACCAATACCGGCCCGACCACCATCTACGGAGAGGTGGGTCTCTATCGGGGCACTTCGATCACTGGCTTTCCTCCTGCAGTTGTGACTGGCGGAACGATACACACAACTGACTCGGTCGCGCAGCAGGCTCAGATTGATGCCCTCACTGCGTACAATACTCTGAAAGCCATGCAGTATGCTTTTGATTTGACGGATCAGGATCTGGGCGGACTCACGCTCATACCAGGCGTCTATTATTTTGCCACGACGGCTCAGTTGACAGGAGTACTCACTCTCGATTTCGCCACCGACCCCGGTGAGGACTTCGTTTTTCAGATAGGGACTGCGCTCACGACCGGAAGTGGCTCTTCTGTTAATATCATCAATGGGAATTCACTTAGCGGTGTGTATTGGCAGGTCGGAAGTTCTGCGACTCTGGGTACCAGCACGGTGTTCGCAGGAAATATTCTCGCGGACCAGAGCATCACCCTGAATACAACTGCAAAAATTCTATGCGGCAGAGCCATCGCGCTCAATGCTGCGGTGACGATGGATACCAACACCATCTCCAATAATAACATCGCCGAAGACTTCGGAAGCGGCCGCGACAACGATTTCCGTAGCTACGGCTACAGCGGCGGTACTACGGCGGTCCCGGAACCCACAACCATGCTCCTCCTTGGCTCCGGGCTGGTTGGACTGGTGGCATTCAGGAAAAGGTTCAAGAAAGCCTGATGGCCTGCTTTTCCCCGGCACTTGCAGGAAAATGCCGGGAGATATTCATGGCCGCAATCTTTGCATTTCACGCGGGCAAAGCCGTTTACAAAGCCAAAATTTCCATTTGAAATGTTCTATAGATGAGAGGAATAGGGAAATTATCTTCAAGAAAATTCAGGAAATAATTCTCTTGTATAGTTCACGAAAAAGCCTGCGGAAACATTGCAGGCTTTTTTATTATACCATTACTCACATTGTAAACCTTCTCATTCGACTGTCGGAATATTTTACATATTCAACTAAAACTATACAATATTAGATGCTTAGATATTTTTATTATTAATTATTCAACTTTCGGGTTTAAGATAAGTTGAGCTTGATATCAACCGGTAAAGATTGAAGCTCCCCGACACAAACAGCGGTCCGCCTGAGGCGGATTCGACCGTAGGGAATAGCGTCTGTTTTTAATTCGCTCGCGTGCTATTGCGGTTCAAGATTTGATCCCTTAAGTTGCTTAAAACTCCATAGAATTGAAACAAGGGCAAGAATACTGATAAGTGAAGAAACAAATCCGATTGCAGGAAGGCCTCCCAAAAGCCAGACAGGTCCTCCCGATAATGCCCCCATCACCCGTCCAAGGCCTGATGCCGCAAGATAGGCCGACATCATGGTGGCCCTTGCCCCGGGGAGAATCTCGGTGCAAAGGGATATCGAGCTTACAATCGTGAATTCAAAGACAAGAAAAACCATAAACAGACCCCCCAGGGCAAAAGGAAAACTTTTCCCGAAAAAAGGGAGGGCTCCATAGCAGATAATTGAAATAACAAGTCCTGCAACAACCGAGCGTTTGAGCCCCAGACGGTCCGAAAAGAGAGCCGTTAGAGACTCACCGAGAAATTCTGCAAGCCCTATGGCAATAGTTCCGAATCCGAGCGCAAGTACGCTCAAGTTAAATTCCTTTTCAAGCCATACACCGTAAACAACGAAAAGGTTATCATTTGCGGCACTGATGAAAAATACAAAGCCAAGCGTTCCAAGTGCGGATCGATCCTTTCCAAGATTTATTATTGCGCCAAAATAATCGGCTGAAGCAGAAAAGCGTGTTTTTTTAACATCAGGCGGAATCGTCAACCGGATTGTAATCATACCGGCAAGACCAAGGATTCCAAGGGCAAAAAAAGGTGCTGTCCATCCAAAACGGTCGATAAGAAAAGCCGCAAGAGGTATCCCCGCAAGCGTGCTTCCGGCCCAGCTGAATTCTGTAAGGCCGACTACAAGCCCTCTTTTGCTGAAAGAAATGCGTTCGCCGACATAAGCCAGAAAAGCAGGGTCAAAAGTGCTTTTGGCAAGACCGGAAAGGACAAGGGCGGCCATGACTATCCAGTAATTGGGGAATAAACCCACTGCAAGCATCCCTGCCGCAAGCATTACAAGTCCTGAAAGCATCATGGTCCTGTATCCGATCCTGTCAGCGACAGGGCCGAGAAACATCCCCAGAATACCTGCCGCCTGATTAACTGCAATCAGGGAGGTTACAGCCGTGATATGAACTCCCAGCCCACGGCTGATTGCCGGTGCAAAAGGATAGGGAAAACGCCTCGCGGTATTAAGCAAGACCCGGCAGACTGCTGCAAATATGATACTGACTGCAAGTTTTTTATCAATTATATCTGACCCGTTATTTAGCGATTTCGGCTTGCCTTTTACCATAACTCAGACTTTCGTCTATTATACCAAGTGTTTGTCATGTATTTATAGTGTTGATATAAATTTAAAACGAGTTCATATAACCGTTGCAGTATAATAAAGCAAGGCGGGATGTTCAATAAATTTGCTTTCTTTTGGTAATATGCAGTGTTATCAGCAATGAGTGAAAGGAACTCAATTAGTTTCCATCCGGAAATGGCCCTTTTGTGCGATCTCTGTGTCAATCTGCGGGATTTCTTGTGCGGCATACATTACGTATGCCTCCGCACAATCCCTTGATTTCCTTGAGCTTGCCCAAAATTGCCTATTTCCGAATTGGAAACGCAATAGTGTCCATAATTTGTTTCCGGATGGACACCAATTAGCCATTTTTTAAGATATATTTTATGCGAAATATAATTATACTTGGAATAACAAGTCTTTTAACAGATATAAGCACGGAGATGGTTTATCCTCTCATACCGCTCTATCTTGTAGCCCAGCTTGGAGCAACACCCGGAATTGTGGGCATAATAGAGGGAATCGCCGAAAGCCTTGCAAGCATTCTCAAATTATATGCAGGACACATAAGCGATAAGTTAGGAAAGAGAAAGCCCCTTGCAATTTTTGGATATTCATTCTCAGGCATCGGGAAGGTCCTGATATATTTTGCCGGAGCATGGCCAATGGTGCTGTTTGGCAGGATCGCCGACCGTTTCGGAAAAGGCATAAGAACCGCTCCAAGGGATGCCCTGATAGCCGAATCAACGCCTCCTCAGAACATGGGAAGGGCTTTTGGCCTTCACAGGGCCATGGATACCGCTGGAGCTGCCGCAGGAGTCATAATTGCATACATTATAATAACAAGGTGTCCGGGCAGCATAAAACCCATTTTTCTCTGGTCACTCATCCCGGCGGCACTAGGCGTTATCACACTTTTCTTTGTAAAAGAGACAAAAAACAGAATAATACCGGAAGCCAGGAAGTTATCTTTCAACTTTAAAAGCCTCCCAACCCGTCTGCAATGGTTCCTTGTTGTTGTTTTTATTTTTGCCCTTGGCAACTCATCAAACCAGTTTCTTCTTCTTCGCGCCCATGATCTCGGTTACGATACACCTGCTGTTCTTCTCCTCTATCTTTTTTTTAACCTGGTCTATTCCTTTTTCTCATTTCCGGCCGGCAGGCTCTCGGATAAAATTGGAAGGCGCGCACTTCTTGTTTCCGGCTACCTCTTTTACAGCCTTGTCTACTTCGGATTCGCATTTGTCAGTAAATCATCATCGGTTCTCTGGTTGCTTTTCGGGCTTTACGGTATATATTATGCAATGACAGAAGGAGTTGAAAAGGCGCTTATAGCCGACCTCTGCCCGTCAGATAAGAAGGCTACTTTTATGGGACTTCATGCAACTCTTGTCGGAATCGGCCTGCTTCCCGCATCCCTTTTAACCGGCTGGCTCTGGACATTTTTCGGGCCAAAGGCAGCTTTCATAACAGGCGCCTGCTTCGGGCTGACAGCTGCCGTGTTTATGGGTATCATCCTTGGAGGCAAACCTTCAGACCTTGAGCCGTGCAATCAGAATATCGGGAATTAGACTAAGGATACGAAACACATATGCGCATTAAAATACGCCAGATTCTTCTTCCTCTCGATTACGAGGAAATAGATATCCTGAAAGCTGCAGCCGCAAAACTCGGATGCAATGAAAGCCTTATTTCCGGATTCAGATTGATCCGCCGTTCAATAGATGCAAGGAGCCGCCGTGAGGCTCCGGTATTTTCATTAACCATTGAGCTTGATCTTATAAATGGTGAAAATTTTTCTCTTTCAAATAGTAGAGATGTGGAGATACTTCACGGGCAGGAAGCTTTAACCGCATCACCGGCAATAGCAAGCGCCCGAAAGAAACCGGCGCCTGTTATAGTTGGCGCCGGCCCTTCAGGCCTTATGGCAGCTCTTGCGCTCGCGAAGGCCGGCCTCTCTCCCCTTCTGATTGAACGCGGTTCTCCGGTTAATAACCGGACTTCCGAGGTTTCTCTTTTCTGGAAAAAGGGTGTGCTTGACCCTGAAGGAAATGTTCTTTTCGGTGAAGGCGGCGCCGGACTTTTTTCCGACGGCAAACTGACCACCCGCAGCAAAGACAGGTTCAGGGTTCGCCGCTTCCTCGAGACACTTGTAAAATGCGGAGCGCCGGAAGATATTCTCATCGACGCTGAGCCTCATCTCGGAAGCGATCTTTTAAAAAAAATCGTGCCGGCCTTCCGGAACCTCATTGAACAAAACGGCGGAGAGGTAAAGTTTCATTCCAGATTTGAAGGGATTCATGTTGATAAAAACAGGCTTCGCGGAATTATTGTAAACGGGAAGGAGATAGAAACAGAAAGCTGTATACTCGCAACCGGCCACAGCGCCCGCGATGTATACAAAATACTCGCAAAATCGGGCGTGATGCTGGAACACAAATCCTTTGCCGTAGGTCTTCGTCTTGAAATACCCCAGGAACATATAGACAGAGCCCAATGGGGAAGCTTTGCCGGGCACCCCCGCCTGGGTGCTGCCGGATTCCGTCTGACATTCAAAAAAGAAGCCAACACCCGCGCCTGTTATACTTTCTGCATGTGTCCGGGCGGCACAGTAATTCCCTGCGCATCATCCCGGGGATCTTTAACCACAAACGGGATGAGCCTTTCAGCCCGTTCAGGACCTTTCGGAAATGCGGCTTTTCTTGTTCCGGTTGATCCATCCGATTATCCGGCAGACAATCCGGAAGCAAAGGGAATACACTCCGGCCTTTCCGGAATTGAGTTTCAGGACAAAATAGAAAAACTCGCCTATGTTGCAGGGGGAAGCGATTTTTCTCTTCCTGCAGCACCCCTTTCCGGGTTTTTAAAAAATAGATGTCCCGACATCCTTCCTGAAAAACGTTCGTGGCCCAGATCCCGGCCTGCGGATTTGCATCTCATTCTCCCCGGTTTTGTCTGCAACACCCTTTCTGTTGCCATCCCCAAAATGATGCGTCTTCTTGAAGGAGTTTCACCCGAAGAAGCGCTTCTTTATGCCCCTGAAACAAGAAGCTCAAGCCCGGTTCGTATTTCACGCAAAGAAAACGGTGAGTCTGTGACCGTATCCGGTCTCTTCCCGTCCGGTGAAGGCGCCGGTTATGCAGGAGGTATTGTAAGTTCGGCCATTGACGGACTGCGCGCAGCAGAAGCCATCATTAATAAAGTAACATAACCATATCAGATGCGTAAAAGCCAAAAATCCCGTCACTCCCGTGAAAACGGGAGTCCAGAACAAGAGTTGATCAAATCTTACGATTCACCTCTGTTTCTGTTCTTTTTATAAACACCAAGCCACTCTTCTTCGAATTTTTCAAACCGGTTCTCCTCTATCGCGACCCTGATCTCTTTCATGAGGTCCTGGTAGAAGGTTAAATTATGGATGGTAAGGAGCGTTTCCGCAAGAGGATCGCGTGAAAAGAGGAGATAACGCAGGACCATGCGGGGATAAGTCCTGCATGTATAGCAATTGCACTTTGTATCAAGCGGGAATTTGTCCTTCCGGTAGGTTTTGTCAAGAATCCTTATTTTCCCCATACGGGTAAAAAGGGTTCCCTGGCGGGCATAACGTGTTGGAATTATGCAGTCAAACATGTCCATACCCCTTTGCACTGCAGCGAGTATATCTTCAGGCAGGCCGACTCCCATTAAATACCTCGGCTTATTTTCGGGCAAAAAATGGGCGGTTACTTCCACGACTTTTTTCATGAGTTCAAAACCTTCACCCACACTGACACCGCCTATCGCATAACCGTCAAAGGGGATCGAGGTGATTTCAATTGCGCTTTTCTGACGAAGTTCTGGGAAAATCCCGCCCTGAATGATCCCGAACATGAACTGGTAATCCTTTAATTCAACATCCCTGCACCTTTTTGCCCAGCCGGTCGTCCGGTCCACAGACTCTTCTATGTACTCTCTCGATGCCGTATGCTCGACGCACTCATCAAAAGCCATAACGATATCGGCTCCCAGATCCCGCTGAATCTCCATCGATTTTTCAGGTGTAAAAAAAACCCGTTCACCGTCCTCTTCGTATGAAAATGAAACTCCGTCATCGCTTATCTCTTTTCCGGGAAGGGAAAATACCTGGAACCCTCCCGAGTCGGTGAGAATGGTCTTATTCCAACCCATAAAACGGTGAAGACCGCCCATCCGTTTGACCGTGGCAAGCCTTTCCCCGAGTGAAAGATGGTATGTGTTGGCAAGAATCACTTCCGAATCGGTCTCCGCAACATCTCTTGGCGTAATTGACCTGACAAACCCAGCGGTGCCTACAGGCATAAAAGCCGGCGTCCTGACGACCCCGTGAGCCGTTGTAAACTCTCCCCTTCTCGCGCCGCACGAATCAACTGCAAGCAGATTAAAGCCTATATCTTTTGAATTCATGGTGTCTTTTTCCTGTTATAATCCGATAATCCCGACAACGACTCCCGTCTTATCTTCACTTTATACATATTACGTTTTCCTGATAATAAACCCTTTTTGCATAAGAGTTCAATTATAATTATTTGATTTTAGATAAATATCGGTGTAATTAATCGAACATAAAATCAATGGCACGGTTTAAAAAATAGCTGATTTTGTATTACACATATTAATTGTTAGTCCCCAGAAAAATAAATTATAATAGCAATCCAGTTCTGGTATAATAGTTGACAGGAAGACATCTATGAGATTTGAATGGGACCCAAGGAAGGCTGCCGCAAACCTCAAGAAACACGGAATTACGTTTCAAGAGGCTGCCACTGTCTTCGGAGACCCACTGGCTATTACGTTTCAAGACCCGGATCATTCGGAGGGTGAAGAAAGACAAATGACCTTTGGCGTATCGCTACAGAAGCAACTCATTGTTGTCTCTCATACGCAACGTAATGATCGAACAAGAATCATAAGCGCACGTCTAATGGACCGCAAAGAAAGGGTGATCTATGAAGAAGGTTAAAACATCAGATGAACTCCGTCCCGAGTATAAAAGGGAAGATCTTGGTGTTGGAATCCGCGGCAAGTACTTTGAATCCTACCGCAAAGGCACCAATCTCGTGCTCTTGAGCCCTGATGTGGCAAAAGTATTCCATACTGAAGAAGCCGTAAATGAGGCTCTTAGATCACTGATTAGTCTGGCCGAGAAATCAACAGGCCGAAAATCAAGTCGTTCCAATGGATCACCTAAAAAACGGGCTTCCAGGTGAACTTAGCTTTATCCAGGTAGGGAGCATGGGGGATTCTATATGTCCTCGTGGTTCCCCCCAACTCTTAAATCGACTTTACGGCGGTTTTCGCTGATAACCCAGGCTATGAGGGCAAAAGCGAACAAACCGACAATGCTCCGAATAACCATGCCCGGCTCCTCCTTTCCTTCACTTTATCAGGCTATGTTATATGATATTGATTTTTCTGCACTCTACTTTCAAACCCGTGGCACTGTCAAGGAATCGGTCAACAGAGTTCATATGAGCCTAAATCCACCGGCAAATTATATGCGGTTTTTGCCGCAGGCTTCGTCGGCAAGCAGCGTATCCAGCGGGCTTATCGGCGCTTTCGACATATTTCTGAGCACATGCGTATAGATCATCGTTGTTTCAACATTCTTGTGGCCTAAAAGCTCCTGAACTTCGCGGATATTCACACCGTTCATCAGCAGATGCGTGGCAAAACTATGGCGCAATGTATGGACAGTGGCGTGTTTGTGAATACCGGCCTTTCTGACCGCGTCCGCAACAACTTTCTGAATAGAACTGGGGCTGATATGATGACGGCGCACCTTGCCGGAGCGTGGATCAACAGAGAGAGCCGTGGATGGGAAAACATACTGCCAGCGCCATTCCCTGGCTGCATTCGGGTATTTTCTGTCGAGAGCTTCCGGCAGATAGACCTCGCCAAAACCTTTGACCAAATCCTGCTCGTGGATTTTTTTGACTGCGGCCATATGCTCTTTCAGTTTATTTTTAACAGCATCCGGAAGAACCGTCATTCTATCTTTATCGCCTTTACCTGCCCGAACGATAATTGAATTCAATCCAAAATCAATATCCTGAACCCGCAGTCTGGCCACTTCCATCAGCCGCATGCCTGTGCCATATAGAATATGAACCAAAAGACTGTCCTTTTCTTTTAACTGCTCAAGCAGACTGCGTACCTCATTTTGCGTCAGCACCGCAGGCAGCTTGGGGCCTCTTTTCGCCCGTACCGTTTTACTGAGATCATGCAGATCAATTTTGAGAACCTCGCGGAACAAAAACAGCAGCGCGTTGAAGGCCTGATTTTGAGTTGAAGAAGATACTTTTTGTTTAATTGCCAGGTGGCTCAGGAAATCCCGGACATCCGTTTCATTAACGCCCTGGATTTGCCAATCTTTATTTTTTACCCCCGTCAGGTAGGCATGAAAGCGCAGAAACCAGTCTATGTAAGTCCTTTCCGTGCTGTATGCATAATGCTTGATGCGCAATATTTCACGAATTTTTTCCTGCACTGTTTTGACGTCCGGGTATTTATTTTCGGCTGCCGTTTCTGTATTTGGTGAAAGCGCCGATGTATTATTAGACAGGAAATGATGAATATAAAGTTTAACAGCGTTATCGGCCTGTTCGAATTGCCAACCTTGCAGTTTTTTGTCTTTCTTCAGAACATCAAGGAACATTTGTATTCTTAAATCAAATGGTTTGTCTTGTCGTGTATTGGAAAACCGCAGGAACTTGCTGACCCAGTTGGCGTAAAAAGGGATTTGGTTTTCCGGCGCCAGTTTGCGCTGGGCGATAAATTTTTGAAACTCCGGCAAAATATTATTCATCTTTCCACTCCCGATGATAAAAATCATTCAACCTGGCTATTATTTGAGCATAATACCTTATTATACGTATTACGCTTTTTCTGATAATAAACATGTTTTACGTATGAGTTCAATAATAATTATTTGATTTTAGATATACATTAGTATAAATAATTAAGCATTAAATCAATTTCGCTGTTTAAAAAACAGCGAAATTATGTATTACGTATATTAATTGTTAACCCAAACATAAAATGACCATATGAGAGAAATTTTTCCTGATCCGATAATGAAACTTCCAAAGGCAGATATTCCGTTGAATGGTCTTACCGCCTATCTCTCACAATCCGAAACACACCAGATTCTTTTTATGCAGTTTGAAGAGGACGTTGAATTGCCAGAGCATTCCCACGAAAGCCAGTGGGGGATTGTTCTTGATGGGAGAATTGATTTAACGGTTAACGGCATAATGAAGACTTACCTAAAAGGTGATCGATACTTCATTCCGTCTGGAGTGAGACATTCAGCTAAAATATACACGGGATATGCTGATATGACGTTTTTCAATGAAAGAGATCGTTACAAAACTAAATGACAGAAAATATGAGAATAAATTCCATTGACCATTTGGTGTTGACGGTAAGAGATATTGCAATAACGATTTCTTTTTACAGTCAAGTTCTTGGTATGCAGGAAATTTCCTTCGGTGGAGACAGAAAGGCATTAAAATTTGGAAATCATAAAATCAATCTGCATGAGTATGGGAAGGAAATTGAGCCAAGAGCTGAATATCCTATGCCTGGTTCCGCTGACCTGTGCTTTATAACCTCCACTCCTATCAAGGAAGTTGAAAAACATATTCGAACATGCGGAATTAATATTGTGGAAGGGCCTGTCCGAAGGACTGGAGCAAAAGGCAATATTTTATCAATTTACCTCCGTGATCCTGATGGCAATCTCCTTGAGCTATCAAATCACGTAGAATAAAAAAAAGAAAAATAAAAAGAGTTAACAATCGGGTCAACCTGACCGCGGGAAGCTCGGCGGCGCTACGCGGGAAGCTCATTGGCGCGGTCAGGTTACCCGAGGCGTTATGTGACAAGGGGGCAGCGTGAATGACGAGCAACTTCGAAGAAGCCTTCAGTCAATCGGGAAGGCTTGTTTCGTGAAGTACTTTCCACAGTTCAGGGACGAGGCCATGAGCAACGAGGATTTGATCGAATTGCTCATGCAGGAAGAAAACTACGTGGAGTCAGGCTGCATAACGCGCGTAACCCAAGCCCGAAGGATCATTGCCAGTGGAAGGGCTGTAGACGCACTGCTTATCGTGGCAGGTTCAGCTAGGGTTCCTGGCGAAGTGTCAACGGCGGCGAGTCAGCTTGCTCTCAATCTTCAGCAGTAGTTTCATGAACGTTGCCGTAAAGTGTGCGTTGTCACATAACCCGGCAGCCCACGCGGACGCGCGCGCGAGTGGCGGTGCTTTGCTTAAGTCTGCGGGCGCGCGCCCGTGGCTTCCACGTTATGCGTCTTGAACTCTTGTAAGCAACCAGTGAGCGATAAATGGAAATGGACCTATTAGTAGGTGTCGCAACGCTTGCACTGGCGGCGGGAACCTTTTGGTTGGCGCGTGAGACGCGTCAAATGGCAGCTTCGACGAAACAAATGCTGGAGCTTGAGGCACAGCCGCATCTCGGCTTGAGAGAGATACAAATCGGCCATGAAAATCCACCCAGCATTGCGCCAGCTGTGATGGCACAAATTGGACTAAGACTGTGGAATCCGGGAAAGGTCCTAGTGCAGTTCCGCGTCGACTCAATTACTGCATCGATAAATGGACACGTTCCACCACAAGGCGCAAAGTTCTCCAACCGTGGAGGAGTCATTCACCCAGGCGGCGAAACGACGTTCTTTTACCCTCCAATCGTGGTATCTGCGCCGCTACCAAGCCCAAGTATCGGTCGAGTGCAATACGAATTGGCCTACTGGGCCGTGCGGGGTGAGGAGCACAGTTTTAAGGCGGCACTCGACCTTACTATCAGGTTTCCGCCAAATCCAAACTGCACTTGGGTGTTCACCAGTGGGCCTGATTACAGCTAGGCAGATTTCCATCGACACACTTAACCAACTAGCAACGATGAGTTCAGTAGACGTCAAGACTCATAATCGGGTAGCCGGGGGTTTTTCTCCCCCAGCCCCCACACCACGCAGCAAGCGGGTCCGCACTGCGCGGTTCACTTAAATTACCGGACCGTAGTCGG
>JAGVOC010000289.1 GCA_020052975.1 Desulfobacterales bacterium | reverse complement strand
TGATTGAGCTGTTAAAGGCCACATCTAACATTATTTTAAGACTCAAGCGGGATGACCCGCAATTAACGCTCTTCTAAAAGTTTTACCGGACAGCAGTGTAATTTTTATTATATTAATATTGGTGGCGTGGATTGTAGGTCAGTCTTTTGCGGATGTTGATATTAAAAGAGAGCTGTCTTGGAGACGGTTACCGGAAAATAGAATTTACATCAAGATGGTGAGATTGAAAGGCCTTGATTATGCAGAACGGTATTTTGAAAATGGAGAGAGATTTGTAGCACTGCCAAAGGAATTACAGACGAAACTAATAAGGAGGGCAAGATGAAGCAGAAACATAATATAAGGAATCTGAGCCTGGAGTTAAGGGAGCGCATTGAAAAAGAATTGCTTGATCCATTATCTGTCCTTGAGAGGACATCAGGATCAGGTGCTTATCCAAGGGCTTTGGTTGACAAGGTTTTTCAAGGATTTAGAAAAACTAACGATTGCATTTGGGAAAAATTTCAGGAAAAAATCAATAACGGTAACGGCAAGGTCGAATAAAAGCCTCTAAAAGCGGCATAGTTCATATTTCTTCAATCATTGCCTTGTATGGGCGGTTTATAACCCTAAGGGAAGGATGTTTACTTTCTTTTAGGGTTTTTTGTTGCTTTTGCGATTTAATCGATAGCAATTTGCACTTTATGAAATTCTTTAAATAAATTCTTGACAGGAAAGCCGCGTGTGTTATACTTTAGATACTACTTAGAACAATAATATGATAACCTATTTAGATACTTCATTGATAACCACCTCAGAGGTAATGGACATAACAGGGTGGCGCTTGTCTAACAAAATGGTCGATTATTTACGGACCAGGATTGGTTTATTGCCAGATGGTTTAAGATTGAGTGAAGGTAAACAAGGGGTCACTATTTATTATCCGCAAAAAGAATTTATTCCTTATTGGACGCATATAATGCAAGCAAAAGAAAAGGGGCATACCTGTCCTGAGATGATGGTAATGTTCCAAAAGGAAAGAAATGATTTGTCTAATAAGAATGATTACTTAAGATATCAACATCTTCTTGAAAAAGAAATTATGCCCAAAACACTTATACATCTTCAAAAAGATACTTTATCGGCACAATCTTCATTTTGTCCCGATATTGTCATATCAAACAAAGGTGGCATTGTCTTTGTTGTAGAAGCCAAAAGAGCTCTCGTGTATGAAATAAAGAGCGATTTGGAGAAGTGGGATGGTAAGTCTATCGAGGCATTGCATAGCATCAAACAAAAAATTGAAAAGGTGGAAAATCTTCAAGCCAGAGAGAGGGTTTTGAAAACAGTTAATCCTTAGTATGTATAGACAATCAAAGGGTGGTTTTATGATATCAAGGCAGTCATTAGGCAAAAAGAGGGTAACGATTGGAGCGGAAGTGGATGAGATCGAGATCGACTTGAGCATTTCGCGGATTATTTTCGTTTATCCTTTAAATGAGAGATCAAGAAAGCCCAGGCAATGGGCTTTGAAGGTGACCAATAGCGGTAAGATTTCGTTGATATAAAGTTTTTCTGAGTTAGCCAAAGTTAGCCCTTAAGGGCTTGGACGATTAAGCGAAGCCAGAATAAAGAGATTAGATTCTCTTGTTCTGGTTTTTTTGTTGGTAATGTTAGACTTTTAAACGGAGGAGATAGAATGAAAAAACATAAGAAAGCAAGGAATGTGCTTACTCTTGGCGAGGTTATCGATAAAGAGATAGCCGAAAATAGTGAAAGAATAAAAAACAATTCAAAAGATGCCGATGCTTATTATTATCGCGGTTTTGCATACCGCATGAAAGGTGACAATGACCAGTCAATCTTTGATCTAAACGCGGCAATTAAGTTAAATCCAAAGCACGCATATATTTATTTAGCAAGGGCAATGACCTATTTTTATAAAAAAGACTACGCCAAGTCCTGGAAGGATGTGAATAAGGCTAGGGCGTTGGGTATTAAGGAAGGCGCTATGTTTATTAAATATTTAAGACGCGCATCAAATATTTAGTGTTGATTAGATATTTTACAGGAGCGATGCGATGAATGATCTAAAACGATTCTTAATAACAAGTTGGTATCCGCATGGAAAAAATGACGGTGATTTGGCGAAGCTGCTCAAGGTAGATCAGAGCCTGTTATCAAAATGGCTTAATGATGTGATTCAGCCTTCAATTGAACGTAAAATCCAAATTGCGCAAGCATTGGGCGTGGATTCAAGATTGATTTTTTCGGCAGGGGTTAATGGAATTGAACAAAATATATCAAGGCGATTGCCTAGAAGTATTAAAGGAATTTCCGGATAGCTTCATTGATTGCGTTATCACATCACCACCGTATTTGTGGTTACGCGATTATGGTGTAGCAGGTCAGCTTGGTCTCGAACCAACGTTTAGCGAGTATATAAGAAAGCTCTGTGAGATATTCGACGAAATTAAACGGGTTCTTAAGAAAACAGGATCAATTTGGGTTGTTTTAGGTGATACGTATGGTGGGAGCAATTGTGGTTACGGACAGTCAAAAGAGAGCAGCGGTTTTCAAAATGTTGCCAGACAAACATATTATCCAACAAGCAAAAGAAAGCCATTAGGCGCAGGAGTGATGCCGAAGTGTCTATTGCAGATTCCATCTCGCTTCGCAATCGAGATGTGTAGTAGAGGATGGATCCTGAGAAATGAAATCATCTGGCATAAACCCAACTGTATGCCTTCTTCGGCAAGGGATAGATTCACCTCAAATTTTGAGAAGATATATTTCTTCGTCCGATCAACTAAATATTATTTTGAAAGACAGCTTGAACCGTTAAAAGAGAGCAGTATGTTAAGAGCGCAATATGGTTCATATTCCAAAAAAACAGACATGGGGATACACGGTGGCATGACTTTAAAATCTCAGTTGGGTGTTTTTAAGAAAATCAAAGAAGGTAAGCTCGCTGGTCGCAATAAGCGCTGTGTATGGGAAGTTGCGACTCAACCTTTTAGGGGCGCTCATTTTGCTACTTTTCCGGAGAAGCTAATCGAGCCGATGATAAAGGCAGGATGTCCTGAAGACGGTATTGTACTTGATCCGTTTGCTGGGGTTTGTACTGTAGGGGTCGTCGCGAAGAAATTAGGTCGTCGATTTGTGGGCATTGAGTTGAATGCTGATTACATCAAAATGGGTGAACAAAGAATTGCTAATACTGTTGTTAAGAGAGGATAGAAGATGAATATGGATAATGTTTACCGTACCCGTGACTTATCATTGGCCTCCTACCTCTACGCTTCCAAAAAGAAATTAATCGGTTTAGAAGAAGATAGCGGAAGAAAGTTTTTGTTTGTTTTTGAAGATACGGCTTCATGTCAAAAGTTGGTTGACTCTTTTTGGCGGCGAGAGGCTGTTGTGAATGTTAAAGATTTTTCCGATGCTATGCGTAGCTTAAAGGATTTAATTTATTCGAGCGAGAATCGTTAATATTATGGAAATGAGAGGAAATGAAAATGAAAAGAGAAATTTTACTTCCTGATCACCTGGCAGATCTTAGGAAAAGTGGTCTTTCGGATGAGACCATAGGTTTGATGAACGTATATTCAGTAACTCTGGATGACATCTCAAGAGAGCTAGGATGGTGTCCGGCAGGTGTTGATTCTGCCCTTGTCTTTCCATATCTTGGCATAGATAAATATTCCAGATATAAAGTTTTCCCATCCTTTAAGGATAATGAAGGCCACTCAGTTAGATATCTACAGAGAAAAGGGACGGGAGCTCATCTTTATGTTCTAAAGCCTGTCGAGGCAGTGCTGCGAAATTCGTCTATGCCTTTAGCTGTGGCCGAAGGCGAGAAAAAAACAGCCGCCTTAATTCAATCTGGAATTATGGCCATAGGCGTTGGTGGAATATGGAACTGGCTCGATGGTCAATCTCATAAGGCTATTTCGTCGATAGACCAAATAGCCTGGGTTGACAGAGAAGTGACATTGTATTTTGATTCGGACATTTGGCACAGGCAGGATTTACTGAAAGCCGTTTATGCTCTTGGCAAAGAACTCGAGGCTCGTGGCGCATCAATAAAGGTAACGGTTATTGAGCAGACAGGTACGGTCAAGGCTGGCATAGATGATTTTCTGTTGGCAAGCGGTCTAAAGGCCCTAACTACCCTGAAAACAATACCTTTGTCACATAAGACTTTTTCTCAAGCGTCTGAGTGGTGGAAGGGGTGGAAGAGTAAAAATATTATAGAAACAAGCACAAAAGATACGAATCTTAAAGTGATCTTCCCCCGAATAAGTGGACACAACGAAGAGTTGGTATTAGCATAAATACCTGCTCTTAAACCAGGGGGTGTCCAATGGAAGAAGCAAAGCGTT
>JAGVOC010000234.1 GCA_020052975.1 Desulfobacterales bacterium | reverse complement strand
TGCACGAAGGGCGTCGCAAATGCGTCTGCCGCTCATGCAGCATACAATTTTTCGCCTGTATTGAAAGTAATTCTGTGCGGTGTTTTATCAACAGTGACAGGATACGCCCACACAACTTCTCCCTTTCTGTTTCTGTATAGGAATGTCATGCGCTTTTCCAGATAATCCAGAGCGTTATTTACACGATCAGCAGATAAACCAAGCTCGCCTGATATAAATTCCGGCGATAAAGGCATGCCGTTACGCGGGAGTTCTCTTACCACAAAATGATGAATCAGGCGATATTCCCCGGATAGGGAGCCATGCTCTTTTTCAAATTTTCTTTTCCCTTTGGCAATTTGTTTCTGCCATAAAGATGGCGGTACATTTATTATATACCGCCACAGTCCGAGCATGAGTGTATTTCTCATAGAAAATTTCCTTACAACAGTTTAAAATTACAAGTGTGTTGTCGCCTAAACGTTGCAGATCAGGCGCGGCTATTTGCCGGACGCCTCTTTTGTTCCATGCAAATATGCCAGCCTTTCTTTCTCTGGAAATCTTTCAATCGCATAGCGCAACATGGTGCGCGGCATATGCCTGTAATGTCTTTCGAGAAATTTTTCTTCGGCATTACGGTCCCGCTTGCCGACTTCACGCAGCATCCATCCCGCGGCCTTATGGATCAGGTCCTCTTTGTCATTAAGCAGCAGCCTCGCACATTCCAGTGTGTCCGGGAAATCCTTTTTTTTGATGAAGTGGAAAGTGGATATAATACCGATCCTCCGCTCCCAAAGGCTTTTTGAACGTACAAGCCGATAAATCGGTTTCCTATCTCTAAGAAACAGGTGAGCTCCCACGATGTGTTCCGCCGAACAGTCAACCAAATCCCAACTGTTTATGAATTCTGAATTACCAAGGTATGCTCTATAAACAGCCTCCTGCTCGGTATTCACGTTTGCTGAGGCGTACTTTGCGACCAGTATCAGCAGGGCAAGAAGTCGCGCTTCGTGAAAAGGAGAGTTCAGAAGCTCTGTTGTATCTTCAAGGGATATTGCGCGGTATTCTCTGACACATTCCCTGATTGTTGGGACACGAATCCCAAGGAACCTGTCACCTTCACCATATTCTCCCTTTCCGGTCTTAAAAAATCGCAGCGAATGGGCAGCGATATCGCTGTCACTCAGCTCACGGAGTCTGCTCATGATCTGTTTAATCTGGGTATTCATAGCGGTTCCTGCATACTGCATCAAACGCCCGGCTTTTAACTTTCGTTCAATGCCTGCGATATATCCTCAATTATATCGTCCTCATGTTCTATTCCGACAGAAAGCCGTAAAAGGGAATTGTTGATGCCAATCCTTCGACGCTCTTCGGATGAGATTTTCGCATGCGATGTCTCAGAAGGAGCGCAGATGATTGACTCCACGCCTCCGAGACTGACTGCAGGACGAATCATACGCAACCGGCGCAGAAATGCCTTTGTGGAGACATGATCTTCATTCAATTCAAAGGATAACATGGCCCCGAACGCTGTCATTTGGGATCGAGCAATAACATGACCTCTGGAGTTCGGCAACCCAGGGTAATTAACTTTCGTGACAGAGTTATGGCTATCGAGGAATTCGGCAATCCGATGTGCGTTTCGGGTCTGCCGTTCCACCCGTATAGCAAGCGTTTTCAGGCTCCTTTCAAGCAGGTAACAGGTGATGGCATTGAGGCTGCCGCCCAGATGTCGGGCCATTGCCCGAATTCTATCGGCATATTCGTGCGATGTGATTGCGATTCCGCAACAAAGGTCACTATGGCCCCCCAGATATTTGGTACCGCTGTGTATCACCACGTCTATTCCCAGAGAGAGAGGGCGCTGGTTGACGGGTGTTGCAAAAGTATTGTCAATAATCGTCGTAATTCCCCGGGACCTGGCAAACTCCGCCACGCGACGAATGTCTATAATCCCCAACAATGGATTGGTTGGTGATTCGATGATAATCACTTTGGTTGCCTGCGAGGCGGCTTGTATCACTGAATCGGCATCGGTGGCGGCAAACGAATATTGGATACCTAACCGATCAAAGGTATCGGTAGCAAAGGCATGCGTACCACCATATAGTTCGTCCAACAACACAACATGATCACCAGAACCGGCAAAGGCAAGCACGGTGGTGCTCATTGCGGCCATGCCCGAACTGAACAATACGCCATCCTGCCCCTCTTCAAGCGAACACATTTTGCGAACCACTACGTCTTGGTTCGGTGTGTTAAAATAGCGGGGGTAGGGGCAGTTTTCCCGTTCCAAGTATTCGAATGAAGACGAGGTAAAAATCGGTGTGTTTACCCCCCTTGTTGCAGAATCATGGTACGTACCATTATGAACGCAAAGAGTTTCTTGATGCATCGGATTAATTATCTCCTTATATTTTGTCGTCAGGCGAACAATTAATGTGCGTAATATTTAATATCCGGTTCTGAAAAAAATCTGTACCTCGGATTGAATGCTGTTTACTCCAATATTTATTTATAATCAAATAAGTTCTAATGAAGGCGTGCGTAAATAATTGTTTATTATCGGAAAAAGCGTACGCTATACATCACCACCGGCGCCAATAAACTTGCCCGCATGGCCGCCGCGCCTTTCGCCGTCTGGTGAATGCAATTGTTCGCTGATTTCAATCACCGTAGTAAATAGATGCCATATTGCCATTGATGTCGTATTTCATGGACATTCCAAGTTGATTAAAAGTTGTTTGATGGTCTCCCATGTTTCTGGAAATCAATTTGCCGCCGTTTGCTAAAGCTTCAAGGTATCTATCAGCAAAGCGATTGCCTTTAACCAAAGTTGTAAAATACATCTTGCCATCTTCTGATAAGATATTCTTTAATTTTTTCAATAAGTTCTTTGTATCATTAAGGCAATGCAATAGATTTTCAGAAATAATTGTATTGAAGCTTTTTTCACGAAATGGCAACCGAAGAGCATCGGCGTGAAGGAAAATCATGTTGTCTGGAACCGTTCCATTTATTTTTATCAATCTGGACTTAGCGATTCTTAACATTTTTAACGATTGATCTACTAAAATAACAGGACGCTCCGAATATTGAATATATGTTTTTGCGGTAAAGGCCAGGGAACCACACCCAAGGTCTAACACATTTCCTTTCTTTAATGACCTTAGGGCATCATGGGCAATAGAAGCGAATATTGCGACCGAATAGCCCCATATGAGACGGTTATACATGGGATTGCATGCTACCCAGTCATAAATATTTCCAAACTGTGTGTCATAAGTATTGGCGACTTCGATATCCGAGAGAACTGAAAATATATGTGGTTCAATCGATCTGAGAACTGCATTTTTTGAGAGCAACGCCGATAAGTCGTTTTCGCCAATTTTTGCCATCTTATTTTGTCTCCTTATTGCAGCGAACGGTCATGCTTACCGGTTGGGGCGAAGCGGCAGCGTAGCCCCAGCATGCTGTTATGTTTCGTATTCTCTTTGTTTATTCGGTATCATAGTAAAAATAAGAATCCCGGTTACGCGTATTTATGCAGAAATCGCTTGGTCACCCAATGTAGCACTTCTACAGCGTAGTTCTGCCCGGCCAGATAAACGCCTGCCCCGAACATAATGTGCACCATCAAGAAAACAACGGGGCCGCCGACTGCGATTATCATCGGCTTGTTCAATTTCACCGACAGATAGCTCAAGAAAACCAGAGTCGGCATACCTATCAAATAGCTCATCGCCAGTAAGACTAATCCGACGTAAACTCGCGTGCCAGGTTGCTGCTTCAAGATTGATAGCCCGTCAGGGTTGGTTAGGGATTTTTGACCGAACTTGGTCTGCGCCAACCAACGGGCAAAATACCTGAGAAGGGCCACTTATAATTTCTCCCTCATTTGCCACAGCTTATGAGTTTTTTGTGATAAAAATCTTTTTTAAATACAACGTGAAGCTCAGTTGCCGCCACTTTTGGCGGTCAACTGGAGCTTGTGGTTATGCGCCATTATCATTCGAGCTCCAATTTTTGCTTGTGTCGAATGAAAGGGCTGTGAATCGGGGAGGTGGATTTTATTCGCCCATCGCTTCCCCAATGTTCCATGCGATTGAAGGGCACTTCAGCAACGTCATCTATGTTATTAACTCGAGTGGCAAGCTCTCTCTTTATATCTATCAGCCGTTTTTTCAACTATTCCCGGATCTGAGTAACTAATACCCGCCTCGACGCCATATGCCACAAATGGCTCAAGTACCTTATAACCAACGTAAGCCAGGGTGAAGTTTACTGGCCAAAGCAACAATTCAATATCGCCACTGCGCCCATTGTAAGCGTAAGTCTCTGGGCTGGTTCCAACAGTAACGGAAAGCATTGCCCGCTTACCGGAAAAGCGCCCGGATTCAAAGCGCCCGGATTCAAAGCGTTTGGCACTCGTATAAACTTCTCCATAAAGCAAAACTCTGTCGTACCATCCTTTTAAAATTGCCGGGGGTAGATGCCACCACATAGAGTACTGGAGAATCAGGAGGTCGGATGAATCTGACCGTTCAATTTCATCTTTAATTTCCTTAGGAAATGTGCCTTTATCGCTAGCATGCCTTTGCTCTGCCTGAACATTAAATCTTGTATTATCCTTTGGATCTGGATAAAATTTCGGTCTTTCACATGGGTCGAAATTCATGCCGTAGAGGTCTGAAACAGAAACCTTCCAGCCTGAATTCTGTAACGATTCTTTAGCAACTGCAGCAGGTTGACCGTTAAATGACCGAGGCTCCGGATGTGCGAGAACTATATGTGCGTGCATTTAGATATCCTGCAAGAATTGAGAGTTTAATTAAGGGGCTGCTACATAACGCCTGAGGCGGAATCTTTTCTGCTCAGCTCAGTGGCCGAAATTAACGGGCGGCTGCCCGCCGACCTGTTGAATGACTCGCTAAATGCTTCTTTGAATCAAATTTCAAGGGGTATTTTCCTGGATTTTCAAGGTTGTCAATTTCCAAGTCAACATCCAGTTCAGGCCAATACAAATGATAATCGTGAAGTAGTTGGACATTTTGTATAGAATTTAATATCTGGTTTTTAAAATATGGATAATCCTTATAGCTTAGAAAATATTCCTTTTCTTTTACATACAGCCATATTCCAAAAGGTGTAATATTTTCAACGCTTACTGAAATGCCTTTGCCATGCTTTAATGATTTCATTTTTGTGCTCTCCGACAATTATTTGAATTTGGTTCAGTTTTTTTGGATTCAAGCCATGCGACATAGCCAATGACACTATTGGTTCTATCCAAAATTTAGCTTCCCCGTCTTCGCTTGTTGCATGGATATGGATTCTGTCCTCTTCATTTGAGAGGAAATAAAATCTATATCCCTTTTCTCTAAAAAGTGAAGGACTCATCGTATTCCTATTTAATACTATTTATGTCGTTTTTACAATCTAACATTATCAAATAAAGTAATTACATATTAGACAGATCCTGAAAATTTTGCTTGGTCATCTATATATAAGATTCTGAAATGAATATCAATCATATTTTAAGTCAGATAGCTGTTATATCTGACTGTTTTGCTTTGATTTATTTCTTGATTATAACGACAATTATCCTCATAATACCAAAATTCCCCACTGCTTGAAGCGGGGAATCTGCTCGCTGTTTCGGTTCAATAAAGATATTCGGAACGAGGGGCGGATAACATGAAAGTAAGAAAAGCCGTTTTTGCCGGAAGCTGGTATCCGGAGAGTGCATCCGAATGTGAAAGGCAAATAAAAGAATTTATAAAAGATTCGAAAACAAAAACCTTCTCCGGCATGAAGTCGGCAGGAGGCATTGTCCCCCACGCAGGATGGTACTATTCGGAAAAAATAGCCTGCAATGTCATAAAAATACTTTCTGAATCAGGCACTCCCGATGTATTGCTTGTTTTCGGAATGCATCTTCATGCAGGCTCTCCCCGGTTTCTTATGAAAGAAGGCGCCTGGGAAACCCCATTCGGGGAGATTGAAATTGAGGAAAAAATAGCCACAAGGCTATTCGTGATTTTCTTAGCATGATCCCCGAATAACATATCACCAAGCATTAATCAAGTTTAATAGTTTAATACGTTCCCTAACTACCCACAGTTATTCTTGGAACCACCTGGACTTTTAGCATCACTTCACCATACCCCATGCATTCAACTCCCACATCCGGACAACGTACATACCGCATGAAATGAAAATCATTTGGAGGAAGCCCTTCACTGAACCTTTCATTTATCACAGCAATTGGGCCGGTCAGTTGCGAGAGAAGGTATACGCACATTCTTTTTGGACAGTATTTGGATATCAGATTTCCATCTACATCCATGATTAATTTTTGCCCTTCGATATGACCGGAGTTACAATTACATGATTTAACAACTTCAGCTTCTATTGAATATTGAGGGGCTGCTTTTGATATTCGTTCAATATGCCTAATTCGGTGACCTCCTTCGTGAAATTTTATTAGTTCCTGTTCAGTATATTTTACACGTTTACCATATTTCTTAAGTACATCTTTCGCCATAAGTTTTCTCCTCTATTTAAAACATAACGATTGAACTCAGGCGCGGCGGCGCGCCAACGCCAACGTCGGCTGAAGTGAATTGTTATATGCCGACATTCTCCAACCCCGTGATAGAGTTATCTCTACGAACTGTGATGATATGAATGCCAGCATTCTTCATTAGTGGTCGATTCCGCCATTGATTGGCTAATTCGGCGAACTTTTCCGAATGCGGCACGGCAACCGCCAATAGATCATTCGGGTGTGCTAATTCAATTGTCATTAGTTGACCAATAGCTTCCCTTATCAGTGGATATTCTTGTGAAGACTTGCTTCGTATCAATGGTCCTTTCTTTGCCTCCACCCTCAACTTGCGACCATTATTCAACTCAACGACTAAGTCACCTTCGCCAGAGGACGAATGCACGACAATTGCCGATTTATAAGTAGTGTGCTGATAAGAGCATTGCCAACGCATACTCTGCTCGGAGCTACGCCAGCCAAATGAATTCAAAAACTCAACTATAGGAAAGTGCACTTGAGTTCCCGTTTTGATTTGAGCTCCATCGATAGCGACGACGATATCCTTGACCGTATGACCACCTTCAATAATGGCCATAGCGAGCCGTAAAGTTACTTCTGCTTCTGGCATCTTGTCTACGGGCAACACCTGCTCTCCTAAGATATATAACGTTGAAGTAACCGACCTGCGCGGCTTTTCGCGCAGGTCCGGTTGAATGACGGGTGTACGCCCGGCACGGGCGTGAATTTATGGGGTGAAAGTCCCCTATACGTGAATCCTGTTAATGTGTTTAATACATTAACAAAAGTATTAGCCGAAGGCAAGGGCATCTTCGTGAGAAGTTGTCTGAAGGAAGCCAGAGTGCAAAGCTATGAGCCGACGAACAGAAACAGCATATAAGGCCCAGTCTCCGGGTGAGTTAGCACCACATAACGAAGCCCCGGATTCAGGAGATAGGGTAAATGCTGCGGTTGTGTAGCGAAAGTTCACGTTCTTATCCGGGGAGATCTGTCTGAAATAGCGTTCGTTTAGGC
>JAGVOC010000118.1 GCA_020052975.1 Desulfobacterales bacterium | reverse complement strand
TGGAACCGCTTGAATTTACTTCAAGCGGCGGGAGAGTCCGCCTCAGGCGGATTTCCCGCCAAGTAAAAAGTCGTTTTTTGACTTTTTACGAAGGTATCAGTATTGACGGCTTTATAAAAAGTCATTACTTTTTCCTGATATCGATTACATGCACCGCGCATACAAGACATGGATCAAATGATCTTATAACATGCTCCACTTCAACAGGATTATCTTTATCTTTAATTTTAGTCCCCACAAGAGCTTCCTCCCATGGTCCCCTGACATTTTTTGAATCCCGCGGGGAACCGTTCCACGCAGTTGGAGTTATTATCTGATACCTGTCAATCTTTGAATTTTTCACCGTCACCCAGTGGCCTAAAGCCCCTCTCGGGGCTTGAACCAGCCCGAAACCTTCTCCGTTTTCAGGCTTTTTACAGCTTTCATAAAAACCGCCTTTATACTTTAAGATCTCTTTCAGCCATTCATCCAGAACAGGGATTAATTGAACAGGTCTTACAAGCCTCGCAAACTCTCTTACAAAGGCACTGGGCCCATTATTACCTGCGAGGTCTTTGAAAAGAGGATTCGAAGATATTATCATCTCGGCAAGCGGGCCGGTTTCAGCAGGCATTCCATCATACCTCGGTGCTTTTGCCCACGAATATTTTTCACTTTTATCCCCGGCTAAATGAGGGTTTGTCAAACCTTCAAAAGGATGCCTTGATTTTCCATAATCGTCATAGAGCGAATATGCCACATCCTCGGCAATCTTATCCTGATTAAAAGAGATTGTTTTCCGGCCCGAAAAGAATCCGGACGGCAGATAATAGCTGCTCCCGTTGATACCTTTAACAGAACTCTCCTCCGGAAGTTCGTGGGAACCAAAGCTGATAAAATTTCCATGCCCTGTTCCGATTCTATCAAGACCGGCTTTTTTTGAAAACCTGATATAAAAACCCACGTCGCTTTCCCGGTGGGATCCGCATTCATCAAGCCATGAGAAGAGATCCGATTCGCTTTTCACATCCCGGAAACGATCCAGAGTGCACCCAAGGACTCTTTTTTCAAACCAGACACGGAAGCTTCTCAGCAATTGGCGGCATTGAATAATATCGTCCGGGTCCGGAACGGAAACAACGCCCCCCGGAACCATAAAAGAAGAATGGGGCCACTGCCCTCCCAATATTGAAATAATTTCAATAAGCCTTTTGCTTTCTTTTATTGTCTGAACCGCTGTTTCTCCTCTTAGCGGTTCATATCGCCGGACAGCCTCCCTATATAGCGGATATTCTTTGTAGGCGACATTGGCAAAATCAGACATAAAGAGCAGAAAAGGGTGTCGTATGTCGTTTTGTATCTGCTCTACGATAAGTGTCGCATTTCTCACTCTCTTCGCATTGTCAGGAATATTTGCATCAAATATCATGTCAAGTGCCAGTGCCGCAGCTTTAAGGTGAGATGAGCTGCATATGCCGCAAACCCTCGGAGTGATGACAAGCCCATCCAAAACAGCCCGTCCTTTCAATATATTTTCAATACCACGATACATTGTCCCGATGCTCCATGCATCAACGACAACTCCATCCTCAACCTCAATACGAATATCCAGATCCCCTTCGACCCTGTTAACAGGAAAAATATGCTTACTTTTACTCATTTTGGCAGCCTCTTAATCTTAATATATTGACGATTTCCCGCCGCAGGCAGGGCGCTTCACACAGAGTAGTTATATTTCTGTTTTTCTCGTTTTAAGCCTCTTTGGCGCTGCAGCAGCAGCCATACTTTTGTAAGCAAGATAATGTGCCCTGCTGACTCCTTCAGGCAATTCAATCGGTATACCCTCAATGTTTCTGGTTTCAAAAAAAGGATACTGCTGAGGAAAATCGGGACGCGTGCAACCAAAACAAGGCAACCCTATCCTTGTTTTAGATGAGCGCCGGTTCCATAAAATCTTATTACACGGCCCCCACGTAAGCGGTCCGTGACATCCGAGATAAAAAAACATGCAGCCCTTCTCACCAAATTTTTTTTCTTCTACACGGTATTCATGGTATTCGTTCCTTGTACACCCTTCATGCACCATCATGCCATACCATTTTATAGGTGTGTTATATTCCCGAAGCTCAAGCCCGGATCCTTCCACAATGGCTGATAAAGTCCCTTTAATTATGTCGCAGTGGCAGGGGCATCCCGGGAGATTGATAACAGGCAATCCGCTTTTTGTGATAAAATCTTCTCCCAATAAACCGCCCTTTTCCGATTTGCTGAACTGGACACCTGTGGCCTCCGCAACATAATCCCCGCCTATTCCGCCAAACGCGGCACAAGTTCCAACGGCTATGACGAACTTTGCTCTATTTGACAGTAATGAGACGAGTTCTTTTTTCGGTCTGCCGAATATTGTGTCACACATACCTGTCCCGGAAGGACCGCAAAGTATAGAGCCTTCTATACAAAGAATATCTATTTCAAGATCTTCTTTTTCCAGGCGGTCTATCATCATTTTTTGGTCTTTGACCTTTAAGGAAGAGATTGAGGGATGCCACAATACTTCAATATCAAGAGAATCAATCAATTCAATAAGATCCGGTGACTCCGAATTAAAAAGAGACCACGTATCTCCACCACATCCGCCACACTGAAGCCAGAATAATTTAACAGGCATTTTCCCCTCCCTGATCAGCAGAAAAATAAATTGGTTGGTTGAAAACAACCATGCGCTGATACTATCAATTTTTATACGGTTTTTGCAACGATAATGATAGGTCTGCAGGATAGTCGTTTACTAACTGACAAGAAGGGAGGAGATGGGGACTTCGATGTTGCTCAAGAGCCAGCATTTTAATTTTAAGATCCCTTCCGCCCCCAAAACCGCCGCATGAGCCGTTGCTTTTAATCACCCTGTGACAGGGTATAAGAATGGGGAACGGATTCTTTGAAAGAGTATTCCCGACAAAACGGAATGCTTTCGGCCTCCCTACTGCCTTTGCAATATCTCTGTAAGATGCGGTTTTACCATAAGAAACAGAGGCTGTTGCACAAAGAACCTCTTTTTCGAGGCCGGTAATATTTCCAAAATTCATCCATTCAAAAAAG
The DNA here is from genome assembly GCA_020052975.1 of Desulfobacterales bacterium. The sequence goes on along the minus strand of JAGVOC010000118.1, from coordinate 26,740 downwards.
ACGGGAGGAAAGAATTCGGTTTTTCCGCTGAAATAATCCTGAATCGATTCAGCAAGAAGGACTACCTTCGGATGTGAGCCTGCAATACCAGCTTCATGATTGATGATTTCTTTTTGAAGATGCTTTTTATCAGAACAGGGAAGAAGTATTCTTGTAATAATAAACGGGTTTATTGAGTATAAAAGAGCGGCATAACCGAAAGGCGTATGAAAAAGATAATTAAAATTCATGTTTTATGTAGTCGTAAAAAGTTAATATTCGGATGGAAACGGGAGCAGGTTATCATTTTCATCAAACTTAAAGGGCTCCCACGGGGAAACCCTCTTAATATCCGGGTTTGATTCAATCTCTGGTTCGAGCGCCTTCGAAATCTGGATATGTTCAAGGCTTTTTGTGCTTCTGATCCTTACCACTCTTGCATTTTCCATCGAATCGAGGCCAAGGGTTTTAGCACATGCATCAAGACATTTGCGGTCCGTATCGAAATGAACTGGAATCGCAGCCTTTTCCGGTGAAATGGCGGCTACGGCATTTGCATAAGTCTTATCCATATCGAGACCATTCACAAGACGGGTTGTCGTTATATCGGCAAGGCCTATGCCGTTTCCGTTTCCATCCGAACCGGGAGATAAATCCCTCACAAAAATGCGCTTCGCATGAGGAGAAGCATAAAAATCCCCTACGATATCCCTGTGACGCCCTGTAATGTTTGAATCCATCCCTATTCCGCTTATATCTTTTCCGAAAAAATCTACAATCAGAAGATCCAGAGAATCAAACGGGATGCTTCCCATCATTTTCCTGGCACCTTTGAGAAGCTCTTTTTCACGGCTGATAAGAGCAGAAGGCAGAACGGTCTCGATTTTCGAAAGATTTCCATATCCGTCCTCAAGGAGGGCAAGCCCAAACAGGAGCCTGATCTTTTTGACGACGATACCTGCCGCCTCTTCAATAATCCCAAATCCGTGCCTGACCGCAAAGTTGTGGAAAGCTGCAGCGCCTTCCGCCTTCCCGAGCCCTATCGTCAGCATTTTGGAAAGCCCGCTTTCTATTTCCGCCCTGAATTTAGTATGAGGCTTTATCCTGTTTATCACCACAACATGATCGGCCAGAAGAGCTCTTCTTGAAATATGGATATTCAAACCGCACGGCAGCTTCCCTATACTTTCCGTTTCCATATCCGGAAAAACCGGAACTCCGATTTCAGATCCGGTAATTCCAAGCTTCTCAAGCACTTTTCTCTGCCCTTCGGCCGTCGCCCCTCCATGACTTCCCATGGCAGGAATTATAAAAGGCTTTAATCCCAACTTTTCAAGATATCTGACACAATGATAAACAATGGAATTTATCTTATCTATTCCCCTGCTGCCGACAGCAACGGCAACGGTTTCTCCCGGTTTGATATTAAAGCCGGAAGAAATGGGAGAGACGGAAGCCGCAACTGCGCATGAAATATCAGTCAAGGGAAAGATCGAAAGCTTCTGCGACACAAGTGCCGTATCGGGATATTTAATAGCATTTGAAGGAACCATAAGCTTTTTGATTACAATAGAAACAAACAGGATGGAAAATCAAGAGAAACGGCATAAAGTCCCCTGGCTGGGTATCATAAAAGATCAACCAGGGGACTTTAAAGAATTATGTCTCTTCAACAGTGATTGCGCCGGGTTCACAAACCTCGATACAGCTTTCACAGCCAAGGCATTCTTCTGCATTCACAGGAATTGATTTTTCACCCTGCAGTTCAAAAACTTCAACAGGGCAAACATCAACACACTCGCCGCATCCCTGGCACTTTTCTTCATCAACAATAGGATTAAAAGCCATTTTAACGTCTCCTTTCTTTATAAAATTAAACCATGAGTATTTTACTCAGCCATTTTTTCGTATATCGGGCAAAGTCCTTATACCAATTGATAATTTGAGTCAAGCCTTCTTATTGTTTTTTTAAATTGGGAAAAAAGATGCGGCTGACAGGATGTATTTCATAAAATTTCATGCTGTTAGAGTTGAAGATTCGGCAAGGCCTATCAAAATGCCCTTATTTATTTCATAATTATCATTGGCCATAATACCCGGACCCTCCTGTCCCAGAATATTTGTTAATAACTGATGGCGGGATTTATTAATAACACGGAATATAGTTAAAGATATTTCTCTCCTAATTTTTTCTGCAACAGGCAACTCACGGATTTTTCTATTTATTTTATAATTATCATCTTTTGAAAGCTCTTCAATCTGCTCTAAAAGCATCTCCTGCCACTTGTGAATTACCTCTGATTGAGGAAAAACCGGGATATTGGACAATTCGATTACCTTTTGTGAATCCCCTGCTTTTTCAATAATAAATTCAAAGGCATCCCTGCTGCTTGTGATGAAGAACCGGGACTTTTCCTTGTCGTTTGACATAAGATATGTCCATGCTTCAATCCGCTCTTTTATCTTGTATTTTCCGGAATTATCAGCAGCCTGAAGGGAACTTCCGGTATTTTTACTGAAAAATACTTCATCTTCATGGGTCAATCCCTCAAGAAGCCTTTTCTCCATCTCGTAAACAGATATAAGGTCCCTGTTTATTCCATCCTGCACAATGTCATAATCCTGGGCAAGGCAGAGAAACAGTCTTGCATTAAAAAGAATATCGGGACTCTCTTTCAAATAATTCTCACCCCGGATCTTCTTAATCTGCGAAGCTATCTGTGATGAGAATGTGTCATCGAAAAAAGGGATTCTCTCTCCGATTGCCTTCAAAAATGCCGTGTCGCTCTTCTGATGAAGCTCTCCCCACTCTTTATACTCTTTTATCAGAGCTCCGAGCCTTGCTTCATCCCCTGAAACAGGAACCTTCAGATCGAGCACGCCTTCCTTTGCAAGACTTTGCACGTTTTCCGGAATATTATTCGCGATCGGCTGATAAATCGTTACCTGCCTGAAACAGGCGTACAAATCCCGCGCAACGGTATCATTAATATATGTAAACGGAAAATAAACAGGTTTCATTATACCTCTCCGTAAGTTAATTTATCGTAAGCTGGATGGAAAGAACTCCCGGATTTCTTCATTAAATCATTTTCTCATGCTTTGCAACCGTCCCTTCCCAAATTCGCCTTTGCTTGACAGTTTTGCACTCTTTCATTATATTATATGGATCGCAACAGGGAGCGCTAACCCCGTAGATTGCTGCAGGGGTAACACGCGAATCTAAAAAACGACTAAATTCCTTACGGGGGAAGATTCCCTGCATCAAGCGGCAGAAAACTTCAATAATTCAAAAGAGGAGGCAATCCATGGACAAACCCATAAATCATTACTGGCAGCTCCGGTTGAACGACCTGAAATCCGAACTGGAGGCAAATAATTTCGGAGTATTTCTGGCAGAGAATCTATCGGCGGCAAATAACATTGTTCTGGAAGAAATTATTCCCAAATTAAACATTAAATCTGTCGGCTGGGGGGGATCGATGACGGTGGTTGCATCAGGAGTTTACGCGGCCCTGAAAAACAGGGCCGATCTGAACGTAATTGATACGTATGACCGAACAATCCCGCCGGAGGAAGGGGTGCAGCGCCGCCGGCAGTCCTTGACGGTCGATCTGTTTGTGATGGGAACCAACGCCGTGACCGAAACCGGCACGCTGGTCAACCTGGACATGCAGGGCAACCGTGTGGGTGCGCTGGCCTTCGGCCCTAAAAACGTGATCGTCCTGGTCGGCCGCAACAAAATCGTAGACGACATCGAAGAAGCCATGTTCCGCATCAAAAACTATGCCGCGCCGGTCAATGCGGCGCGTCTGGACAAAAAAACGCCCTGTGTCAAAACCGGCTACTGTGATGACTGCAATAGCCCGGATCGCATCTGCAACACCTGGACCATTACCGAAAAATCATATCCAAAGGGGAGGATCAAGGTTGTACTGATTAATGAAGATCTGGGGTTTTAAAATTAGATGCCTGGCTGCTGAATTGACCGCTCCCTGAAAAAGCAATTTTTGAAAGGATCATCCGCATAGTTTAAAAAATCGTGCCATTCTGTGTTAAAAAAATCCTTGACAATCAATTCCCAGATCATTAGGAATGATCCTTACTATTTTTTAATTTTCAAACCCTCCAGACAATGCTTCCGGCCATCGACAAGTCGGAGCGGGATAATGCATCACATATGTACGAGACGGGTTTCCAAAGCAGCCTTGGCTTATGATTCCCAATTGCTATGAATAATGTTTATTTTCTCGAATTGTATAATCGTTCATCTCCTGTTTATTCTTTGCGGAACGGTTCGGATAAGGGATATTCGTCCGGGATCATGTTGATCCCTAAGTTGATAACTTAAAAAGGGGGAGATCTATGAAACATCTGCAAACCATTTCTATAGTCTGTCTGTTGATTTTTGGGGTGTGCATTTTGCCTGTGGAGGAGGTTATGGCCCAGCCCAAGGAGATCATCCTTGGCACCGCTCTGCCGATGACCGGGGGACAATCCCGTGAAGGCGGTTATTACAAGAAGGCCTACGAGCTGGCCGTCAAAGAGATTAACGATGCGGGAGGAATCACCGTCAAGGAGTACGGAAAGAAAATACCAATAAAACTGATCATCTATGACGATAAAAGTGATAACACCACGTCGGTTCAACTGTATGAGAAGCTGGTCACCGAAGATAAGGTCAACGCGCTGCTCGGCGGTTATGGAACGCCTCTGATTACGGCCCATACCATTGTGGCGGAAAAATACCGGATTCCTTACGTCAACGGGGGCGGTGCCACCGGCGCAATTTACGAACGGAAAATGAAATATATTTTTGGGTTGTTGTCCAGTATTGAAAAACTTTCCGTGACCATGATGGATTGGCTGGTTGGTCAACAGGATGCCGGCAATCTCAAGAAACCCGCGAAGATCGCGCTGATGGGAGAAAACACCTCTCATGGCAAAGAGTTCCGACAGGGGATCCTTGCCCGAAGCAAGGCTGCTCCGGATCGCTTCCAGGTTGTGATGGACGAACCCTTTGAGTTGAACCTCAAGGATGCCGATCCTCTCCTGCAAAAAGTCAAGGCTTCCAGCGCCGATATTTACATGGTCGACGCCCGGCTTGCCGATTATACCACGATCCACCGCCGCTACACGGAATTGGGTCTTTATCATCAGGTTGTAAGCTATGGTCCGCGGGGCACGGAAAAGGCGGCCCGTGATGCCTTGGGGTCCGCCTCTGATTACATTGTTTCCTGCAACTGGTGGCACAAGGATCTTCCCACGCCGGCGGCAAAATCCTTCGCCCAGAAGTGGGAAAAGCTCTATAATGAACCGGCCGAGTGGTTTCCGGCCCTTGGCTACGAGACGGTGCGTGTCCTGGTGAAGGCGATCGAGGATGCGGGCAGCCTGGATAAAGAGAAGATCCGTAATGCGCTTGCCGAAATGGATCTGAAGGGTTCTCTGGTGGTCGGCGGTCGGGTTACGTTCAAGCCCAACGGCCAGATCGATAACGACTACGTGATGATGCAGAACGCGGCCGGCGGCAAGGCGTCGCTGATCTATCCCATGGATATCGCGACGACCAAGGCCGTCGTGCCGATCCCCAAGAAGTAGATTAAAAAATCGGCTGATTCTCCGCCGCTTGCAGGGGGCGATTCGTTATCGACAAGGAGTATCCATGACCATTGACATACCTGCCCTGCTGGTGAGCGCCATGCTGCTGGCTGGCCTCTATGCAACGATGTCTTTCGGCCTCGCACTTATCTATGGAGTCATGAAGATTGTGAACCTGGCCCATGCGGGTGTAATGATGTGGGGAGCGTATGCGGCCTTTTTCTTTATCGTCAAATTAGGCGGAAGCCCTTTTCTGGCTCCGCTGATCATTGTCCCAATCTTCTTTTTCCTGGGAATAATGATGCAGCGCTTTATTGTCCGCCGGGTGATGAACGCCCCTGCGATCGCCTCTCTCCTTCTGCTTTTCGGCACTTGGCTGATCATGCAGAATATTGCCTATCTCGTCTTCTCCGGTGATACCAGGGCCATCACCACCCCGTACACGATGATGACCTTCCAGATGTTCGGCATAGCCATTTCAATCAACCGACTCCTGGTCTTCTGCGTGGGGATCCTCGCGCTGTTTTTATTACAGCAATTCCTGGGCCGGACATACATGGGAAAGGCTATCCGGGCCACGGCGCAGGATGGCGATGCCAGCAAGCTGGTCGGGATCAATACGGAGCGGGTGATGGAGATCGCCTTCGGCCTCGGCATTTCCCTGGCCAGCCTGGCCGGCTCCCTGATGGCCCTGATCTTTGCGTTTGACCCGGACTTCGGGCGGTCTCATCTGCTGAAAAGTTTTTGTATCGTCGTGCTGGGCGGACTGGGAAGCTTTGTCGGTGTAGCCCTGGGCTCCCTGTTCCTCGCTATCGCCGAAGCGTTAAGCGTTCTCTGGATCATGCCGGCCATGCAGGACTTCGTCAGTTTTGCACTGCTGGTCATTGTGCTGATCGTCATGCCGGGGGGTATGATGGGATTGTTGGAAAAATTCAAAAAGAGCTAAATAGTCAGGGGGGTACAATGCAAGTCCTAGAGGCAATTCGCTCCTGGAAGCCATGGGTCGGCCTGTTGTTCATTATTTTTCTTCTGTGGGTCCCATCCTCCGGAATCGGAGGAGGCTACCTGCAGACCCTTTGTTTCTTGACTTTTCTCTATGTTACCCTGAGCACGGCTTGGAATATTCTGGGCGGTTACGCGGGCCAGACTTCGTTTGGACATGCCACATTCTACGGATTGGGTGCTTACACCACCGCAATCCTGGTCCTGCGTGGCGTTTCGCCGCTGATAACGATGCCCATTGCGGGGTTGATTGCTGCCCTCTATGCGTTGCTTTGGGGCTACCCCTGTTTGCGTCTCCGCGGTCAGTATTTTGCCATAGCCACCATCGGTGTCGGCGAAGCAACGCGTTTGCTGATGTTAAACCTCGATGATCTGATCAAGAACAACACATTGCTGAAGGGTTTCCTGCAGGACGGAGTTCTCACCGGGGGCGCCACCGGGCTGATGTTGCCCACGCCGGAAGACATCCGCTCCTATGCGGTGGGCTTTTACTACGGCGCCATGGGGCTGATGTTTCTTGCACTCCTGGTCTCCTGGTGGGTGAAGAACAGCAAATTCGGCCTGGGATTGTTTGCCATCAACATGGATATCGACGCCGCGGAGACGATCGGGGTCAATACGGTCTATTACAAGAACCTGGCCCTCGTGCTGAGCGCCTTCATGGTCGGTATCTGCGGCAGCGTCTATGCCCAATACATGTTCTACATAGACCCGCAAACGGTCTTCGGTTTTCCGATGAGTATTGCCATGGTCTTGATGCCCACCATCGGCGGCATCGGTACCCTTGCGGGTCCGATCCTGGGGGCCGTGGTCTATATTGTGGTCCAGGATCGCATCCTTACGGCCAACCTGGAAATCGGAACCTTGAAACTCTCTTTGAGCTCTATGCACCTGTTGCTCTATGGCGGCCTTTTGGTGCTGATCATCCTTTTCGAGCCCAAGGGCATTACAGGCCTGCAAAAAAGGCTGGCCAGATGGTGGAAAAGGCGCAATGGCGGGGTCGTAGCCAAGAAGACGGCATAGATCTTGGCTGAGAACCGGTCACGGTATTGATAGGTTAACGAGGTTGATTATGGGAGTCTTGATCCAGGGAGAGAAAGTCTGCAAGAACTTCGGCGGGCTGGCGGCGATCAGCAGTGTCAGTTTCCAGGTAAACGAGGGAGAGATCTTCGGACTGATCGGCCCCAACGGCGCCGGAAAGACCACGCTGTTCCGCTGTATCACCGGTGTCTATCCGGCCACATCAGGAAGGATTTTATTCAAGGGAAAAGATATCACCCGACTGATGCCACACGAAACCTGTGTATTGGGCATCACCAATACCCACCAGGTGGTAAAACCGTTTCCTGATATGACCGTGCTGGACAACGTGCGCGTGGGGGCCTTCTTTGGCCGTGGCTGGGTGCAGGGGGAGGTGAAGAATGCCGCAAAAGAGGCAATGAGGGTCCTTGAATTCACAGGCCTTGCCTCCAAGGCCGGTTTTCTGGCCCGTAATCTAACCCTGCCGGACCGCAAGCGCCTTGAAGTGGCCAGAGCTCTTGCTACCCGCCCCCAGATATTGCTGCTGGACGAGGTCGTCGCCGGTCTCAATCCCACCGAGACGGACATGATGATTGCCCTCATCCGCCAGTTGCGGGATAACGGCATCACCATTGTCATGGTTGAGCATGTCATGCGCGCCGTTCTGGGGGTCAGCGACCGCGTCATGGTCTTGAGTTTCGGCGAGAAAATTGCGGAAGGCACCCCCAAAGAGGTGTACACCAATCCCGAAGTGATCGAGGCCTACCTGGGCAAGAGCTACGCCGCTGGGGGTGCGGCAAATCAGCAAATCAACGCATAGCCGATAGAAAACGTTAAAGGATTCGAACCTTATGCTGGACGTAAAAAACATTGACGTCTATTACGGTGACGCCCAGGCTTTATGGGATGTTTCATTCTCGGTGAACCAGGGGGAAATTGTCACACTGGTTGGGTCGAACGGGGCAGGCAAGAGCACGACCCTCAAGGCCATCTCCGGCCTGGTTCCCCCTTCTTCCGGGGAGATCCTGCTGGAAGGAAACCGTATCGACCGTGCGCCGGCCCACAGTATTGTTGAATTGGGCGTCGCACAGATCCCGGAAGGCCGTCGGTTGTGGCCGGGCCTGAGCGTGCAGGAGAATCTGGAGCTCGGCGCCTATATCCCGGCCGCCCGGGCTGTGCGCGCGGAAACAATGGAATGGGTCTTTCAGCTCTTTCCTTTGTTGAGGAAACGCCGAACGCAACTGGCCGGGACGCTCTCAGGTGGGGAACAGCAGATGCTGGCCATCGGGCGCGGGCTTCTTTCCCGTCCCAAATTGCTCATCCTGGACGAACCTTCTCTCGGACTGGCCCCATTGCTTGTGGGTGAGGTCTTTGAAACCATCCAGAAAATCAACGGCGAGGGGATGACGATTCTGCTCGTGGAACAAAACGTCAACCATGCACTGGCCATCTCCAACCGGGGCTATGTGCTGGAGACCGGCCGCATCGTCATTTCCGGAAGCGGCAAAGAGTTATTGGCCGATGACCATGTCAAAACCGCCTATCTCGGATTTTAACCGGGGGATGCGGCTTGGCTGAAGGCTCAGGCCGGGGGAGGGCGATCACCCGGCCGTTGGCCGAATGCGCCGCGGCGGGTTTGAAATCGCGTCCGTCGGTGAAAGCCGTTCCATAGCATGGATCATCAGGCGAACCGATCCCGCAGGACATTCTTCTGGACCTTGCCCATGCTGTTGCGCGGCAGTTCGTCGATAAAATGGACGCGCTTTGGCACCTTGAAGTTGGCAAGGGCGCCCTTCAATGCATTAACGATACCGGTTTCGGTCACCTTCGCGCCGTCCGGGTTCTTCTGGAGTACGACCGCCGCGGCAACGGCTTCGCCGAAATCCGGATGGGGCACGCCGAAGACGGCGGATTCGAAAACGCCAGGCATCGCGTCGATCATCTCCTCGATTTCCTTCGGATAGACGTTCAGCCCCCCGCTGATGATGAGATCCTTTGAACGGCCTATGATCGCGATGTAGCCATCCTTGTCCCGCTTGCCCATGTCGCCTGTCTTGAAAAAACCGTCCGCGGTGAACTCTTCCTTTGTCTTTTCCGGCATCCGCCAGTAGCCGCGGAAAATGTTATCCCCCTTGACCTGAATCTGGCCGATCTCGTCGACCACTACCGGCCGGTTCTCGGCGTCGGCAATCCGGATCGACACGCCCGGCAGCGGGAAACCAACAGTCCCCCCCCGCCGTTCGCCTTCGTATGGATTGGAGGTAAACATGTTGCCTTCCGTCATGCCGTAGCGTTCGAGAATCGTATACCCGGTACGGGTTTTGAATTCATCGAAGGTTTCCGTCAGCAGCGGCGCCGAACCGGAGATGAAAAGACGCATATTGTTGCACAGTTCCCGTGTAAAACCGGGATCCGCTATCAGGCGCACATAGTAGGTCGGCACGCCCATGAAGACCGTCGCCTGGGGCAGCAATGCGAGGGCCCGTTTGACATCGAATTTTGTTTCGAAGAACATCGGGCTGCCGTTCATCAGGCTGCAGTGGGTGGCGACAAACAGCCCATGGACGTGGAAGATCGGCAGCATGTGTAAAAGCACGTCTCCGGACCGGAACCCCCAGTAGCGATGGAGCACCTTGGCATTTGAAGCCAGATTCCGATGGGATAGCATAGCGCCCTTGGAGCGTCCGGTCGTCCCCGAGGTATAAAGGAGTGCGGCGAGGTCCTCTCCGGTGCGCGCGACGGTTGCAAAATGATCCGGCCGGGATGAGGCTGCTTCCGTCAGGCTGCCGCTGCCGTCGTCATCCAGTTCAAGCAGGTGGGATACGGCGGCATTTGCCGCCAGTTCTTCGGCCAGCGCCCGGATCTGCGGTCTGCAGATGAAGACGCGGGGTGTGGCATCACCCAGGAAGTACTCGATTTCGTGACGCTGATAGGCGTCATTCATCGGCAGGTAAACGGCGCCGGCGCGCAAGGAGCCCAGATAGAGGAATAGCGCCTGCGGGGATTTTCTCACCTGAACGGCGACGCGGTCTCCCGGTTGCACGCCCAGCGCTGCGAGCAAGGCGGCGTATCGGGCCGATTCGCGTTGCACCCTTCCGTAACTGACCTGAGAACCGTCGGGCAATATCAGGCAGGGTGCGTCCGGGTTTTCCGGAAAGCAGGACTGAAGAATTTCGTACAGGTTTTCGTTCATATACACTTTCTCCAAAGAGATTATTTCACGCCAACCGTGGTGGTCCAGGTTTGTGTGAACATGAGTTGACCGTCTCTCAGAAATGGACGCATACCGGTGATCTGCTTTCCATCAAGTTCCCCGGTCAACTCCTCTTGGATGATCCGCCGGACTTCCGCATCGGCGCCGGTCAGATCCATCCAGGAGTTGAGATTTACCTCAATGTTCCGGGAAGCCATCTCAACCTTCATCAGACCGGCATTATTAAGGGCCATCCGCAGTTCGGCGATCGTCAGGCAACGGGTGTGGGACGGGTCTCGCAACCGTTCAAACCGGTTATACCGCGCTGCCAGGGTCGTATCGTCCGGCGAGACCATGTCCATAATCCCCAGCTGTTTTCTCGGCCGACAAACCCGCATCATCTCCCGGATGGCCGGATGCGGATCGGCGAAGTGGTGCAGGGAGAGGCGGGTGACCACCATATCAAACGAGTCATTGGGATAGGGGAGTTTTTCGGCGCATCCCTGTTCAAAGACGATGTTGGTGATGCCGGCCCTGGCAGCCTCGCCGATGCCTTGTCGGAGCATCTCCTGCGTCATGTCCACGGCGGTCACCCGTTGAACCCTTGGGGCGATCGCCCGGCCGAGATGGCCGGTGCCGGCCGCCACATCCAGCACCAAAAAGTCCGGCTTCAGGTTCAGACAGCCTACCACCCATTGCAGATACTCGGCGCTGGAGAGTGCACGGCCCTCTTCATTGAAATGGGCCGCCTGACGACTGAATTGCTTTCTGATTTCATCGTCATGCATTTCCGTCATACGACCCATGCCTTATAATCCTGTGATAGGTGAATTCAAGTTGCAAGTGCACCACTTGATCTATTCCGGAACACTTCATGGGGAGATCAGTAAGGCCTTCTATTACATCAGATTTTATGATCTCTTACCTTAACTCCTATTGATTCCAGCTTTTCGCGTATGCTGTCGGCAAGACTCCAGTTCTTATCTTCCCTCGCCTTCTCCCGCTCCTTAAGAAGGCGTTTTACTTCGGGATCAAAAGGGCAGGTTTCAAAGTCAAAGATATTCAGCACCGAATCGATGTAACGGAACGCATCAAGAATCTTAGATGCTCCATCCGGATCTATCATTTTATTTACAACCAGAACATTTATTTGTCTTACTATTCTGAATATGGAAGAAAGAGCGACAGATATGTTGAGGTCGTCATCCATGGCACTGGTAAAACCGTTTTTTATGTCATAAAGGAGCTGGTCAATCTCAGGATATGGTTCCCCGCCCTTAACATCAGCAAGAGCACGAATACATGTATCAAGCCTTGTTAAAGAGCGCCTCGCATCTTCAAGCCTTTCTATTGAAAATATAACCGGTTTCCTGTAGTGACCCGATATAAGCCAGAATCTTATTTCTCTTCCTGAATATCCCATGTCAACAAGATCTGAAACGGCCAGTCTTTCCTTTGTTTCATCTACTTTCTTGCCGTCAATAAGCACCCTGTCACAGTGCATCCAGAATCTCGCAAGAGGTTTTCCGGTCAAAGCCTTGGCTATTGCTATTTCGTTTTCATGGTGCGGGAAGACGAGTTCCCTGCTGCTTGTATGTATATCAAAGCTTTCGCCAAGATATTTCATCGATATTGCAGCGCACTGGATGTGCCATGAAGGCCTGACATTCCCCCAGTCTGTCGCAGTATATATACCCCTTTTCAGCTCCGACAATTTCGATCTTTTCAGGAGAGTAAAATCCCTCGGGTTATCTTTTTCATATTCATCAAGATCAACCGTTGCTCCTACCTTTATCTTGTTGATATCTATACCGGATAATTTGCCGTAATCGGAAAACCGTGAAATATCAAAATAGAGGGAACGAAGCTTTTCATAGGCATAGCCTTTTTTAACCAGCTTTCCGGCAAGCGAAATCATATCTTCAACATGCTCGCTCGCCCTTGGATAATTATCGGCAGGTTTTATGCTGAGAAATTCCAGATCCTTCATAAACAAATCGATATACTCTCCCGTAAACTCGGATAAATCAAGCCCGGCTTTTTCCGACCCGTTTATGGTTTTGTCATCCAGATCCGTTATGTTCATAATGTGTTTGACAGAATACCCCCTGAATTCGAGATAGCGGCATAAGAGGTCAGAAAAAATAAAACGCCGGCATTCTCCAAGATGCATTCTCGCGTGGGCAGTCGGACCGCATGAATAAACCGACGCCTTTCCGGCGGAAACAGGTTCAAAAGACTCCTTGCTCCTGCTCATTGTATTGAAAAGTTTGAGCTTAATCTTTTCTTTAACCGCAAAAAGGGACGTGCTCAAATACCGCTCCCCGCTGTCGGGGAATATGACAACTATCGTTCCCTCATCCATAGCTGCCGCTTCGTTCCCGGCAATTACCATTGCAGCTCCGCTGCTCATTCCCACAAACAGGCCCTCTTCCCTTGCAAGACGTCTTGCCATTTCAAAGGCATCTTCATCATCAATATTAACTATTTTATCAATACGTCTCTTTTCATAAATCTCGGGCCTGTATGCTTCTTTCATATTCTTGAGACCCTGGATTTTATGTCCCAGATAGGGTTCGACTCCTACGATTCTGATATCAGGATTATATTCCTTGAGCCTTCTTGTGATTCCCATCACGGTTCCGGTTGTTCCCAGTGTGGCCACAACCGTTGTTACTTTTCCTTCAGTCTGTCTCCATATCTCTTCGGCTGTTCCAAAATAATGGGCTTCCCAGTTTGCCTTGTTATTGAACTGATCCGTCATAAAATAGGCATTGGGTTTTTCCCTGCAAAGGCGGTATACTTCTTCAATGGCGCCGTCTGTGCCGAGATGCCCGGGGGTTAGATAAATCTCGGCACCACGCGCTTTCAGGATTTTCTGGCGTTCGACGCTTGCGGCTTCGGACATGGTAAGAAGCAGCCTGTATCCCTTGACCGAGCATACCAGGGCAAGGCCTATGCCGGTATTGCCGCTGGTCGCCTCTATGACGGTCTTGTCACGTGTAAGCTCGCCCGATTTTTCTCCTTCATTGATCATGAAAAGCGCAGCCCTGTCCTTGATCGAACCTCCGGGGTTAAAGTACTCAAGCTTCGCAAGAATCCTTACCTTGGGGTTAGGATTCAGGTTTTTTATTTCAACAAGCGGGGTGTTTCCAATAGTGTCAAGTATAGAGCAGCTCATAACAATACCTTTATTATATCCTGCCTGACATCATCTTCATCCTTCATAGCGTCAACAACAACAAAGCGTCTGGGCTCCTGACGTGCAAGCTCAAGATAGCCTTCCCTTACCTTTTCATGAAAAGCAATGGCCTCTTTTTCAAATCTTGTTTCAATTCCTGCCCGTTCCCCTTCTTCTATCTGTTTCCACGCCCTCGAAAGACCGGCTGTGGGAGGAAGGTCGAGAAGAAAGGTGATGTCAGGCTTTAAATCATTCAGAATCAGTTTATGCATTTTTTTTATTAAATCTATATCCAATCCCCTGGCATATCCCTGATACACAATGGTCGCATCAAAATAGCGGTCGCACAAAACAGTTTTACCAAAAGACAATGAAGGCTTTATCACTTTGTTGACATGTTCAACCCGGTCCGCCATGTATAAAAGAAGTTCAGCTACAGGATCCATCCCTTTGTTTTCGGGATCAAGCAGAATAGAACGTATCTTTCTGCCTGTCCTTGTGCCTCCAGGCTCACGGGTTATTATGCAATCTTCACCTTTTCGCTTCAAAAACTCTAAAGCGTGGGTGATCTGAGTTGTTTTTCCGGAACCTTCAATCCCCTCAAATGTTATGAACATCTTTATAATATCCTGTCTGTGACGGCTACCTTCATTAATATACACTTAAAAGTCAAAAACCAGACGGCAAAGTAAAAAGCTCATTATGCAAGGCGCACGAACCGAAACAGCGAGCGCATTCCCCGCTGCTTTTTGCGGGGATAGCGAGCGAATCTTAAATTGGTTAATATTCCTTACGGTCGAAGCTGCATCGCTGCTTTCAGCGAAAAGCTTCAATCTTGAGGAATGAGGCGTACATATAAGTACGCCGCAATGACGAAAGATGAAACGCAACACAGCAGAATGACTTTTTACAAAGCCGTCAACTTATTCCAACCTCTTTTCTTCCTTTGGCGGCATACCGTTTTCCCCTGTATAAAAATGGCGCTCAAGTATCTTGTGATAAGAGGTCCAGTTTCCTCCTCCTTCGCCGGAAGCAATAAATTCCCGTATACCGCTTATCTTGGAATCTATTTCGTCGATATAATTAAGAAGGACTGCTTCAATAGTCTTCGGTGGCTCAGGAGAACCAAAGTCTCTCGTGCCGTGATGGCTTACTATCATGTGCCTTAACATGAGCGCAAGGGCGTCCGGGAATTCTTTGATTTCCTTAATCTTCTCATCGATCATTCCAAGTCCTATCACTATATGGCTTAAAAGCCTTCCTTCATCCGAATAATCAATCTTAATATCGTATTCAAATTCCCTTATTTTCCCGATATCATGAAGAATCGTTCCGGCAATAAGAAGATCTCTGTCAAGACCGCTGTAATGGCCTGCTATCTTGTCCGCAAGCAGAGCCATTGAAAGGGTATGCTCCAGCAGGCCGCCGATATAGGCATGATGCATTTTTTTCGCGGCAGGAGCTTTTTTGAATTTATCGACAAACTCAGAGTCATTCCAGAAAGCTGTAAAAAGCTCTCTTAATTTTTTCTCTTTGATTGAATCTGAAAGCCCGGACAGTTGTTTTAACATGGAATCGATATCGCGCCCGGTTGCCGGAAGGAATTCGGAAGGATCAACCGAATTCGGCGATATGGTCTCCATACTCTTTATTACAACCTGTAATGTTCCCTTGTATTCCGAAACATTTCCCCTGACATGAACAAAATCACCGGCATTTGTGCCTGCTGTGATTTTATCCACATTATCCCATAAGACACCTTTTATCTTTCCTGTCTTGTCGGAAAAGGTATTGTTCAGATAATCGCTCCCATCTTTTTTTTGAGCAAGAATCTTTTCATAAAGGACAAAAATATCATCCACCTTATCTCCTGCCTTAAAAGATCCGGCATATTGTTTTTTCATAAACACCTTCTCATCTGTTATTTATATTCCACTCTTTAAGAGCTTCCATCATGCTGTAATCGGTCATATCGCACTTGATTGGAGTTATTGATATGAATTTGTCATAAAGAACGGCCCCATCAGTATCCGGATTATACACGGAAGGGTTGGTATCATATCCCTGCCAGTAATACGTACGATTCCGGGGATCAACTCTTTTTTCAAAAAACTCGGGGAAAATATCTATGCCCTGACTGCTGATACGAACTCCCGCTGCTTCGTTTATTGATATATCCGGAATATTAACATTAAGAAAAGTTCCGAATGGAAGCCCTTTTTCAAAAACTTCCATGGTAAGTCTTTCAACAAATATTGCCGCATCGTCAAGGTGTTTCATGTCAAAGCCCTGGATGGATACAGCTATAGCGCTGACACCATAAAAAGAAGCCTCTTTGGCCGCAGCAACCGTACCGGAATAGTTGACATTGACGCCCACATTGGCGCCGGGATTTATACCTGCAATAACTATATCCGGTTTACATCCGAGTATTTCAAGTACGCCGAGCTTGATGCAATCGGCAGGAGTACCGTTAACAGCATATCCGGGAAGACCCCCATCCAGATCAACCCTGTTTGCGCGAAGGGGTTCATGCAGTGTTATGGCATGACTGACGGCGCTCCTTTCACGGTCAGGCGCTACCACTGTCACGGAATGGCTTATGGCAAACCTCTTGTACAGTGCCCAGAGACCACGAGCATAAATACCGTCATCATTTGTAATGAGCACTTTCATATTACAAAAAACCTTTACCTTTTACTTTTAATCCTGCAAATCCTTGGCGGCTTCGTAAAAAGTCGTTTTCTGACTTTTTACGGAGGTATCAATCCTTGGTGATGGTACATATCTTTTTTTATAATACCCCAGTTTTAATCTTTTTGAAAGAAAGTATTTCAAAAACTGAGTCTTGCTTTTTATTAATCGCTCTTATATTCTGCCGCTGATATTTGTCTCAAAGTAACTGAACTTTCAAGCAGATAGCGATTTATTAACATAAAATAGAGATAGAACCTGAAAAAATTCCGGATATCAATGCCCAATTTCATGCGTAAAGACAGAGGCTCTTTCCCTTTTTGTTTAAACAACCAGGCGGATTTTCTGTTAAGAGAAGGTATCTGCCCTTATCCCGGCATACTATTAATCATATTTGCCTTTATATTCATGTTTTATTCCGATGTTTTTGCGGGACCTGAAATCAGGGACCGCCTGTTTAAAGACGATAATAACTCCAATGAACCATGGAACCTTACCGCCGATGAAATTAATCATGACAGGAATACAGATATATATACAGCCTCCGGGAATGTAATAATAACCAAAAGCAGCAGAAAACTTACAGCTGATTTTGTGCGTTTTGACCACAAGGCATTTCACGCTCACGCACAGGGAAATGTCAAACTGAAAGCAGGTGAAGATGTTCTCACAGGAAGCAGCCTGGATATGGATTTAAAATCCGAAATCGGTACAGTGCATGACGGGACAATATTTCTTAAAGAAAATAACTTTAATATAAGCGGCAAATCAATCGAAAAAACAGGTGAGAAAAGCTATTTGATTGAAGAAGCTACCGTTTCAACCTGTGATGGCGTAACACCGGATTGGAAAGTTACAGGCAAAAAGCTTACAGTAGATGTCGAAGGATATGGCTTTATAAACCACGCGACATTCTGGACAAAAAAATTGCCGGTAATGTATACGCCTTTTCTTGTTTTTCCTGCAAAAATAAAGCGACAATCAGGTCTTCTGGCACCCGAAATGGGACAATCCGAAAGGAAAGGGATAGAATACAACCAGCCCTTTTTCTGGGCAATAAATGAAAGCTCCGATGCAACCTTTTATGCTCACCATATGAGCGAGCGTGGTGAAAAAGCAGGATTTGAATACCGTTATGTTTTAAGCAAACAGAACAAGGGAACCCTGATGTTTGATTTTCTTCATGACAGGAAACAGGATGACGGTACAAATGATTCCGGCAAAAAATGGGGATATTCAGATGACAGTTATTTACGTCCCAATTCCGACAGGTACTGGCTCAGAATGAAGCATGATCAGAAATTGCCCGATGGATTCAACGCAAAAGTTGATATAGATATTGTAAGCGATCAGGACTACCTTCATGAATTTAAGGACGGTTACAATGGTTTTGACGCAACCGAAAGTTACTATAAAAAATATTTCGGAAGAGAAATCGACAACTACGATGATCCGGTAAGAACAAACAGGGTGAATCTCAATAAAAACTGGCCTTCATATTCTCTGAATGCGGAAGCCCGCTGGTATGATAATGTTGTTAACAGGCGCTGGAAAGACACAGACAACACCCTGCACATGCTCCCGTTAATCGAGTTTAATGCATCAAAGCAAAAGATATCAGGCACACCTTTCTATGCTGACCTTGACTCGGAATATACCAATTTTTACAGGAAAGATGGAACATCGGGCCAACGAGCAGACTTTTATCCAAGGGTTTATCTCCCCTACAGATTCAGAAATTATTTCTCATTCGAACCATCTTTAGGCTTAAGGCATACTACCTGGTATATCGATCCGTCAAGTGACATCCAGATAACAGAGAAGACCCACAACAGGGAAATGTATGATGTTAAGCTTGACCTTTCCACGGAAGTATACAGCGTGTTTAAATTAAACGGGGAAAGCCTGGACAGCATAAAGCATACAATTAAACCTCAAATCATTTACCAGTTCATACCTGATAAA
This sequence comes from Desulfobacterales bacterium, assembly GCA_020052975.1. The sequence goes on along the minus strand of JAGVOC010000118.1, from coordinate 8,108 downwards.
GATCAGGCCGGATATCCAAACTTTGACAGCCTCGACCGCATTGTTAAAAGCAACCTTGTAACTTATTCATTAATAAACACTTTTACTTCAAAAAAACCTTTAAGGAATCCCAGCTCAAACGGCAGCATAACAGAAGAGAAGCCCTCTTTTAATTACAATGAATTTTTAAGAATAAAACTGGAACAAAGCTTTGATATCAATGAAGAAAAAGAGGATAGTCCCGCAAACTGGGCAAATAAAAAATCAAGGAGGCCTTTTTCCCCAATATATGGCGAGCTGAAATTAACCCCTCTTAAATATCTATCTCTATCAACAGATGCAAAATGGTCCCAGTACGACAGTAAATTTATTTCTAGAAATGGCGCAGGAACAATATTTGACGCAAGAGGTGACTCAATCTCTGCTGAATACAGGTTCGAACGTGATTCAATAGAATCTTTGCTTTCTAACCTTAAAATCAAAATAACTGAGAAGCTTTCTATTAATGCCGATTATGAAGAAAATCTCAGGGATAACATAAGAATAAGAACGGGGTTGGGATTTTTGTATACTGCCCAGTGCTGGTCGATCGATGTTAAATATACAGATGAGGTTAATGACAAAAAATATTTCTTCATGGTAAATTTTACCGGCTTGGGAGGAATCGGCAATTAGAGGATAAAGGATCAGGGAACACAGAATGACAGAGTTATTCATTCCTTCATGGTACGTCCTTCACACCAAAAGCAGGTTTGAGAATGTGGTGTACGAGGGATTAATAAAAAAATCGATAGAAGTTTTTTTGCCGAAAGTTCTGGTGAGAAGCAGGCGTCTCGACAGAAAAGCCATGATAAGGGTGCCCCTTTTCCCCGGATACATTTTTGTGAGATCAGATCGCACACCATCAAACCAGATAGAAATTGTTAAAACCGCGGGCGCTGTTCGTCTTATTGGAACCAGGAACGGACCGGTTCCTGTCTCATCCGAAACGATAGAATCGCTCAGAATCATGGTATCAGGAGATAACAAAGTATTAACCGGAACCGATTTTAAGAAAGGAGACAGGGTTGTTGTAATATCCGGCCCGCTTGAGGGCGTCATCGGAACATTCGTTAGATACAGGGGAATCGGACGCGTAATAGTCAGCATTGAAGCCCTTTCCCAGTTCGCTTCAGTTGAAGTGGATGAGCAAGATGTTGAGATTCTGACACGATAATTATCATAACTGCTTGACTTACTATAAACTTTTATTTAAAAGATAGATGGAAAGATTAAGGTAATTTTTTTCAAGGAGGAAATATGAATAAACTGGAGTTAATTTCGGCCCTCAAAAATGAAGCGGACATATCAAAAGCAGAAGCAGCAAAGGTTGTTCAGATATTTTTTGACTCCATGGCAGACTCCATGGCACTGGAAGACAGAATTGAAATTCGCGGTCTGTGTAGTTTTTTTGTAAAAAATTACAAGAGTTATACTGGCAGAAATCCCAAGACCGGCGAAAAGGTTACCATCAGGCCTAAAAAGCTCCCCTTTTTCAAATCAGGGAAAGAGCTGAAAGAACGGGTAGATCGTTAATTTGTGCCTGGTTTCGAATCTATAACTGATCAAAGAAGACCAACCCGGATATTAACTGCCTTTCTGAGGAAAGGAACCATTCCGCATGCGCTCCTTTTCACAGGTATTGAAGGTGTTGGAAAACAGACTGCGGCAAGAATATTTGCCATGGCATGCAATTGTCTGGGGGACGGCCCGGAACAACCGCCTGTAAATTCAGGGAAAACGGGGTTACCAGATAATCATAAGATATCAGAGCCTTGCGGTATTTGCAGTTCTTGCAGAAAAATTCTGTCAAACAGCCACCCTGATATTATCCAGATTAAGCCTTCCGGTTATAATATCAGGATATCCCAGATTCGTGACCTGTGCGGGATACTGTCCCTGAAACCCTATGAGGCAAAGATAAGGGTAGTTATAATATCGGATGCACAGGCCATGAATATGGCGGCAGGCAACGCTCTTTTGAAAATACTGGAAGAGCCTCCTGACAGAACAATTCTGATTCTTACCGCCACCGAAAAAACAGATCTTATTTCAACTGTTTCTTCACGCTGCCAGAACATAAAGTTTAACCCTGTTTCCCGGAAAAAAATTGCTCAGATGCTTTTTGAAAGCAAAGGGATTGACCCCGTTGCCGCAGACATTTTTGCGGGTATGTCTAATGGGAGCTTATCCGGGGCATTCAATATCAGCAGCAGCAAACTGCTGAGAAAAAGGGATTGGCTTATAAGCGAATTAGAATCTTTATCTCTGAAAGATACAGGAAGATGTCTTGCATTTGCTGAAAGGCTTTCAAAAGACAAGGATGATTTTCTCGACTCTTTAGAGACAATCAATATCTGGTACAGGGATATGGCTGTTTTCAGGCACTATCCTGATAAAATTATTTTTATTGATCTTTCAGACAAAATGCAAACCTCTTATAAAAAGCACTCCGAACAAAGCCTTATATCAAAATCCGAAGAAATCCAAATAGCCCGGCAAGCCATACGGGCAAATGGAAATTTGAGATTGACTGCCGAAACACTTGTTTTAAAGCTTGTGCAAATCTGATGGACTCGCAAGAAGTCGAAATTCAGACGGCAAAGAAAAAAGTTCATTATGCAAGGCGCACAAATCTTGAGGAATGAAGCGTACTTACTGGTACGCTGTAATGACGAAAGATGAAGTGCAACACAGCAGAATGACTTTTTACGAAGCCGTCAAATCTGATGGACTCGTAAAAAGGCCATCATTACTTAGTAAGGAGAAAATAGTCCGCTCTTCCGGGCTTCATATATGAAAATTGTAGGCATCAGATTCAAACCAGCCGGGAAAGTTTATGATTTCGACATCGGCGCGTTTGTGCTAACTATTGGAAACCATGTAATCGTTGAGACCGAGCAGGGATTGGGCTTTGGTACTGTAGCGGTTACACCTGTCCCCTGCGATAAGCTTCCCGACAAACCACTTAAAAGAGTGATTCGCCTTGCAAACGAAAAGGATTACCAGCAAAAAGAAAAAAATGCCAAAATAGAGAAAAATGCGCAAGCCTTCTGCCTTAAATGTTTAAAAGAGCTTGACCTTAAAATGAATCTTTTTTCAGTGGAAAGCTCCTTTGATGCAAGCAAACTCACATTCTATTTTACTGCTGAAGGGCGTGTCGATTTCAGACAACTTGTTAAAATGCTTGTAAAGGAGCTCTCTGTCAGGATTGAAATGAGACAGGTTGGAATACGAAACCAGGCCAAGATGTGCGGAGGACTCGGAAGGTGCGGTCGGGAGATCTGCTGCTCTTTATTCATGGATAAGTTTTGGCCTGTTTCTATCAGAATGGCAAAAGATCAAAGCCTTTCTTTAAACCCGACCAAAATCTCCGGACAATGCGGGAGACTCATGTGCTGTCTTACATATGAACACGGAGTATACCAGGAAATTCCATGCAGGGATAAATCCGTAAGGGAGGATTCTCCTGAAATTGCAGATATTGAAAGAATTCCTGAAGAGGAATATTATGAAAAGGTAATATTTAACAATAATACAACGAATAATGAGACACACGAAGAGCTTGACATTGATTCAGATATGAAAAAATATCAGGGAGCGGAATGAGCAGCACCTTTTATATTACAACTCCGATTTATTATGTGAATGCAAAACCTCATCTTGGGCATGCATACACCACTATTGTTGCCGATGTAATTTGCCGTTACAACAGGATGCAGAACAAAGATTTCTTTTTTCTTACCGGCACGGATGAACACGGCGACAAAGTCGAACGCGCAGCAAAAAATGAAGGTCTGAGCCCTCGGATTTATGTTGATAAAATAAGCAGCCTATTTAAAGACCTGTGGCCGGAATTAAATATTGAGTATAGTTCCTTCATCCGGACGACCGACCCTTCGCACATAGCTGTAGTCCGGCAAATCCTGCGGAAAATACATGATTCCGGGGATATTTATTTTTCCGAATATGAAGGGCTTTACTGTTTTGGCTGCGAACGTTTTTATACTGAACGGGAACTGGTAAATGGCAAATGCCCGGATCACGAAACCGAACCCGAAACCATTAGTGAATCAAATTACTTTTTCAGAATGAGCCGCTATCAGGACTGGCTTATTGACCACATCAGGCAAAATCCCGAATTCATAAGGCCTGAACGTTATAAAAATGAGGTGTTATCTTTTTTAAAAGAGCCTCTTGAAGATTTATGTATATCCCGCCCCAGAACACGTCTCGAATGGGGAATTCCTCTTCCGTTTGATGATAAATATGTAACTTATGTATGGTTTGATGCTCTGCTTAACTATGTCTCGGCCCTCGGATATCCGGATGGTGCGCTGTACAGGAAATTCTGGCCGTCTGCACAGCATGTTATTGCAAAGGACATATTAAAACCCCATGGAATATACTGGCCTATAATGCTCAAAGCCGCAGGAATACCGGTATACAAAAATCTTAATGTTCACGGTTACTGGAATGTAGATGAGAGTAAGATGTCAAAGAGTCTCGGTAATGTCGTTGAGCCTCTTTCACTCAAAAACATTTATGGACTAGACGCTTTCAGGTTTTTCCTGATGCGGGAAATGGTCTTTGGTCTTGACTCCAGTTTCAATGAAGAAGCTCTTGTTACGCGTGTTAATTCAGACCTTGCAAATGATCTCGGAAATCTGTTTTCAAGGGTAATAACAATGGCTCATAAATATTTGGGAGGAGTTGTTCCTGAAATTGATCCTGAAACCGAAGGCGAACTCAGGGGCGGCCTTAAACTCCAGGCGTCAGCCGCTGTTGAAGAATATGAAAAAGCGATGGATAATTTCTCCTTTCACAAAGCTTTGATTTCGGTTTGGGAATTTATCAGCCTCATGAATAAGTACGTTGATGTAACTGCTCCATGGGTTCTTGCAAAAAAGAAAACCAGCAGAAAAGAGCTTGAATTCGTCATATATGATCTTCTTGAAGGATTAAGGGTTGTATCAGGCCTTATCTATCCGGTTATGCCTGATACTGCAAAAACAATGCAGTATCATCTGGGTCAGGATCATGAAAAACCGTTTTATGATTTAACAAATATTAAAATTTGGAACAGCATCAAGGCAGGAACAAGCCTTCCGAAATCAATAACACTTTTCCCGAGAATCGATAAAAAAAAGATGGAATCATCATTGACCGAAAAGAAAACAGAAGCCATTACGCCGTGTATAAAACCGGAAATAACGTTGGAACTGCTCAGTAACATTGATTTAAGAGTTGCAACGATATTAAAGGCGGAATCGATTCCCGGAGCAAAAAAAATTCTAAAACTTAAAATTGATATCGGGGAAACCAGAACCATAGTGGCCGGCATCGCTTCAAGCTATGCTCCGGAAGATCTCGAAGGAAAACAAGTGATTGTTGTTGCAAACCTGAAACCGGCCAGGATCATGGGTATTACATCAAACGGCATGCTGCTTGCTGCAACCGATGAAAACGGCTGCACCGTTGCGACTCTTGATAAAAAAGTTAAACCTGGCACTCCCCTCAGTTGATTTTTGTTTTATATACCAACAAAAGAGAACCTATTGCCCGTACAGGTTAGTATGATGCGGTACAGCCTTGAAATAGAATTCCCCTGAAATTCCTTCTTACATACTCCTTTTTAAGCAAAATATTGCAGAATGTCGTTTGTTTTGATAGAAGAATCAGCTATATATTCTCTGTGGCTTTCTTTTACTCCGAACGGATACTGCAAAATGACGAGCATCACCGGATATCATGCAAAATATTTTGCCTATGAGCTGACTAAAAGGAGCTCGTCCGACAGCCTTCAAAAGTTGGCTTCATCTCTGCTCGATGCCAAGGTTGATTTAAATCCCCATCAGGTTGAAGCTGCCTTATTCGCGTTCAAATCGCCTCTTTCAAAAGGCGCTATCCTTGCTGATGAGGTTGGGCTCGGAAAAACCATAGAAGCGGGAATTGTCATTTCGCAGAAATGGGCTGAAAGAAAAAAGAAGATTCTCATAATAGTGCCTTCAAATCTTCGAAAGCAATGGAATCAGGAACTGCTGGACAAGTTTTTTCTATCATCCATTATTCTTGAAACCCCATCTTTTAATCAGGAAATCAAAAAAGGGAATCTCAACCTCTTTGAACAGGAACAAATCGTTATCTGCTCGTATCATTTTGCACGGGCAAAAGAGCCTTACATAACCCGGATCAACTGGGATCTGGTGGTGATTGACGAAGCCCATAGATTGCGCAATGTCTATAAACCGACCAACAAAATTTCAAATGCCGTCAAAAGAGCCGTCTCTCACGCCCCGAAAATCCTTCTTACGGCAACCCCTTTACAGAACTCACTCCTTGAGTTGTATGGTCTTGTCAGCATTATTGATGATTATACATTCGGTGATCTGCAAAGTTATAAGCATCAGTTTTCACGCCTGACCGGTGAAGACAGTTTTGAAGACTTAAAAAACCGTCTGAAACCTGTCTGTAAAAGAACGCTTCGCCGGCAGGTGCTTGAATACATAAAATTTACAAATCGCCTGGCAATTACGCAGGAATTTATTCCATCCCCTGAAGAACAAAAGCTCTATGATCTGGTATCATCCTACTTACAGCGGAATAATCTGTATGCTCTACCGGCAAGCCAGCGTCAACTGATGACCCTGATTCTGCGACGGCTCCTTGCCTCGTCAACTTTTGCGATTGCAGGAACACTTGAGGCGTTGGCATCAAAGCTTGAGACACTTAAAAACCTTCAGGAAAATAAGGAAGAGATAGAATCCGTTATTTCGCAGGATTTTGAAGCTTATGATGAAGTCACCGATGAATGGACAGACGAGTGGATTGATGAAGAGGAAACAGACGGTGAAACCGAATCGCCTCTTTTTGAAAAACAGGAGAAGCGGTATTCCGCTGAAGATATCGAAAATATCAACAAAGAAATAAACGACTTGAACATTTTTAAGCATCTGGCAAAATCCATCACCAGAAATTCAAAAGGGGAGGTTCTGCTTACCGCGTTAAAAAAAGGATTTAAGGTAAAGGCCCAGCGTCATATCAAAGAGATGGAAAAGAAACGAAACGCCCTGCGCATGAACCTGTTTCAGTCTCAGGATGAAGTGGATGTTCGGAAAGATAAACTGATTGAGGAGATAGAAGCACGTCTCAAACAAAGAATTGAAAAAAACGAGTTGTTCCTGATACGATGGCAATTAGTTTAATGTGTTATTAATCGTTTAACTATTTTGTTGAGGTCAATAAATTACTCGGCTTTTTAAATAGAGGGTTATTTCATGGAAAAACAATTGGTTGCAAGGCTTAGAATAAATTTTGAGGATACGGCTTATGAAGAAAACGGGGTGGAATATTGGCTTGCGCGTGATATGCAAATATTATTGGATTACACTCAATGGCGAAATTTCGAGCAGGTTATTGAAAAGGCAAAAATTGCGTGCAAAAATAGCGGTCAGATTGTTGCAGATCATTTTGCTGACGTCAGCAAAACGATCTCTATGCCGAAAAGCGCAACTAAAGAAATCGATGATATTATGCTTACCCGATATGCCTGCTACCTTATTGCGCAGAACGGCGACCCGCGCAAAGAGCAGATCGCTTTCGCACAGAGCTATTTCGCACTTCAGACTCGTAAGCAGGAAATGCTGGAACAGCGTATCAATCTTGTTGAAAGGTTGCATGCTCGACAAAAGCTTGTCGAAACAGAAACAGAACTTTCAAAGCTTATTTTCGAACGCGGCGTGGATAGTCAAGGATTCGGTCGCATACGCAGCATGGGGGACAAGGCACTTTTTGGCGGATTGACGACACTGCAAATGAAGAAGAAAATTGGCATACCGGAAAATCGTCCGCTTGCTGATTTTCTACCGACAATTACTATTAAAGCCAAAGATCTGGCCACCGAGATCACTAATTTCAATGTTAAAAAGAATAATTTGTTCGGTGAATCACGCATTGCAAATGAACATGTAAAGAATAACCTGGACGTACGAGACGTGCTTGCGAAAAGCGACATCAGGCCGGAAGAGCTTCCACCCGAAGAGGATATAAAGAAACTTGAACGAAGAGTAAAAGCCGAAGATAAAAAATCC